>CAZXKN010000161.1:0-5639 GCA_964641815.1 uncultured Gemmatimonadaceae bacterium | reverse complement strand
TGCGCCGCCGTCGGCGGGCGCTTCGTCCCCCATCTGTTCGGGTGGATGGTGCACGTCAACGCATTTGCGGGCGACGATCCGTCCGTCATCTGGGCGAACGCCGATGATCACTCGTAACGCGGAACAGGCACTACTAGACGTCCAGACGCACACGAAAAACAGGGACAATCACTACTAGACGTATAGACGTGCAGCGGTGAACTGTGAACTGTGAACAGTGAACGGGTGTGCCAGCCAGCCTACCTGTTTCGCTGTCATCTGTTCACCGCTGTGCGTCTGTGCGTCTGGTATCGCAGGTCCCTGTTCCTGTGCGTCTGTCCGTCCAGGGGTGTCTTTCCTGTCCTATGGTGTACCGATGTTGAACGGCCCGCTTTCCGCGCTCGTGAGCCCCGTCGCCGTTGCCCGCAGTGTGTAGCCGAGCCCGATCTCGTCGATACTCAGGTTGCTGAAGCGCGCTACGCCGCTCACCGCCGTCACGCTGAGCGTCCCCGACAGCACCGCGTTGCCGAGCAGGCTCGCGTCGTATCCGATCGCGATCGTGATCGTCCCCGTGAATCCGCTCACGGGATTGCCCAGGGCATCGAGCGCCGCCACCTCCACGGCTGGTGTGATCGTCGTGAGCGGCAGGGTGTTGGTGGGCTGCACGGTGAAGCGCAGCTGCGTCGCGGGCGGCGGCGCGGTGGCGGTGATGCTGAATCCCTGACTGGTGGCGCTCGTGAGTCCCGAGCTCGTCGCCTGCAGCGTATATCCGGACCCCGCCTTGTCGATCGAGAGGGTCGCGAACGTCGCGACGCCGCTCACCGCGTTGACGGTCGAGGTTCCCGAGAGCGTGCCGCCGGAGGGATTGGTCCCGATCGCGACGGTGATCGCGCCGCTGAAGGTCGTGACGACCGCCCCCGTCGCGTCGAGCGCCGACACGCTCAGCGCGGTCATCGTCTGACCTGTCGGCGTCGATTGTGGCGGCTGCACGGTGAACCGGAGCTGCGTCGCGGGCGGCGGGGGCGGGGGCTGTGTCGCGGTGACGTCGAACGACTGGCTCGTCGCTGCGCTGAGGCCTGACGCGACCGCCCGCAGCGTGTACCCGGTGCCGGCTTTGTCGATGCGCAGATCGGCGAACGTCGCCACGCCGTTTACGGCGGTTGCACTCAGTGTGCCGCTGAGCGTGGCGGCACTCGGGTTGCTGCCGAGCGAGACGGTGATCGCGCCGCTGTACGCCGCTGCCAGGGCGCCGCTCGAGTCGAGCGCGCTGACGCGCACCGTGGGGATGGGCGCGCCGGCGGCGACGGAGCCCGGTTGCGTGGTGAACGCCAGCCGGCGGGCTGCGACCGGTGAGTTCCCGGTGGTCGTCCCATTCAACAAGTCGCCGGCATGGCAGCTCAATCCCGACCCCACGAGCGCGAGCAGACCGGCGACCAGAGTGGCGTGCGATCGCATCGTCGTGCCGGCACGGTTGCAAGCCTCGCGCCCGTTCACCGCGCTGCGGGGACGCGGCATCTGTTGCCAAGGCATGCGTGCGTCAGCGATATTTTCGCGTCCGGCGGTATCGTCTAGGGGACTAGGACGGAGCCCTCTCAAGGCTCAAACACGGGTTCGAATCCCGTTACCGCTATCCATGTTACGTTTTTTCACTACGTCTTTTCCATACGTCTTCACCCATACGCAGTCAGGTCTTTGTAAGCCCCCATCGTCTAACGGTTAGGACACCACTCTTTCAAGGTGGGAACAGGGGTTCGATTCCCCTTGGGGGCATTCGCCGCTGCCGGCGGACTTCATTCCGGCGGACTTCATTAAGGTAGAGGACATGCGGGTTCTCATCGTCGAAGACGATGCCGAGCTGGCCGGGCTGGTGCGCGACGGCCTCGCCAAGATACAGATCGAAGTCACCGTTGCTCCGACCTTCAGCGACGGCCTCGAGCGCGCCGGCCAGACTGCCTTCGACGTCGTGATTCTCGACGTCATGCTCCCCGGCGGGTCGGGCTTCGATCTGTGCCGCAGGCTGCGGGAACGCGGCAGCACGACGTCCGTGCTGATGCTCACCGCCCTCGATGCCGTCGACGATCGCGTGCGCGGGCTCGAGGCCGGCGCCGACGACTACCTCAGCAAGCCGTTCGCCTTCCGCGAGCTGGTCGCGCGCGTCCAGGCGCTGTCGCGCCGCCATCCCGCCCTCACCCCGGCCGTGCACCGCGTGGCCGATCTCGAGGTGGACCTGGCCGCCCGCACCGTGCACCGCGGCGGCACGCCGATCGATCTCACCGCCAAGGAATTCACGCTGCTCGAGCTGTTCGTGCGCCACCCCGGCCGCGTGCTCGACCGGGCGACCATCACGGCGCACGTGTGGGACGACAATCACGATCCCTTTGCCAATCTGCTCGAAGTCCTGGTCCGCCGGCTGCGCCGCAAGATCGACGACGACTACGAGCCCAAGTTGATCACCACGCTGCGCGGCGCCGGCTATCGGTTCGGCGAGTGAGCGGGCGCGCCGATCCGCTGGCGCGGCTGCGGTTCCAGCTCACGCTGTGGTACGGCGGCGTCTTCACGCTCATCCTCGTCCTGCTCGGCGGCGGCGTCTTCTTCGGCGTGCGCCGCCAGTTGTCGCGCCAGCTCGATGCGTCGCTGCGCGGCGCGACGGTCGCACTGCAACGCGCCGCCCGGATCCGCGAAGTCGAGCGCGCGCAGACCCGGGGGCCGGTCGCCGACGCCGTCTCCGAGCTGCACATCCCCGACCGCATGCTCTTCCTGCTCGACTCCACCGGTACGCCGATCATTCCCCCCGACGCGCCGGGGTGGGTCCAGGCGGCGGCGCGCGACGCCGCGGTCAACGGCCAGTCCGACCTCGACAAGAGCGAGCCGGGGGACCGTGAAATCCGGCTGCACGCGCAACGGTTCACCGGCACGAGCGGCGCCGTCTACGTCGCGGCGGTGGCCGCCGACCGCGTCGAGCTGGAGGGCCGCTACGCGTCCCTGATCGAAGTGTTCGCAGCCGCGGCCTTCGTGGCCCTGCTGCTCGTCGCCGGCGGCGGCTACGTGCTGGTGCGGCAGTCGACCGCCCCGATCGAGCGGTCGATGGATCAGATGCGCCGCTTCATGGCCGACGCCGCCCACGAGCTGCGCACCCCGGTCACGCTGCTCCGCACGCGGGCGGAAGTCGCGCTGGCCGAAGAGCGCGACCCCCGTCGCGATGCCGACACCCTGCACGCCGTGGTGCGCGAGGTCGAGCGCGTCGGCGCCATCGTGTCGAACCTGCTCACCCTGGCCCGTGCCGACGCCGGCGAGCTTCCCGCCGTGCGCAAGACGGTGTACCTCGACGACCTCGCCTCCGACGCCGTGGAATCGATTCGCTCCCTCGCCGCGCAGCACCAGGTGACGGTCGCCATCGGGACCTTCGAGGAAGCCGCGATCACCGGCGATCCCGTCCTGGTGCGCCGCCTGCTCCTCATCCTGCTCGACAATGCGATCAAGTTCACGCCACCGGGCGGTCAGGTGCGGCTCGATGTCCACGTCGCCGATGGCCGCCGCACCGTCGCCATCGCCGACACCGGCGTCGGCATCGACGCCCGTGATCTGCCGCGTGTGTTCGAGCGCTTCTTCCGCTCCGACGGCGCGCGCCGCGACACCGATGGCGCCGGGCTCGGCCTCGCCATCGCACGCTGGATCGCCGACCAGCACGGCGCCGGACTCGACGTCGAATCCACGATCGGCACCGGAACGACGGTGACCGTGTCGTTTCCAGCAGCGCTGTAAGCCGCGTGACAGCGCGGACTGGATAAGTTGCGGCCCCCTATGCGCTTGCCTTGCGCGCTGGCGGGACTCGTGCTTCTCTCCGGGTCCCTCGCCGGCCAGCAGCCCGTCACCCGGGCCGACGCCGTGGCCGCCGCTCTGGCCCGCGGCGCCCGCAGCGCGTTCGCTCGCGCTGACACACAGGCGGCCGCGGGACTGCTCCACGGCGCGCGACTCTATCCCAACCCGTCGCTCTCGGCGACCTACACGAAAGACACGCCGCACTACCACCTGATCGCCGACGTACCGCTCGACCTTCCCTGGCTGCGCTCGGCCCGCGTGGGTGCCGCGGCCGCCGGACGGGACGCCGCGCGGTTTCGCTTCGACTTCGAATGGGCCGCGATTCGCTACGACGTCGACACGGCCTACACGCACGCGCTCGCGGCGCTGGCACACGCCGGGTTGTCGCGGCGCACCGCCCAGGCCGCCGACAGCCTCCTCGCCATGGCGCGGCTGCGGCGGTCGGTAGGGGACGTGAGCGAGCTCGACGTGCGACTGGCTGAAATCAACGCCGGGCAGATGGCCAACGCCGCCGCCGATGACGCGCTCGCCAGCGTCGCGACCGTCCTGGCCGTACAATTGGCCATGGGTCTCGCCGCCGATTCACAGACGATCGTGCTCGCCGATACGCTGGTACCGCCGCCCGACACCGCGCCGCCGGCCGCTGCCGTGGGCGAGCCGCTGCTCGTGGCCGCGGCGGCAGCGCAGCTGCGCTCGGAAGAGCGCAGCCTTTCGCTCGCGCACCGCAATGCGTTTCCCGCGCCGAGCTTCCAGGTGGGCGTGGAGTTCGGCGATCCGGGCCAGACGGGCTCCTTGCCGACGTTCGGGCTGGCGCTGCCGATTCCCCTGTTCCACCGCAATGGCGGCGAGGTCGCGCAGGCGCGGGCCGCGCGCGCGCGGGCGCAAGCGGAGCTCGACCTGGCGCGCCGCGAGCAGACGGCGGAGCTGGAGCGGGCGCGACGGACCTCCGCGCTGGCGACCGCGCGCGTCACGCGTGACCGCGCACTGCTGGCGGGCGCCGATCAGGTGGCGGCGATGTCGCTGCAGGCCTATCGCGAAGGCGCGGTGCCGCTCGCCAACGTGCTCGAGGCGCAGCGACTCGCGCGGGAAGCGCTGGGCCGCTACGTCGACGACATGAGCGCGGCCAACGACGCCGCCGACCTGCTGCGGCTCCTGACCGCCGGGCGCGCGCCATGAGCCCCGTGCGTTCCGGCGCGATGCGCGCGCTCTTGATCCTCGCGGCTGCGTGCTCGCAGCACGCCGAAGGAGGGGATGCGGCGGCCACGGCGGTCGTCGACGCCGATACCGCCGTGGCCCGGACCCAGGCGTTCCCGCAGGTGGTGCAGGCGATCGGCGCCGTGGTGCCGCATCCCGGCCGGTTTGCCGCACTCGCCGCTCCCGCGCCGACGCGGGTCGCGCGGATCTTCGTGGCGGCCGGGCAGCGGGTGCGCGAGGGCGATCCGCTGGTCGAACTCGAGCGGGCACCCTTCGATGCCAGTGCGAGAAGCGCTGCCGCCGGCCTCGGCAACGCCCAGCGCGCCTATGACCGTGCCGTGCGGCTCGTTCAGGCCGGCATCCTGGCCGAGAAGGACTCCGAGCAGGCGGCGGCGGACCTGGCCCAGGCGCAGGTAGCCGCCGTGACCGCGGAGCGCGCGCAGCAGCTCGCGACGCTCCGGGCTCCGCTCTCGGGCGTCGTCACCCGGATGACCGCGGTGCTCGGCGCGTCCGTCGATCCCAGCGTGCCGCTCGTCGAGGTCGCCGACCCGAGCGCGCTCGATGTCCTGTTCAACGTCTCGCCGGCCGAGGCCGCCAGCGTACGCGCAGTTGAGTCCGAGACTGTGACGGCGAGCGGCGGCCGGGGG
>CAZXKN010000160.1:0-7864 GCA_964641815.1 uncultured Gemmatimonadaceae bacterium | reverse complement strand
CAGCTTCTGCAGCGCGATGCCGAGCTTGTCCTGGTCGGCCTTGGTCTTCGGCTCGATCGCGACCGAGATCACCGGCTCGGGGAACTTCATCGCCTCGAGGATGATGGGATCCGTCTCGACGCACAGCGTGTCGCCGGTCTTCGTGTCCTTCAGGCCGATCGCGGCCGCGATGTCGCCGGCGCGCACTTCCTCGATTTCCTCGCGCTTGTTGGCGTGCATCTGGAGCAGCCGGCCGATCCGCTCCTTGCGGTCCTTGGTGCTGTTGTAGACGTAGGAGCCGGCCGACAGGACACCCGAGTACACGCGGAAGAACGTGAGTTTTCCGACGTAGGGGTCGGTCGCGATCTTGAAGGCCAGCGCCGCGAACGGCTCCTCATCCGAGGCGTGGCGCTCGGCGTGCGTCGCATCGTGGTGGGGCAGGTGGCCCTGGATCGCGGCGACATCAACCGGCGCGGGGAGATAGTCGACCACCGCGTCGAGCAGCTGCTGCACGCCCTTGTTCTTGAACGCCGCGCCGCACAGCACCGGCACGACGTGTCCGGCGACCGTCGCCTTGCGCAGCACGGTGCGGATTTCGTCCTCCGTCAGTGCCTGCCCTTCGAGATACTTGTGCAGAATCGCGTCGTCGTGCTCCACGACCGCTTCCAGCAGCTCGTGGCGCAGGGCCGCGACCCGCTCCTGCAGCGCCGAGGGGACGGGCCCTTCGACGTACTTCTTCCCCAGCGTTTCGTCGTCGTAGACGATCTCGATCTGGCGAATCAGATCGATCACACCGGTGAACAGCTCGCCCGAGCCGAGCGGCAGCTGGATCGGGATCGCCTTCGCGCCGAGGCGCTCGCGCACCATCTTGAGACAGCGGTCGAAGTCGGCCCCGACGCGGTCCATCTTGTTCACGAAGATGATGCGCGGCACGCCATAGCGGTCCGCCTGGCGCCACACGGTCTCGGTCTGCGGCTCGACGCCGCCCACGGCGTCGAGCACCGTCACCGCGCCGTCGAGCACGCGCAACGAGCGCTCGACTTCAACGGTGAAGTCGACGTGTCCCGGGGTATCGATGATGTTGATGCGGTACTGCTCGCCGCGGCGCGGCCAGAATGCGGTGGTCGCGGCGGAGGTGATGGTGATGCCGCGCTCCTGCTCCTGCTCCATCCAGTCCATCGTGGCCGTACCATCGTGCACCTCACCCAGCTTGTAGGTGCGGCCCGTATAGTAGAGGATACGTTCGGTCGTAGTCGTCTTCCCGGCATCGATGTGGGCCATGATGCCGATGTTCCGAATGCGATCGAGCGGTGTCGTGCGTGCCATTCTCTCCCCTAAGCAGCAAAAACGCGGGGCGACCGTGACGCCCACGAGTGGGCCGGTCTCGCTCCGCCATCATCGGGAGGCCCGGGGCCCCCGCGATGCGGTCCGATTGTCGCTACGCTACCAGCGGTAGTGCGCGAACGCCCGGTTGGCTTCCGCCATCCGGTGCGTGTCTTCCTTTTTCTTGATCGACTCGCCCTCGCCCTTCGACGCGAGGATCAACTCCGCCGCGAGCCGCTCCGACATGTCCTTCTCACGCCGCGCGCGGCTGTACTGAATGATCCAGCGCATGCCGAGCGCCGTGCGCCGCTCCGGCCGCACTTCCACCGGCACCTGGTACGTGGCGCCACCGACGCGCCGCGACTTCACTTCGAGCGCCGGCTTCACGTTCGACAACGCCTGCTTGAATACGTTCACGCCCGGCTGCCCGGTGCGCTGTTCGATCATGTCCATCGCCGAGTAGAACACCCGCTCGGCCAACGACTTCTTGCCCCGTTCCATCAAGTTGTTCACGAACTTGGAAACGGTCTGACTGTCATAGCGCGGGTCGGGCGGCACCGGCCGCTTGACCGCTTTCTTGCGCCGGCTCACTTCCCGGCCTCCTTGGGACGCTTGGCCCCGTACTTCGAGCGCGACTGTTTGCGCTCGTTCACGCCGGCCGCGTCGAGCGTGCCCCGGATGATGTGATACCGCACACCGGGGAGGTCTTTCACGCGGCCGCCGCGAATCATCACGATCGAGTGCTCCTGCAGGTTATGCCCTTCGCCCGGGATGTAGGCCGTCACCTCGAAGCCGTTGGTGAGCCGGACGCGCGCCACTTTACGCAGCGCCGAGTTCGGCTTCTTCGGCGTCGTGGTGTAGACCCGCGTGCAGACCCCGCGCTTCTGGGGATTGCCCCGCAGCGCCGGCGCTTTTTCCTTCTTCTCGACGTCCCGGCGACCGTGCCGGACGAGCTGATTGATGGTCGGCATACCGCTCGCAGTACTCTCCAAAAAAGTTGCGAAACAGACTTCAAAGCTAAGCCCGGCCAGCAACTTAGGTCAACCCCTCCCGATCTTGACTTCCCCCCTGGGACAGCGGTAGCTACCCATATCATGCACCGCACCCTCATGCAGGCCTGTCCCTGTAGCACCAACCGTCCCAGCATATCCCGGGCAGGATTCCGCGTGCGCTAGCACGAGCTCAACCTGATGAACCAGCGCGGCCGCCGCCTCCGGGACTCGTGGAGACAGCGGCCGCGATCGTTTTCACAGAGGAAGGAACCGCCATGGCACAGACCCTACTCCCGGTAACCGACATCGCCGCGCGTGGCTACGCGCACCCCGAGGTGCTGGTCTCGACCCAGTGGGTCGCCGAGCGCCTCACCGACTCCAAGGTCCGCCTCGTCGAGTCGGACGAGGACATCCTGCTCTACGAGACCGGGCACATCCCCGGCGCCGTGAAGATCGACTGGGTCGCCGACCTCAACGACCCGCTGATCCGGGATTACGTCGACCGCTCGCGTTTCGAGCAGCTGCTCCGGGCCAAGGGGATCAACCAGGACACCACCGTTGTCTTCTACGGCGACAAGAACAACTGGTGGGCGACCTATGCCTTCTGGGTGTTCCGGCTGTTCGGCGTCGACAACCTCAAGGTGATGGACGGCGGCCGGCTGCGCTGGGCGGAAGAGGGTCGTCCCTTCGAGACCACCGCGGTCCGCCCCGCCCCCGGGACCATCACCGTGCGCGAACGGGACGACTCCCGCATCCGCGCCTTCCGCGACCGGGTCGAGACCCACGTCGAGCGCCACCGGCCGCTAGTCGACGTGCGCAGCCCCGAGGAGTACCGTGGCGAGCGGCTGCACATGCCCGAGTACCCGAACGAGGGCGCGCTGCGCGGCGGGCATATCCCGGGTGCCCGCAGCATTCCCTGGGGCCGCGCCATCAATCCCGACACCCACACCTTCCGGCCTGCGGAAGAGCTGCGCACGATCTACCAGCACGAGAACGGCCTGCCGCAGGACGACGATGTCGTCGTGTACTGCCGCATCGGCGAGCGATCGTCGCACACCTGGTTCGCGCTCACCTACCTGCTCGGCCATAACCGCGTGCGCAACTACGACGGGTCGTGGACCGAATGGGGCAACCAGGTGCGCGCTGCGATCGAAAAACCCTAGTCGAGGAGCGTATGGACCGCGACACGCGTATCGCCTGGCTGGTGCAACACGCCCAACGGCCGCGCCATACCACGCCCCTCCCCGACGCGGATATATCCGTCCCGGGGGGCAACCCGGGGTGCGGCGACCTGCTCACCGCCTACCTGAAAGCGGCGCCGGGGGACAACCGCGTAGCCGCGGTGAGCTTCGTGGGGACAGGATGCGGGCTGAGCCAGGCGTCCGCGTCGATCCTCGCCGAGCGGATGAACCGCGAGCATCCTTCGTTCGCCCAGGTGCTCGCCTTCACCTACGAGCAGATGATGGATCTCGTGGGTCGCGACGTGGCGGACGCGCGGCCGCGCTGCGCCACGCTCGCGCTCGGCACCCTCAAGGCTGCAGTGAAAGCGGTGGAGATGAACCGCAAGCTCAAAGCAGCGGGCAAGACCGACGCCGAGATCGCGGAGCTGCGCCGCGCCATCGCCGGGGTCGCCGGCACCACGGGCCTGGTGCTCGGCGAAGGAGCGGAGACCGCGGCGAACCGCTGAGCCGGAAAACGACAGCGCCCGGGATCGTTCCCGGGCGCTGTGCGTTTGACCCTGCGAATCGCTACTCCACTTCCGCCTCTTCAGGAATCGGCACGATCCCCGGTTGCAGCTCCGGGGGAGGAGTGGGCGGCACGAAGCCCTCGGGCGGCTCGATCTCGATCTCCTGGTAGCGGTAGATGCCGCTCCCCGCCGGGATGAGATGCCCGATGATGATGTTCTCCTTCAGCCCCAGGAGGTCGTCCTTGGCGCCGCGAATCGCGGCGTCGGTGAGGACGCGGGTCGTCTCCTGGAACGACGCCGCCGAAATGAACGACTGCGTCGTGAGGCTCGCCTTGGTGATGCCGAGCAGCAGGGGCTCGCTCGTGGCGGGCTTGCCGGCCTTCGTCTTCACGCGATGGTTGGCTTCGCGGAAGATGAGCTTGTCCACGTTTTCGCCCTCGAGGAACTCGGTGTCCCCCGGCTCCATCGTCTTCACCTTCTGCAGCATCTGGCGCACGATCACGCCGATGTGCTTGTCGTTGATCTTCACGCCCTGCAGCCGGTACACCTCCTGGACTTCATTGAGGAGGTATTCCTGCACCGCGCGCGGGCCCTTGATCCGCAGGATGTCGTGCGGGTTCACGGGACCCTCGGTGAGGCGGTCGCCGGCGCGCACGCGGTCGCCCTCGTGCACGCGCAGGTGCTTCCCGGCCGGCACTTCGTAGAGCTGCGGCTCCCCGTCTTCGGGGTGGACGAAGATCTCGCGCTTGCCGCGCTTGATGTCGCCGAACCGCACCGTGCCGTCGACTTCGGAAATCGTCGCCGGATCCTTGGGGCGCCGCGCCTCGAACAACTCGGCGACCCGCGGCAGACCGCCCGTGATGTCGCGCGTCTTGTACGCCTCGCGGCTCACCTTGGCGAGCGTCTGGCCGGCGTAGACCTCCTGGCCGTCCTCGACCGTCAGCTGGGCGCCTTCCGGAATCACGAAGTCACGCAGCCGCTTCTCCTTCTCGCCCTTTTTCTGCACCACCTCGATATGCGGGTGGAGTTTCTTGTCGCGGTCTTCGATGATCACGCGCTGGCGCCGGCCGGTGATTTCGTCCAGCTCCTCGCGGACCGTCTCGTCCTCCATGATGTCGACGAACCGCACGATCCCCGGCACGTCGGTGAGGATCGGGTTCGTGTACGGATCCCAGGTGAACAACACGCCGTCCCGCGCCACCTTCGCCCCATCCTCGGCGATCAGGGTGGCGCCGAGCGGGACGTGGAAGCGCGAGTGCACGGCCAGCTTGCCGCTGGCCGAGCCGCCGTCCTTGGGCCCATGCGCCGCGGCCTTGAGGATCAGCTCGCCCTCGTAGCTCGTCACCACCTTCTGCTTCTCCGGCGTCTCGACGAACACGAGGCGCTCACCGTACTCGATCACGCCCTCGACCTTCGTCTTGCGCACCGTCTGCTCCGCGATCCGCGCCGCGGTGCCGCCGATGTGGAAGGTGCGCAGCGTCAGCTGCGTGCCCGGCTCGCCGATCGACTGCGCGGCGAGAATCCCCACAGCCTCGCCCAGGTCCACCATGTCCATCGTGGCCAGGTTGCGGCCGTAGCACATGCGGCAGATGCCGCGCCGCGCCTCGCACGTCAGCACCGAGCGGATTTTCACCGTCTCGATGCCGGCGTCCTCGATCGCCTGTGACGTCTCCTCGTCGATCAGCCGGCCGGCCTCGACCAGCACCTTGGGCTGCCCGTGCTCGTCCAGCTCGTGCGGATCCGTGACCTCTTCGAGCGCCACGTTGCCCACCAGCCGCTCGCGCAGCGGCTCGATGATGTCCTCGCCCTCCTTCAGCGCCGACATCTCGAGGCCGAGGATCGTGCCGCAGTCTTCCTCGGTGACCGTGACGTCCTGCGCCACGTCCACCAGGCGGCGCGTCAGGTATCCGGCGTCGGCGGTCTTCAGCGCCGTGTCGGCCAGTCCCTTGCGCGCGCCGTGCGTCGAGATGAAGTACTCGAGCACGCTGAGCCCCTCGCGGAAGTTCGACTTGATCGGGCTCTCGATGATCTCGCCGATGCCGCCCGTGAGCTTCTTCTGCGGCTTGGCCATGAGGCCGCGCATGCCCGCCAGCTGGCGGATCTGGTCGCGGCTGCCCCGGCTTCCCGAGTCGAACATCATGAATACGGGGTTGAAGCCACCCTTGGACCGGCGCATCGTCGCGACCATCGCCTCGGCGATGTCGTTGTTCGCGTGGGTCCAGGCGTCGATCACCTTGTTGTACCGCTCCCCGAAGGTGATCTGGCCGGTCGCGTAGGCGCGCTGGAACCGCTCCACCCGCGCCTCGGCGTCATGCAGCAGCGACGACTTCTCGCTCGGGATCTCGAGATCCTCGACCCCGATCGACACGCCGCCCATCGTGGCGTAGCGGAACCCGAACTCCTTCAGGGCGTCCAGGAACTGCACCGTCGACGTCAACCCTGCCCGGCGGTAGCTCTCGAACACCAGCTCCGACAGATCCCGCTTGCGCATCGCCTTGTTCTGGAACCCGAGGTCCTGGCGCAGCGTGCCGGGGAGAATGCTGTTGAAGATCACCCGCCCCGCGGTCGACCCCACCCACTGGCCGTTCCCGCCCGCCGGCTCTTCATACCAGTACTGCACCGGGCTGTGGAACTCGAGCCGCTTGAGGGCGAGCCCCATCTCGAGCTCCGCCATTGACCCGAGGCGCGGCGCCGTGGCGAGCCGCGCCGCGAACTCGGCCGGCTCCTTGGTGAGGAAGTAGCACCCCAGCACCATGTCCTGGGAAGGCTCCGCCACCGGACGGCCATCCGACGGCTTGAGCACGTTGTTCGAAGAAATCATCAGCAGCCGGCACTCGAGCTGGCTCTCGAACGAGAGCGGCACGTGCACGGCCATCTGGTCCCCGTCGAAGTCCGCGTTGAACGCGGCGCACACCAGCGGGTGGATGCGGATCGCCTTGCCCTCCACCAGCACCGGCTCGAACGCCTGAATGCCGAGGCGGTGCAACGTCGGCGCGCGGTTCAGCAGCACGGGATGATCTTCGATGATCTCTTCCAGGATCTCGAAGACTTCCGTGCTCTCCTTCTCGACGATCTTCTTGGCGCGCTTCACCGTTTCGGCGATGCCCTTCTCCACCAACTTGTGGATGATGAACGGCTTGAACAGCTCCACCGCCATCGCCTTGGGCAGCCCGCACTGATGCAGCCGCAGCTCCGGGCCCACGACGATCACCGAACGGCCCGAATAGTCGACGCGCTTGCCGAGCAGGTTCTGGCGGAACCGGCCCTGCTTGCCCTTCAACATGTCGGACAGCGACTTGAGCGGCCGCTTGCCGCGTCCCCGGATCGCCTTGGAGCGGCGGCCGTTGTCGAACAGCGCGTCCACCGCCTCCTGCAGCATGCGCTTCTCGTTGCGCAGGATGACCTCCGGCGCCCGGTGCAGGATCAGCTTCTGCAACCGGTTGTTGCGGTTGATCACCCGCCGGTAGAGGTCGTTCAGATCCGACGTGGCAAAGCGCCCGCCGTCGAGCGGCACGAGCGGCCGCAGGTCGGGCGGAATCACCGGTACCACGTCGAGGATCATCCACTGCGGGTTGTTGCGCGCCTCGCCCGCATTCCCCGAATTGCGGAAGGCGTCCACGATCTTGAGGCGCTTCAGCATCTGCTTCTTGCGATGCTGGCTCGTCTCCGTGGCCACGAGCTCGCGCAGCTCGTCGGACAGCTTGTCGACGTTGTTGCGCTCGAGCAGCGAGCGCACCGCCGGGGCGCCGATGTCGGCCTTGAATGCCGCATCGCCCTCGGCCTTCGCCTTGGCGCGCAGCTCGAGGTAGCGGTCTTCGTCCAGCAGCTCGCGCTCCTCGACCTCCTGCTCGCCCGGCTCGATCACCACGTAATTCGTGTAGTA
>CAZXKN010000159.1:0-2879 GCA_964641815.1 uncultured Gemmatimonadaceae bacterium | reverse complement strand
GGTCGAGCCCGGCGCGCCATTCGACACTTACCGCTACCGGCTCGAAATCCTCGGACACTACGACCAGCTGGGCGAATACCTGTCCGACATCGCCAGCCTGCCGCGCATCGTGGTGCCGCAGGACATCTCGCTCAAGCCGGCGTCGCAAGGCGCGCAGCGTCTCTTGAACGACACTGTCGGGGCGCTGCTCGAGGCGGATCTCGCGATCCGCACCTTCGTCAAGTCCGCCCCGCCGCCCCCGCCGCCCCCCAAGAAGGCGGGTGGCGAGTGAGGTCGCTGGTGCTGAGCGCGATCGCGTTGGCGTGTGCCGTGACCTGGGCGCACGCGCAGATAGCGGCCGGCAAAGCCGATTCGGCGCACGGCGACTCGGCGCTGGCGATCAACCTGAAGCGGGAGGAATTCGCCTACGAGGGAGGCGGCCGCGATCCCTTCATTTCGCTACTCAAGTCCGGCGACATCCGCCCGTTGCTCTCGGACCTGAAGCTCGTCGGGATCTACTACGATGAGCGCTATCCCGTCCGCAGTGTCGCCGTGCTCCACGATGTCACCAACGGCAAGCGCTATCGCGCCAAGTCGGGCGACATCATGGGACGGTTGAAGGTTACCCAGATCAGATCTCGCGAAATCGTGTTCACGGTGCAGGAATTCGGCTTCGAGCGACAGGAGACCCTGTCTCTCGCCAAGCAGGAGGAGATGCCATGAAGCGCAGCGCTGCGCTCGCCGTCCTGTGCGTGCTCCTGGCGGCCCGTACCCCCGCACCGGCGGGGGCGAGCGCGACCACTCATGGACATGGCGACGGCGAGGTGCGGACCGTCAGTGTCCAGCCGGGGAGCGGGACGATCGCGATCGTGATCGACCTGCACGGCCCGGTCGATGTGCAGGACTTCACATTGCGCGCTCCCGCGCGACTCGTGGTCGATCTGGTCGGCGCGCACCTCTCCGGTCCACCGACCCCATACGACGGTGAGAATCGCGGCGGAGTAAAGAATCTCCGCTACGCCCAGTACCGTCCCAACGTCGTACGTGTGGTCGTCGACCTCGAGGTGTTGAAGGATTATCACATCCAGCACACCGACGACGCGATTCGCATCGAGTTCGGCGCGGACCGTGCAGCGGTGAGTGGGTGGACGAGCCGGCCGGGCAGTACGCCCCGGAGCAGCGTTGCCGTCGCCCCCGCCCCCGCGCCCGCCCCCGCGCCAGTCGCGGTCGCGGCGAGCCGGCAGACGGCAGACGCGACACTCGGTGCCCCGATCGCCGCGGGTGAGCTGCAGGGCGCCCCGGTCGGCGCGAGCGTCGTCGGCGCGGATGGCACGACCATCGAGCGCTATCTGGCGGCCCATGTCGCGGAGAGCGCCCAGTCGCAAGCGCCGCGGATCACCGTACGCTGGGACGGCGCCGACATCGAGGATGTGATCGCCGGTTTCGCCGCCTTCAGCGGGCGCACGATCGTGCTCGCTCACGACGTGCGGGGGAAGGTCACCGCCGAGATCAAGAATCAGCCGTGGGACCTGGCCTTTGCCGCGGTGCTCGAGTCGCAGGGCCTGACGTATCAGGTGCTCGAGGGCGGCATCATCAACGTCCTCAACAAATCCGATTTCGCCCGGGCGGACTCGACGGTCCCGGTCGAGACGCGTCTCGTGCGCATCAATTACGCCCGGGCGACCTCGCTGGTCCCGGCGGTCCAGTCGATCGTCTCCAAGGGACGGGGCGCGGTGGTGGCGGACACGACGAGCAACTCGCTGGTCGTCACCGATACCCGCAACCGCATCGCCGACATCGAGCAGTTCGTGCACGGCCTCGACATTCGGACGCCGCAGGTGTCGATCCAGGCGAAGATCATCTTCGTGGATCGCACGGACATCGAGCAGCTCGGGTTGAAATACGACCTCGGCTCCCAGACGCAGTTCTTCAATCAGCTCGTACAGCGTCCCAATCCGGCCACAGCGCAGCCCGGGAACCCAAACGTCAATGGCGTGCCGACGGGAACGATTCCGACGCAGTTCTTCGATCCCTCGCAAACCGTGATCGATCTCGGCGGTAACTCGCTCTCGGCGCTGGGCAACGCCAGCCAGGAGGTCGTGAACCCGGCGCTGAACCTGATCTTCTCGACGGCGGTCGGGAACTTCAATCTCACGACATTCCTGCAGGCCCTGCAGTCGCTGTCGCTCGACGACATTCAGGCCGAGCCGACGATTACGACGCTCGACAACCGCGTGGCGGAAATCCTCGTGGGCGATCGCGTGCCGATTCGCGTGATCGACGTCAGCTCCACGGCGGCTGGGGGCGCCACGCCACCGAAGGCGACGGTGAGCTTCCAGCAGACCGGTATCAACCTGCGGGTCACTCCGCACGTAACGGCGAACCGTCAGGTGCTGATGGAAGTGCACGCCGAGCGCTCGAATGTGGTGCCGGCGTCGGTCGACATCGGCTACACGTTCCAGACGCAGCAGGCGGACAATCAATTGCTGGTTGCAGATGGCGAAACGGCCGTAATTGGCGGACTTACGGTGACAGAGGTCACGGTATCCAAGACGGGAATTCCGTTCCTTGTAGATCTGCCGATCCTTGGCAAACTGTTCGGTTTCACGAACCAGCAAGAGAATCGGCGTGATCTGCTGATCCTCATCACGCCGCACATCATCGACGACCTGGTGTCGCCCAGCACCGGGAAGTAGCCAGGAGTCGTTATGCGCGGATCAAGCGTGACCCGATGGGGACTGTGCGTCCTGCTGCTCGGCGGAGCTGGCTGGGCGTGTGAGACCACGTCCACGCCCGGCGGGTTCCAGAAGGATCTTATTCCGCCGGCAATTTCCCTGACGACTGCCAACGATACGCAGCCGATCGCGAGCGGTCTTTCGCTCACCGTCAACGCCACCGAT
>CAZXKN010000158.1:0-27651 GCA_964641815.1 uncultured Gemmatimonadaceae bacterium | reverse complement strand
CCGTCGGGACCGAAGCCGACCTGGCCGCCGTACAGCACGGCGTTCGAATCCTGCGCCTGGGCCAGGATGACGCGCACCGGCGCGGGGTCGGCGTGGTCGAACGAGGCGTCGGCGTGGTACTCCACGACGCGCGTGTTGCCGCTGTTGTCGACGTAGTAGACGAACGCGCGCCCGTTCGTCGCATACTGCGGGTGGAAGGCAATACTGTAGACGCCATACTCGTGTCCCAGCCCGGTCACCGACGTGAGGTTCAGGTAGGCGGAATCCTGGAGCACGCCGTGCTTGCGCAGCCGGATGCGTCCACCCCGCTCCACGACGAAGAGGCGCGCGGTGTCGCCCGGCGGCGCGGCGACGAACACGGAGAAGTCGTAGCCCGAATCGAACGGTGCGAGCCGGACGGCGGACGCCACCGGGGGTGACGTCGATGCATCGCTGCACGCTGCGGCGAAACCGAGGAGCAGGGCGATGGCCCCGCGGCGCATCCAGCTCACCGGTCGGGATCCACCATGTCTTCGAACCGCATCCAGCGCCGGTAGAAATACAGATCCACGAAGCCGGTGGGACCGTTGCGATTCTTCGCGACGATCAGCTCGGTGGCGCCATCGACGCCGTACCCGGGGTGATACATCTCTTCGCGGAACAGCCCCAGGACCACGTCGGCGTGCTGCTTCACGGCGCCGAGATGCCCGAAGTCGTCGAGCTGGGGGCGGAGGTTCGGACGGCCGGGTGCGAAGCGCGGCAGCTGGGCGACGACGAGCACCGTCACGTTGCGCTCGAGCGCGAACGCCTTGAGGCGGCGCAGCACGGTCGCCATCTCTTCGTCCTGCACGCCGGACGCCGCATCCGCCGGCGGGGGCACGAGCTGCAGGTAGTCGAAGACGACGAGCGCCAGCGGTCCCAGGCGATCGAGCAGGCTGAGCGCCCCATCGAGGTCGGCAGCGGTGAGCGGCAGCAGCGAGAGCGGCAGCCCCCGCAGCCGCACGGCCGCGGCGCCGATCCCGGCCCGCATCTGCTCGCTCAAGTCGGCGGAGCGCAGCTCGTCGACGGCGACGCGGCCTTCGATCGCGAGGGCGCGCTCCATGAGGCGCTCCTCGTCCATCTCGCCGGAGAGGAAGGCGACGCCCAACGGCTGCTGCGCCACGCGCAAGCTCAGACCCAGAGCGAGCGCGGACTTGCCGGCGCCGACGTCGCCGCCGAGCACGACGAGGTCGCGGCGCCGCAAGCCACCGCCCAACAGCCGATCGACCGAAGGGAATCCTGTGGGGATGGTATCGCGCGGCACCGCACCGGGTGGCTGGGCGTCGACGCGCTTGACCACGGTTTCGAGCGACGGGCGGCGGGGCAGGCGGCGGGTGCTCATGGTGACTGACTAATGTAAGCGGGCGTCCCGCGCCGCGGCGAAAACCGCCTCGGCGGCCTCGGCTCCGAGCACTTCGCGGCAGGGCGCGACGAGCTGGGAGAGGACCAGCGCGGCCGCGGCGGCGGTCCCCGGCTCGAGCTGCGCGCGGGCGGCCGCGAGGGCCCGCTTCAGCGGGGCGGGCAGCGCCAGGCCGCCGAGACGATGCTCCAGCGCGACGAGCCGGCGGCGGTGATTCTTGAGGCTCACCGGATACGGCGGGAGCAACGCCTCGGCGGCGCGCACCGTGAGCCACAGGGCGTAGAGCCCGTCGCGGCGGGGACCGCGCTCCGCCACGGCCGCGAGTGCCACGAGGCGCGCTTCACTCGCCGTCACGGATCCGACACCGCTCACGCGACCTTCGGCGGCTCGAAGCCGCCGCTCGGCGCCTGCGGCGACGCGTCTTGAAAGACGGAACCGGTCATGTGGCGAACCCGAGCCGCTGCACTGCGCCCACAACATCCTGCGGCTCCATATCGACAAGACAGCGATGATGTCCCATCGGGCAGCGGGCGCCGCCCATCACCGAACAGGGCCGGCAGTCGAGCGGCCGCTCGAGCACCTCGGCGCGACCACGATACGGGAAGAATCCGAACTGCCGGACCGTGGGACCGAAGAGCGCGACGACGGGCGTGCCGACGCCCGTGGCCATGTGCATCACGCCGGTGTCGCCCGAGACGACGAACCGCGCGCGCGCGAGCAGCGCCCCGGTTTGCTGCAGCGACAGCGTTCCGGCCACGTTGACCGCGAGCGGGGCGAGCGCCTCGCCGAGCGGCCGATCATCCGCCCCTCCCACCGTCACGAGAGAGAAGCCGCGATCGACGAGCTGTGCGGCCATCGCCTGCCAGCGATCCAGCGGCCACCGTTTGGTGAAGTGCGCGGCCCCCGGTGCCAGCACTGCGACGCGCTGTTCCCCGAGCCGTTGCTCGCCGAGCCACTGCCGCGCCCAACCGGTGGCCGTCTGGCCGATGAAGAATTCAGGCGCTGCGCCGTCGGGCCGGACGTCCAACCCGCGCGCCGCTTCGAAATACCGCTCGGCCACCGGGACGTCGCTGCCGTAGAGATCGATCTTCGTCGAGACGAGGACGCCGCGGGCGAGTTTGCGCTTGGAGTAGCCGCGCCACGGGCAGCGCACCAGCACCCGCAGGGCGGCGCTGCGCAGCGACCCGTGCAGGTCGAGTCCCCGAGTCGGCTCGAAGGCGGCGAGCCGCCGCGCGAGCGAGCGGATCGACTCGCCGGGCTCGAGCCCGACGACATCCGACAGATGGGGATTATCGGCGACGAGCGGAGTCATCGCCGCCTTGGTGACGAAGACGAGCCGCGCATCCGCGTGGCGCGCCCGCAGCACTCGCACGAGGGGGGTGGTCAGCAGGACGTCGCCGATGGAGGAGAAGCGGACGAGAAGGAGACACGCCACGCAAAAAAGGTATGATGTCGGTAGCTTACGCGCATGCCGCGTCCCAAGACCATCCTGTGGGTGGACGACGAAGTCGATGGCCTCGCCGCGCACCGCCGCTTCCTCGAGGAGCAGGGGTTCGCGGTGGAGCAGGCGGCCCACGGCGACGACGCGCTCGCGCTGCTGCGACGCCAGCCGTACTCGGTCGTGCTGCTCGACGAGCAGATGCCGGGACGCCGCGGACTCGAGCTGCTCGCCGAGATCCGCGCCATCGATCCCGCGATGCCCGTCGTGATGGTGACGCAGAGCGAAGACTCGGGTGTCCTGCGCGAAGCGATCGGCGTCGAGGTCGACGACTACCTCGTCAAGCCGGTGCACCCGCGCCAGATCCTCTCCGTCGTCACGCGCCTCGTCGAAGGCGACCGCATCCGCCAGCAGCATCTCGCCCGTGATTTCGTGACGCGCTTCCGCGAGCTCGAGGCGCGGCGCGGGTCTTCGCTCGCCTGGCGCGAGTGGATCGAGCTGGTGGTGGAGCTGACGCGCTGGGAAGTCCGTCTGTCGTCGGGGAACGAGCCCGGCCTCACCGAAGCCGCGACCACGATGCAGGCGGGGTTGCGCAAGGACTTCACCGAATTCATCCGCAGGAACTACCCGATCTGGCTGGCGCACCCGGAAGGAGATCGGCCGCCGCTCTCGGTGGATGTGGGCGCCGAGTTTCTGGTGCCGGTGCTGCAGTCCTCGAACCGCGCCATGCTGGTCGTAGTGGACTGTCTGCGGCTCGACCAGTGGGAGGTCATCCGCGACCTGATCACGCCGCTCTTCGACCTCGAGGAGTCGTACTACTACAGCATTCTCCCGACCGCCACGCCGTTTTCCCGCAACGCGATCTTCTCGGGGATGTTTCCGATGGAGATCGCGGCGCGCCACCCCGAGTGGTGGGGCCAGCCGTCCGACGAAGAGAGCCTCAACTCCTACGAGCCGCAGCTGCTGGCCGAGCAGCTCGAGGACCTGATGGGCCATGCCGTGCCGGTGCGCTACGAGAAGCTCTTCTCCGCGGCTGATGGCGGCGAGCTGTTGCGCCGCCTCCCGGCGCACCTCGCCCAGGACGGCGTGACGGCGCTCGTCTTCAATTTCATCGACCTCCTCACCCACGGGCGCTCCGAAAGCGCGATTCTGTACGAAGTCGCGCGCGACACCGCCGCGCTGCGCGGCCTGACGCGCACCTGGTTCGAGCGCTCACCGCTGCGGGCCGCGCTTTCGGAGGCCGAGCGGCGCGGCGTCACCGTGCTGCTCACCACCGACCATGGGTCGATCCACTGCGAGACGCCGGCCACCGTGTTCGCCAAGCGCGACGCGACGGCCAACCTGCGCTACAAGTTCGGCGAGGACCTGCGCTCCGAGGATCCCGAGGCCGCGATCGCGATCGAGGATCTCAAGTCGTGGGGGCTTCCGCAGCACGGCCTCGGCGTCCGCTTGCTCCTCGCCGCCGGGGATCGGTTCTTCGTCTATCCCACGAAGCTGCGCGAGTACCAGGCGCGCTACCGCGGCTCGTTCCTGCACGGCGGGGTGAGTCCCGAGGAAGTGATTCTGCCCGTGGCGCTGCTCACGCCGCGCCGCGCGAAGCAGGGCTCCCGCTAGATGGCAGACCGCGCCGTGGGGAGAGCACTCCTCCGGCTGCTCCGCCCCTACAAGACGCTGTTCGCCGCCACGATCGGCGCCACGGTCGTCGCATCCGTGCTCGACGGCTTCACCTTCGTGCTGATGATCCCGTTCCTGCGCACCCTGTTCCACCAGCCCGCCATCGCCACCGAGGGCGGCTCGACGGTGCAGGTCCTGCTCGGGAAGATCGCCGGTCCCTTCCTGGCGGTCGGCGCACCCGAAGTGGCGCTGCGCAACGTGGTCGTCGTGCTGCTCGTGGCCCTCGTGCTCAAGAACGCCTGCGAGTACATCTCGGCGTACTGGTCGGTCGTGATCCAGGAGGGCGTGGTGCGCGACCTGCGGGTGCGGCTGTTCGCCCACCTGCAGACGCTGCCGCTCGGCTACTTCCAGCGCACGCGGGCGGGGCAGACCGTGGCGCGGCTGATCACCGACACCGACCAAGTGAAGCTGGCGGTCAGTGCTGCGCTTGCGTCGCTGCTGCAGAACATCCTGATGATCGCCGTCTACCTCACGATCATGCTCGGGCTGTCGCCGCGCCTCACGCTCGTGGCGCTGGTGTTCGCGCCGGTGCTGCTATTCGTGATCCGTCCGCTGGTGCGCCGGCTGCGGCGCCGCTCGCGCGAGGTGGCCGCCGAACGCGGGGAGATCACCGCGCACGTGGGCGAGATGGTCGGCTCGGTGAAGCTGGTGCGGGCGTATGTCGCCGAGGCGTTCGAGCGCTCGCGCTTCCTGGCCCTGGCCAACCGCTACCGGAAGCGCGTGCTGCGCGCGCAGCGCTTCTCCAGTCTCACGAGTCCCGTGAGTGAAGTGTTCGGCGGGATGATGATCGTGGCGATTCTCTGGTACGGCACGCTGCTCGCGTTGCACGCGACCCAGGGGCTGGGCCCCGAGGAGCTGATCACCTTTCTGATCGTCGCGCTCAGGCTCAACTCGCCCATCAAGAGTATCGCGAACTACCCGGCGATCATGTCGGGGGCGACCGCGGCGGCCGAGCGCGTCTACGAAGTGCTCGACCTGCCCGCGGAGGAAGTCGACCGGCCGGGCGAAGGGCCGGCGCGCTTCGCGCAGACGATCGCCTATCGCGGGGTATCGTTCGCGTACGGACACGATGCGGCGGTGCTGCGCGACGTGGATCTCGAGGTGAAGAAGGGCGAAGTGGTGGCGATCGTCGGCCCATCGGGGGCCGGGAAGACGACGCTCGTCGATCTACTGGCGCGCTTCTATGAGCCGACGAGCGGCACGATCACGTTCGACGACGTGCCGATCACCCGTTTCACGCGCGGCTCGCTGCGCGGTCTGATGGGGATCGTCTCGCAGGACACGATTCTCCTGAACGACACGGTGCTCGCCAACATCGCCTACGGCCGTCCGGGCGCGACGCTCGCCGACGTGCAGGCGGCGGCGCGCGCCGCCAACGCCGCCGACTTCATCGAGCGGCTGCCCGAAGGCTACCAGACGGTGCTGGGGGAGCGCGGCACCAGGCTCAGCGGCGGCCAGCGCCAGCGCATCGCGATCGCGCGCGCGCTGCTGCGCGATCCGCCGATCCTGATCCTCGACGAGGCGACGAGCGCGCTCGACACCGAGTCGGAGCGGCTCGTCCAGGAGGCGATCGACCGCCTGATGCAGCACCGCACGGTGCTCGTCATCGCGCACCGGCTCACCACCGTGCAACACGCCGATCACATCGTCGTGCTCGCCGAGGGCCGTATCGTGGAGCGCGGCACGCACGACGAGCTGCTGCTCCGGGACGGGCTGTACCGGCGGCTCTACGACCTGCAGTTCGGATCCGCCGTCTGATGCTGTCGGGCTTCACCCTCGTCCGCAACGCCGTCAAGCTCGACTTCCCGATCGTCCCCGCGATCCGATCGGTACTCGAAGTGTGCGACGAAGTGGTGGTGAACGTCGGCAAGTCGGAGGACCAGACGCGCGACCTCGTGGCGTCGGTCGACGACCCGCGGGTGCGCATCCTCGACAGCGTCTGGGACTTCACCTTGAAGAACGAGATGATCTCCCAGGAAACGCTCAAGGCCATGCGGGCGTGCCGCGGAGCGTGGGGGATCTACATCCAGGCGGACGAAGTGCTCGAGGAGCGCGGGGCGCATCTGTTGCGCGACAAGACGCGCGAATGGAACGCCGACGCGCGCGTCGAAGGCCTGCTCGTCGACTATCTCCACTTCTATGGCGGGTTCGATCGCGTCGCGACCAACCGGCGCTGGTACCGGCGCGAAGTACGTTGTATCCGGCTGGGCGCGGACATCCGGCCCTATCAGGGAGCGCAGGGGTTTCGCGTCGGCCCCGAGTACCGGAAGATCCGCGCCCGGCCCACCGGGGCCCGGATGTTCCATTACGGGTGGGCGCGGCCGGCGCGCGCGATCCGCGAGAAGCTCGAGATCTCGAAGACGATCTATCCCTGGAGCCGCGAGCGCTCGGCGCGCGAGCAGGAGCGCGGCTACCTCGAGTGGCTGCCGCTGTTGAAGCCGTTCACCGGCGCACATCCGCGTGCGGCAGCGGAGTGGGTGCGGGAGCGGATGGTCGATCCGGAGCGGCGCATCGGCCCGCGGCACTTGCGGGCGGAGCATCTGCGGTTGTACGTGTCGGACTGGATCGAGCGGCTGACGGGGGCGCGGCTATTTGAGTTCAGGAACTACCAGCTCGTGTAAATGATGAATGCAGACTGATGAATGCAGAATTCCTTCTCGACCATTCTGCATTCTTCATTCCCCATTCTACATTCACGTGGTCCACGGCGTCGCCGTTCCCGCAGGTACCTGCCCCGTCGCGCGGAACTGCCGGTACACCTCCAGATACGTCTCGGTCATCTTCTGCCGGGTGAAGTAGCGCTCGGCGTGGGCGCGACAGGCTTCGGGTTTGCGTGCAGCAATGGTGCGGGACGCGTCGATCAGCTCCTCGAGCGTATCCCCCAACGCGCCCACCTCGGGAGTGATGATCTCCGGCAGGGCGCCGCGTTTCGTGCCCAGCACGGGCGTGCCGGAGAACAGCGCTTCGATCGTCGTGAGGCCGAACGGCTCGTCCCACTGCGCCGGCATCCACAGACAGCGGGCTCCCGCCAGGAGCTCCCGCTTCTTGTTTCCGTCCACCTCTCCTACGAACCGGATCTTGATCGAGAAGCTGGGGCGCCATCCTCCGGCGATCAGCAGCCGGCGATTGGTGCGCTTCGCCCCTTCGATCGCCCAGTGGTAGCCCTTGGCGCTGTGGAGCGATCCGATGAAGAAGTCGTAGTCGTGTTTGGTGGTCTGAAACAGGAATTCCGCGGGATCGAGTCCATTGTAGACGAACGCCGTCGCCCCGTGCCGCGTGGCGTGGTTCCGGGAGAGGAAGACGCAATTGGGGGGCACCGCCTCGCCGTGCTTCAGGTTGCCGTGCATCGTCTGCAGCAGCGGCGGACCCTGCGGCAACCGGCGCACAGGGAGGTGCGCGTGCACGATGTCGGCGTCCTTGGGGATGAACGGCGTGAGGTCGAGCGACGGATCGCGCAGCCGAGACCCGGGGACTTCGACGACCGTGGCTTCGCGGATCCTGGTGCCGGGTTGGGCGATGAGCGTGACGCGATGGCCCAGCTCCGCCAGGCCGCGCACGAGGGCCACCACGATCCGCTCAGTGCCGCCGTAGCCCTTGACGGGCAGACGGTGGTGCGAGATCACGGCGATGTGCATCGAGGCCAATGTACAACTAGCTTCGCTCCATGCGCGAGACCCCGCGGACCATCCTGCAGACGACGTTTCAGGGTGACGGTGCCGGGTCCACGCAATCGATTCTCAGTCTTTCGGAACAGCTCGCGCGCCGCGGCCACCGCGTGCTCGTCGGGTGCCGGCCCGAGTCGCTGCTGTTCGGATTGATGCGCGGCGCGGGTCTCGAGGCGGTGCCACTGGACTTTTCCCACCTGGGCACGCTCGCGCGTGCACTGCGCGCCCTGGTGACCGAGCGCGGCGTCGAGATCGTCAACACGCACGCCACGCGCGACCGCCGTGCCCTCACGGTGCTGCGCATGCGCCGCGCGCTCCCCGCGGCACTCGTCGTCACGCGGCGCACCATGCCGCTCACGTCGCCCTTCGAGCTGCGGCTGGTCGGCGCCGCCGCCGACCGCACCATCGCCGTCAGCGGGGCCGTGGCGCAGGGGCTGGTCCGGCGCTGGCATCCCGTGGCGCGCCTGCGCGTCGTCCCCAACGGCATCGATCTGGCGCGCGTGGACGCGCCCGTGCTCGCGGCGGAGCTCGCCGCGGCCCGGGCGGCGCTGGGCGACGTCGGCGGGCGCCGCGTCGTTGCGATCGTCTCGCGCCGTAAGGACCAGCACGTGCTGCTCGCGGGGATGGCCGGTGTCGAGCAGCCGACGCTGGTGGCGTGCGTCGGCGTGCAGCCGGACGCGGAGCTCGAGGCGCGCGCCGCCGATCTCCCGTCGCGCCATCGCGCCGTGTTCATCCCCTTCGTGCCCCGGCCCCTCGCGTTCTACCGGCTCGCCTACATCGCTGCGCTGCCGTCGCGCATCGAAGGGTTGTCCCAGACGCTGCTCGAAGCGATGGCGCTCGGCGTCCCCGTGGTCGCCTCCGACGCGGGCGGGAACCGCGATCTCGTCAGCGATGGCGTCACCGGCCGCCTCGTCCCCCCGCTCGATCCGCGGGCCTGGGCCGACGCCCTCTCCGCGCTGCTCGGCCCACCGGCGCTGGCGCAGCGGCTGGCCCACGCCGCGCGCGCACTGGTGCGGCGCGAATTCACGGTGGAGCGGACGGCGCTGCGCACCGAGGCAGTCTATGGCGAGGCGCTGGCGCGGCGTGCCCGATTGCTCCAGCGGGACGCCCCGATGTAGAGTTCTAGGAGACATGCCGGGGCCGATCACCGTCGTCATCCCCACGCTCAACGAGGCGGACCAGATCGCAACGTGCGTGGGCCACCTCGAGTGGGCGGACGAAGTCCTCGTAGCCGATGGCGGGTCATCCGACGGCACCGTGGAGCGGGCGCGGCAGGCCGGAGCGACGGTGCTCGGCGTGCCGGGCGTGACGATCGCGGCACAGCGCAACGCGGCGATCGACCGCGCGCGCAATCGCTGGGTGTTCGCCCTCGACGCCGACGAACGGATCGGACCGGAGCTGGCCGAAGAGCTGACGCGACTCGCAGGGGACGAAAGGTCTGGCGCGCGACATGAGGCCTACGCCGTGCGGCGCAACAACGTCTATCTCGGTCGCCTGATGCGGCACGCAGGGTGGGGCGACTCGTGGGCGGTGCGCTTCTTTCAGCGCGACCGCCGTTTCGTCGAGAAGCGCGTCCACGAAGGACTCGAGCCCGTCTCCGACGTCGGACGCCTCACCCACCCGCTGGCCCACACCCCCTACAGAGATCTTCCCCACCACGTGCGCAAGCTTGTGCAGTACGCCGAATGGGGCGCCGCCGATCTCAAGGACAGCGGCCGCCGCGTGCACGTCCCCGACCTCCTGGTGCGGCCGGGATGGCAGTTCTTTCGTACCTACATCCTGCAGCTGGGTTTGCTCGAGGGATGGCGTGGCCTTGTGCTGTGCGGACTTGCCGGGGTCAGCGTGTTTCTGAAATATGCCCGCCTCTGGGATCTGGAGCGCCACGCGTGATGTCGAAGACGTTTCTCCTGACCGACGAATTCCCGCCGATCGTCACCGGCATCTCGCGGCTGATGGGGGAGATCGCGCGCCGCTATCCCAAAGGAGAGCTGCTGGTATCGACCGGCCAACACCGCGATTCCCTCGAGATCGACGCGCGGTTCAGCGGCACGATGATCGACCGGCTGCCGATCCCGACACGCAGCTTGCACGGCTTTGCCGGGCTGATGTTCTGGTCGCGCCGGGTCGTCTCGCTTGCCCGCGCGCATAAGCCGCGCTTCGCCTGGGCCGATTCGGTCCGCCCGGCGGGCTACCCCGCGAAGTGGGCGCACGAGCGGGTGGGGATGCAATACGGCGTGCTGGTGCACGGCGGCGACATGCTCGCCGAGCTGCACGCGATCCACCACAAGCCGTTCGCGCGCAAATCGGGCAAGGCACTGCTCAAGTCCGCCGCGGCGGTTGTCGCCAACAGCCACTGGACGCGGGAGCAGGCGCAGAAGGTGCTGCGCGAGCTGGGACTCGATCCGCAGGCCGAGCGCGTGAAGGTCGTGCCGCTCGGCACCGATCCGGAGCTGTTCCGCCCCGACATCGATCCGCGCGACGTGCGGGCGCGCTATCGCCTGAACGGCGGCCGCTGGGCGCTGACGGTGGCCCGGCTCGAGTCGTACAAGGGCGTCGACGTGGCGCTCGAGGCGGTGGCGCAGGTGCGCCGCGCCGGCCTGGACCTGCACTACGCCGTCGTCGGCACCGGCAAGAAGCGGGACGAGTTGAAGAAGAAGGCGCAGGATCTCGGACTTGCCGACGTGGTGCGCTTCGTCGGCTCGGTCCCCGACGCCGACCTGCCCGCGCTCTACAACGCCGCGGAGGTCTACCTCGGCGTGACGCGCCACGGCGAGGGTGACCGCATCGAGGGCTTCGGTGTCGCGCTCGCCGAAGCGTCGGCTTCGGGACTGCCGGTGATCGCGGGGCGGTCGGGCGGCCTCGCGGAGGCCGTGCTGGACGGGGAAACGGGTCTCGTGGTGGATCCCGACGCGCCCGCGGCGGTGGGGCAGGCGCTGGAGCGCGTGCTCGGCGACCAGCTGTTGTCGCGGCGCCTGGGCGTGGCCGGTCGCAAGTCGGTCGAGACGTTCTACAACTGGGACCGGGTCCTCCGGGACTTGAGGGAAATCGAAGCGCAGGTCGCCTGACCACTCTCCTCCTCTCGTTCAACTTCCCGCCGCACGGCGGCGGCATCGCACGCATGATGGGAGAGCTGGCGCTGCGCTACCCGGCGCAGTCGCTCGTCGTCTCGACGGGCGCCTATCCCGACAGTGCGGAGAGCGACACGCAGTTTCCCCAGATCATCGATCGCGCCGGGATCCGCGCCACCCGATTACGTACCATCAACGGGCTGGCGCTGTGGACGGCGCGCGCGTCGCGGCTCGAGCGGCGGCATCGCTTCGGCTTCACCTGGTGCGGTGAGCTGAAGCCTGCCGGATACCCCGCGTGGTGGCTCGCCAAACGGTACGGGGTTCCCTACGGCGTCGTCGTGCACGGCACGGAGCTGCTGCTGCTCGAGCACAAGATCGGCAAGAGCCGCTTCAAGCGCTGGACGGCGTCGGGGCTCGTGACCGGCGCGACCGTGCTCGCCGCCAACAGCTCGTGGACGGCGACGCTGGCGCGGCGCGTCTACGAGCGGCTCGCGCGGCCCGATCTCGCGGCGCGGGTGCAGGTGGTGCCCCTGGGCACCGAGCCGAAACAGTTCCGTCCGGGGATCGACGCGCGCGAGGTACGGCGGCGCTACGGGCTCGAGGGCAGTCCGTGGCTCCTCACCGTGGCGCGGCTCGAATGGCACAAAGGGATCGACACCATGATCCGGGCGCTCCCGGCGATCCGGGCGATCCATCCTGGGGTGCGCTACGCCGTCGCCGGCACGGGTCCTCGCGGCGACGAGCTGACGCGCATCGCGGGGCAGGCGGGGGTCCATCACGCCGTGAAGTTCCTCGGCTTCGTTCCCGATTCAGACCTGCCGGCGCTGTACAACGCCGCCGATCTCTACGTCGGGGTGTCGCGCTATCACGAATTGCTGGCGGAAGGATTCGGGATCTCGCTCGTCGAGGCCCAGGCCTCCGGCGTGGCGGTCGTCGCCGGCCGCTCCGGCGGCGTGGCCGATGCGGTGCGCGACGGCGAAACAGGGGTGCTCGTAGATCCCGAGTCCCCCGCGGCGGTCGCCGTAGCCGTGAATCGGCTGTTGACGGACGAGCCGCTGCGCCGGCGGATGGGCGCGGCGGGCCGCACGGCGGTGGAGACCTACTTCAACTGGGAGCGCGTGAGCCGTGACTTACTCCGCATCGACGCGGAGTTCCGCAATAGACCGGCGCACGCCTCGTCGTACCGCGGCTAAAGCCGCCGCTCGGCGCATCGGGCGACGCGTCTTGAAAGACGCCCTCCGGCGCTCGCCATTCATGGCGTGTCGCGTCAGCGCCGAGCCGCGACTTCCGTCGCGGAACCGGCGGCGGCTTACGGCCGCAGCCAGTAATTCACCTTCACCTGGAGCACGTTGGTCGGGCGGTCGAGGAACGTCGCCTGCCGCAAATCCCCCACGAGACCTGCGTTGACGCCCGTGAAATCGCCAGAGCGGGTCTGGCTCCAGACGAAGAAGATCGTAGAGCCGGGGCGGTATTCCCAGCGCAGCACGGCGTTGCTGCGAAACGAGCGGCTGCGGAAGTTCGGGTTGTCGATCGTGAAGGACTGGCCGGCGCCGGGCCCGTCGGGGTCCACCGTGTAGGTGGAGCCGTCCGACGTGATGGTCGAGCTGTTGTTGACCCCGTAGTGGCTGAAGACGTAGGTGCGCGGGGCGTACAGCTCCGAGAAGTTGTCGTAGGCGCCGATGAACGTGAACGGCTGCGTGTACAGCTGCAGGCTGAGCGAACGGGAGAAGGCCGCGTTGATCTTCAGCGTCGCATAGGCGCTGCGTTCGCGAATCGCCGCGAACACGTAGCGGCTGCCCAGCGTCGCGATGTCGGTCGAGTCGGCAACGGTTTGCACGTACTGCGCCGCGTCCCATCCGCTTTCGTAGCCGAGTCCCAGACTCAGCGACAGCGATTTGTTCGGCCGCGCTGTGATGGTCTGCAGCATACTCAGGTACCACCCGCCAACCCTGTTGCGAGAGTAGGACGCGTACGCATACGCGCTCACCGCTTTGCGGTTGTCGGTGTACGCCTCGGCTGCGGCCGTCCACCCCGCTGGCTGTTCCGCGAGCGGGCCGCCGCGCGTCAGCCGGTCGTCGAGCACCTGCGAGTTGACGGTGAGGCTCGCGTCTGCCTCCCAGAAATTCCTGAAGCGGCCGAACGCGTACATGTTGTACGACCGGTGGATCAGGTCCCCGTCGTAGTTCCAGCTCGACTTGGTGGAGAGGTAGGCGTACGCCACGCGGAAGACCCGCCCGGGGCGCGTCCACCGGTATCCAGCGGCGCCGAACAGCGACGCAATATCGACGCGCTCCTGGAACCCCAGGTCGTTCACCTCGAAACCCGGCGTCATCGTGTTCGCCGCCAGGCTCCACACCCAGTTGCCGCCGACCTTGTTGAGGTACACGTCGGCGGCGATGCCGCTGAGGGAAGTGGCCGTGGAGTCGAACCGGTAATGGCGCGCGTCGGGCCGCTGGTAATAGCGGTCGGAGGCTTCCTGAAACTCGTTGATCGCCATTGTGTCCCCGTGGACCAGCGAGCCGCTCACGCTCGCCGCCAGCGAGTAGGCCCGGTCGCCCCAGCGGTGCAGGAAGTCGACGCCACCGGCGTAGGCGCCCGAGCCGAGAAACTTGAGCGCCGGCTGGTCGATGGACCGCTGCACACCGGTTCCGACGAACCCCAGGGTCGTATTCCCCGCCGCGAAGTCGCGCTTCACCCGGGTGGCGAAGTAGTTCGTCAAGGGCTCGACTTCATCGGACATGCGGGCGCCCGTCGCCAGATCCGCCACGGTCGCGAACTCCCGCGCCGTCACCGCTTCGACGGCCCCCACCGACCAGCCGCTCGCCGTCTTGCCGCTCAGCTTGGCCGCGCCGAGGATGGTCGTGGCCTCCGGAACGTCGGTAAAATCGCCCGACGAGGTGGGCTCGCCCTGGGGAGGGCGGCCGATGCGGCGCGAGTAGAACAGGAGTGGGGTGTCGAATCGCGGATTGATTCCCCCGCCGGTGCTGCCGAACGAAAACAGCGACGATCCTTCCGTGAAGAACGGCCGGTGCTCGGTCAGGAACTGCTCGAAGGCGGTGAGATTCACAAACGCGGGGTCGAGCTCGACCTGGCCGAAATCGGGATTGGCGGTGAGGTCGAGCTTGAAGCTGGGGGACAGGCCCGCTTTGACGTCGAGTCCGGCTCCGCCGAAGACGGAGTGCCCGTTGTCGAATGGATTATCGGCCTCCGGGCGATCGAACCGCTGGCGCGCCACGGTATAGGGCAGGATCTCCAGGCCGCGGGCGTCGTGGAGATCGCGCAGCCCCACGAGCTGCGCGAAGCGCGAGGCGACGCCGCTTTCGGTCTTGGCGACGAAGGGGTACAGCGCCAGCTCGTTCTTGCGTTGGATCCAGCGCACGAACCGTACGCCCCACACCTGGCTCGCGGCATTCGAGAAGCGCAGCTGCGAGAACGGGATCCGCATCTCCACGGTCCAGCCGAGCGAATCGATGGACGCGGCCGACTGCCACACGGCGTCCCACGACTCGTCGAAATCATCGCCGTCGTCTCCTGCGACCGCGTCGCGCTGGACGCCGCTCGAGCTCACCGCGAACAGGAACGAGGTGCGCCGGTCGTGGTAGGTGTCGAGCATGAGCTGGAACTCGTCGCTCGGCGTCGCGACGTCGCGCCGGCCGAGCAGGCGCACGATGGCGTCGGGCCGGCGATCGAACATCCGGGCGCCGATGTACAGGGCCGTGCCGTCGTATACGATGCGCACGGCGGTGGATTCGGAGACCGCGCGTCCCTCGTCCGGATCGCTCTGCACCAGGCCCGACACGAGCACGGCCGATTGCCAGGCGGGATCATCGAGCCGGCCGTCGACGACGGGCGAGCGATCGACCCGGACCGCCGCCACCGTGGGCACGGCGCGAACGCCGGTGCCTCCCAGGGCCTGGAGCGGCACGGCTCCCTGTACCAGTGCGGCGGTGACGGACAGCATCAGCATGCGGGTGCTCCCAAGGTCGCGTTGAGGATGTGTTCGAGCACGGCCGTCCCGTCGAACCAGGTGGCGGCGATGTCACGGGCCGCGCGGGCGTGCCGTTCGTAATCGCTGTTGACGCGGTCGAGCGCGGCGACGGCTTCGTCGAGCGTCGTGAAGCGCAGCAGCCCGAGCCCGTCGGGCAAGTAGTCGCTCGGCCCCGTGTGCTGCACCACGGCGGGCTTGCCGCTCGCCAGGTAGCAGAGGGTGCGGTCCGAAATCCAGGCGTTTTGCAGCTTCATGCACGAGGGCTTGGCGCAGCTGAACTCCCCGCGCGACTGCTGCACATAGCTCCGGTATTGCTCCGGCGTGCCGGCCACGTCCTGCGATCGCTGCACCCGCCAGCCGTGCTGCTGCAGCACCGTCAGGTCCGCGTCGTCGTCCGATGCCAGGAACAGCGCCAGCTCGAGTGACTGCGGCGTGCGGGTGGGTACGTCGACGAATTCGAGGAACGATATGCGCTTCGTGTTTTCGTACAGCACGTCGCGGCCAGCCACGACCTCACGCACCCACATACCCGACCACCATCCCGCCACCGTCGTGAACGGTGCGGGGCGGGGATCGAAGGAATAGGGCCAGAGATCGAGGCACACCGGCGGCCGGAACCGGATCCACGAGACGCCGCAGTCGGGGAAGCGCGCCGCCGCCGTTCCCACCGTTTCACCGATCGTCAGATAGCAGTCGTGCGGCGGTACACGGAGCTGACCGGTACTGATCCAGAGCTGCAGCAGTCCGGGATCGATGTCGACCAGCGCGGTGCGGCGGGCACACGCGAGCAACCGAGGATCGATGGCGTAATGGAAGTTCAGCAGCAGATCGGAGCGGCGCAGGACCGACTCGGCTTCCTGTCGTGTGGTTCCGATAAACGTGAGCTGCGGGTCGCTGCCCTCGGGCCCGTCGTCCTGCACGTACAGCAGCACTTTCCCATCCATGCCGAACCGTGCCATGCGGGCGAAGAACTCGGGGATGGCCCGCTCGTCGCGCCGGGGGTCTTTGCCGCGCCGGAACCGCTCGAGCCAGTACACCTCGCACCCCGTCGCTCGGAGCGCCTGGACGTACTGCATGTAGACCCAGAAGTGCCCGCCGCCTTCGGGGAAGCTCGCGACGTTGTAGCAGGAGACGACGACGCTGGCCATGGCCGGTTACGCCGGTGTGCGGGCGGTGACGCCCGGCAGCTCGAGGAAGCTGATGAGACGGAACCCCAGCCGGGCGACGATCGCCCGCGTTGCCGGATCGCACAACGTTTGCACTTCCACCTCCCGCTCGGCGTCGTAACTGGTGCGCAGCGCCGGATCGCGGTACCCGGGATGACACGTCAGCTCGGTCATCAGGTCTTCGATATCGGCGAGGACGCGCTCGAGTCCGGCAACGCTGATCTGCTCCAGGTGCGTTTCGCCGCTCCACTGCCCGTAGAACTTCGTGCACACGCGCATCCGCGCGTGGCCGCGCAGCCGCAACCCGTGGCGGCGTGCGAACTCCACGACCGCCGGGAACGCCCGTGGGTGGCGGTGCGTGTCGTGGTGGGTGTCGAGATGCGTGGGCGAGACGCTCCGCAACGCTGCGAACCGCTCCAGCTGGCGTTCCAGGGCGTCGCCGATCTGATCCGGGTCGACGCCATCCAGATCCGCGTGCAGCCCGATGCTCAGGTCGGGAGCGCTCGCGGCCAGCTCCGCCGCCTCCACACTGGCGGCGGCGGTGACGAGCAGGCTCGTACTGGTGACGATGCCGCGCTGGTGCGCTTCCAGAATCCCGCGGTTCGTGCCGGGGCTCGCGCCGAAGTCGTCGGCGTTGACGATGAGGAGCTTGGTCACAGGACCGGCCGCCAATCGTCGAACCACCCCGCGACCATGGCGAGCTCTTGGAACGCCCAGTCGGCTCCATCCACCAGCCAGGCCACGGCGGGCCAGATCGCCCGGTTGGCGTAGCGCGCCAGCTCCGCGGTCTCGAGGTGTGCGTTCAAATCGCGCCGCTCGGGGACACTCCAGCGGTCGCCGATGGAGCTGCAGTAGCGATCGAGGATCCAGGACCGCTCCTCGGCGGGGAAGCGCAGCAGGAACGTCGAGAGGTCGTAGCTCGCCCGCCCGACACCGGCGTGGTCCCAGTCGACGAGGCGGGCGCACCAGCCATCTGGGCTCTCGGTGACGAAGGCGTTGGTTGTCCACAGATCGCCGTGCAGCAGCACTTCGGGCCCGCCGTCCCGCTCCAGCATCTGCACGCGCCGCGGCAGCTCGTCCTGGAGCAGCTGCAGCCGGCCGAGCAGCCGGTCGCGGACGCGCTGCTGCACCGCCGACAGCGCGACGCGTGGGGCCCGCAGCTGGGCGAGGGCCCGGACCGCGTCCCTCACGTTCGCGATCAGGTACGCCTCGCCCAGATCCCCCCCGTGCGCCCGGACATCGGGCAGCATCGGGTGCTCGGCCGAGCGCGCGTGCAGCGCCGCGATGAGGTCGATCGCGACCGTCACGCGGGCGCGATCCGCCATGCAGCTGTCCAGTCGCGCGAGCCCGAGGTCTTCGTACACGAGCCAGATGCGCTCGCCGCGGCGCTCGGCGGCCGAGCCCGCGAGCCGCGCGGCACCCGCCGAGAGGTCGATCAGCGGCAGCCAGCGCCGGGCGACGAGCTGATTGTGCCGCGCCAGGCCGGGGTTGCACGACTTGATCACGAACGAATGGGCGCGCGGATCGGCGTCGTGCGCGAACGTGACGCGATAGACATTCGTCTTGAGCTGCCGCACGGCGCTCACGCGGATCGTCCCCTCGGGCGCGCCGGTCGCCGTTTCCAGCGCCGTGGCGAGATCCGCCGTGTCCGGCAGCCGGTCCGACGGGACGCGGGCCCGCGCGTCCAGGTTGGCGACGAGCGTCACGCAGCCACTCCGGTCATCTGGACGTACTCCGTGAGTCGGGGACGCAACACCGCGAGACTCGCGAGCGACCGCACGATCTGGCGGCGCGTGTCGAAGCGCAGGCCGGCGCACTCCCAATCGATCGCGGCGATGGTGCGGAACACGTGTCCGAGGTGCGACAGTCCGTACACGGTGTCGAGGCTCAAGTCCTGGCACCATTCGCGCGCGACGGACCAGTAGGCGGCGACGTCGATGCGCGTCAGGTCAGCCGCGGGCACGCCCCACCCGGCCGTTTCCCAGTCGATCGGGAAGCAAGCGAGCCGGTTGCCGGCGGGCCGGAGATAGACGTTCTTGGGCCGGAAGTCGCCGTGGACCACGGTGGCGGGGAGGCCGACGCAGAGCCGCTCGACACCACTCCAGCGGGCCGCGAGTCCGCGCAGCACATCGATGATGCCCTCGAGCTGCGTCACGTCGTCGGCCGCGAGGTCGGGCCCGGCGATGCGGCGCTCGAGCTTCTCCGTCGCCGACGCGAGATGACGCCGATAGCGAGCGGGCCCGCCGTCGGGCAGCGCGCGAGCCGCGGCGATCCCCGCCGCCGCGCCGTGGAGGCACGCCGCCCAGCGCGCGGTCAACGCCAGGTGGTCGGGGCGCTCGTCGGAGTAGCGCTCCCCGCCGACGTCCTCGAGGAACAGCCAGGTCTCGGGCTCCGGTCCCTCGCCCGCGAGTGCGCCATGGTAGCGCGGCGCCGTCACCGGCACATGCGGCAGCACGCACTCGTAGACCATGCGCTCCGGTCGCGCCTTGACGGCGGGCACGCGCTTCGCGATCACCGTGCCGGCATCCGCGCCGGCTCCCACGATGCGGTACACGGCGGTGACGCCGTGCTGGCGCAGCACCTCGATGCGCTGTGCCGGCTCGCGGCGCGCCTGAAAGGCGCGCCAGGCGAGGAGCGCGGGGTGCGCCGCGAGGTTCTCGTGCAGCATCGCGATCGGCGGCTTCACGGTCCGATCTCCCGCCCCGCTTCCGCCGGCAGCGCCGTCGGCGCGCCCTGCCGGATCAGGCGGCCGTGTTCGAGCTGCAGCCAGAGGTCGCACATCCCCCAGCTCGAAGGGCGGTGCGTGATGAGGAAGACCGTGCGTGAGCGCATCAGGCGCTCGAGCGCCTCGAGGATGACGGCTTCGGTCTTCAGGTCGACCGAGCTGGTGGGCTCGTCGAGAATGAGGAGCGGCGCGTCCCGCAGGAACGCGCGCGCCAGGGCGATGCGCTGGCGCTCGCCGCCCGAGAGCTTCTGGCCGAGCTCGCCCACCTGTGTCTCGTAGCCCGCGGGCAGGCGCTGAATGAATTCGTGCGCGCCGGCGGCCGCGGCCGCCTCGACGATGTCGGCGTGCGGCGCGCCGGGCCGGCCGTAGGCGATGTTCTCGGCGATCGTCGTGGAGAAGAGCAGCGGATGCTGCGGGACGACCGCGAACTGCCGGCGCACATCCGCAACCCTGTAGTCGCGCAGGTCGACGCCGTCCAGCCGGATTGCGCCGGCCGCCGGATCGTAGAACCGCGTGAGCAGGCCGACGAGCGTGGTCTTGCCCGCGCCCGTCGCCCCCATGATCGCCACCCGCGTCCCCGGCGCCACGATGAAGGACACGTCGTGCACCACCGCGCGCCCGGCGTCGTAGCCGAAGGAGACGTTCTGGAATTCGATCACGCCACGTGCCCGGGCGAGCGCCTGGGGCTGGGGTGCTTCGGGGACATCAGGCGTTTCGTCGAGCAGGGCGAAGCTGCGTTCGGCCGAGGCGAGATAGTTCTGCAGGCTCGCGGCCTTGCGGCTGATGGTGGAGAGCGGCGCGTAGAGCTGGGTCAGATAGCTCATCGCCATGAGCAGCTCGCCCAGCGTGAGCACACCAGCGCGCACGTGCCCGACACCGATGAACAGCACGGCGGCCGTCCCGATGGCGCTCGTGAGTCCGATCATCAACCCGAAGCCGCCTTCCATCAGCGCGAGCCGCAGCCGCGCGACGACGCCCTCGCGCGCCCGCGTCGTGAACCGCTCGGTCTCGCGCCGCTCCTGCCCGAACGCCTTGACCACCCGGAGCGCGCTCAGGATTTCCTGGACGACCGACAGCGCCTGACTCTCGAGCTTCTTCACCACCCGGCCCTGCCGCCGCATGCGCGGGCGATAACTGCGCGACAGGATGAAGAGAACGGGGGTGATCGCGAGCGCCACGAGCGCCAGCTGCCAATCGAGCCGCGCGGTGACGACGAGCATCGCCACGAGCGAGATGCCGGCGGACACGAACGGAATGAAGCCGTCGACGGCGACATACTGCAGCGTCGTCGCATCCTGCTGGATGCGGTAGGCGGTGTCGACCGTTCCCCGGGAATCATGGTAGGAGAGCGAAAGCCGCTGTCCTTGCTCGAGCAGCCGTGCCCGGAACTGGAGCACGAGATATTCGCCGATGTAGGCTCGCAGCCAGTTGGTGGCGATGGCGAGGACCTGAGAGAGCAGGGTCACGGCGATGAGCAGCCCGATCGCCAACGGGAGGCCGGCGGCCGGCGATCCCCCCGCTGCGGGAAACCAGACGGCGAGCACGTGGGGAAGGGGTCGCGATCCCAGTACACTGTCGACCACGAGCTTCAGCGGCAGCGGCGCCAACAGCGCGACGGGCGTCGCGAGAAGGCTGAGCGCGAACAGCACCGCCAGGTGCGGCCAGAAGGGCCGCGCCTGTCGCAGCAAGCGGCGGTACAGCGTGAAGTCCGAGGCGGTGACGTTCCGCGGCATCAGTCGTCCCCTGCCCGCGGCACCGCGCGGCGGATGTCGCCCGCCGCGCGCGCACAGTCGGCCGTCTCGTGCCACCCGCACACGAGCGCCGCGACGCCGAAGACGACGCCGGGAATCCAGGCCGCGGTCGCGAGCGCGGCGACCGCGACGCCGGCGAGACCGGCCGAGAGCGCCACGCCCGCGGTGCTGGGCTTGAGCCACCAGCGCATCCGCACCAGCTGCATGCCGCGGCCATGCTCCTCGACCGCCATCAGGAGTCGGGCGCCGCCCAGCAGGCCGCCGCGGACCTCCAGGTCGAAGCGCTCGAATTCGCCGCCCCTGCGCGTTGCCGCGCCGGTACCGCGCAGGGCGCTCTCGATCCGGCCGAGGCGTTCGGCGGGGTCCCGCCACTGCTCGCACCACAGCGCGACCGAACCCCAGCGTCCCCATGGGGCTGGCCGGGAAACTGCGGGCCGACTCAAGCGGCCGGAGAGGCGGGCGAGCGGATGCAGCATGTGGAGCAACGCGGTCAAGGCGCGCTGCCGGATGCGGCGGCGGGCGAGGGACCGGGGAAACGCGATGCGCGCGGCGACGGTGGCGCGCAGCAGCAGCGGCAGCGTTGCGAGTGCGAGCAGCGGGATGGCGACGCGCAACGGCGTCCAGGTGAGCCCCAAGCCGGCCGCGATCATCAGGGCGAGGATCGGGAGGTACCACTCCGGTGCGAGCGCCATGGCGCCGAGCCAGGTCGGGGCAGGGGCGTAGAGCCGTTGGAAGGGCGCGAATCCCCAGATGCCGTGGTAGATGCGTGGCACCCGCCACGGTGCCGCCGGCAGCGACGCCATGCCATAGAGACGGCCCGCCCACGCGATCTGCCCCGTGGCCGTGTACTTCTCCGGCCACTTCCGCTCCAGCAGTCCTTCCGCCCGCCCGTACCCGACCTGCTGCTTCCAGTAGGCGCGCAGCGAACTGCGGCGGTGATGCCAGACGACGGCCGCCGGACTGAAGCCGAGCGTGCCGCCGCGCTCGCGCAGCGCCCAGCAGACGTCCACGTCGTCGCCGGCAACGCGGAAGCGCGGATCGAACCCGCCGATCGCGGCCAGGGCGGCGCGCCGGAACGCCATGTTGCAGCCGGGGATGTGCTCCGCCTCGCGATCGGTGAGCATGACGTGCGTCGGATTTCCCGGCGCCAGCGCGACGCACTTGGCGATCTTGCCGTCGCCCGGGGGCGCGATGTTCGGGCCTCCGACGCCGACGTGCGCGCTGCGCAGGAAAGTGGCGGCGAGGTGCGTGAGCCAGTCGGGGTCGGGATACGCGTCGTCGTCCAGGTAGGCGACGATCTCACCCGTCGCGGCCTGCCAGCCGGTGTTGCGCGCGCTCGAGAGTCCCCGGTTCTCCGTATTGATGAGGCGGACGTCGTATTCGCTCGCGATCGCCGCGGCCTGGTCGGTGGATCCGTCGTTGACGACGATCACCTCGAAATCGGGGTAGCGCAGGCGGCGCAGCCCTTCCATGCAGTCGCGGATCGTCCGCTGCCCGTTGTAGGTGCAGACGACGACCGAGATGCGTGGCCAGCGAACATCGGCGGAAAACGGTGTATCGCCGAACGCCGCTCGCACGGCCGCGAGCGCGGGCTTGGGCCGGCGCTCGCGATCGGTGAGGCCGAACTTCCAGTCGCAGACGTCCTCGCCGGCGCGGTACCACTCATCGGTCCAGGAGTAGACGTAGAGCCCGGCGCACCCTTCCGCGAAGCTGGTGCGGATCTGCCAGTCGATGGTGCGCGCCTGCGCGGCGTCGCCGTTGCGGAGACTGTCGAGACCGACCTCCGTGAGCACGAGCGGCCGCTCCCCGGCGATGTGCTGCAACCGCGCGAGGTAGGCTGCGAGCGGCGCGCGCGACTCGAGGAAGACGTTGAAGCTCGTGAAGTCGAGGAACGGAAGATCGAGGTACTCGGTGGACGGATAGTTCACGTACGTCACGAGCGCATCGGCGTCCTCGGCGCGCACCGCGTGGAAGAGACGCTCGAGGAACCGCTCGACCTCGCGGCGGCCATGCCAGCGCGCGCTCGCCGCGGGAATCTCGTTCCCGATGGCGTAGGCCAGCACCGCCGGGTGGCCGGCGCACGCGGCGACGCCGGCGCGCACGACCCGCGCGGTATCGGGAGCGCCCTTGCGATCGGTGAGGTAGCCGATGTGGCGCTCCACGGGGATCCCGACCAGGAGGCGCAGCCCGTGACGCCCGGCGGCGTCGAGCATCCAGCGCGGCGGCACGGTGTAGGTGCGGGCCGAGTTCACGCCGTGCGCCACCATCAGCGCGAAGTCGCGCTCTACGACTTCGGGCACCGGGAACTCGGCGCCGTCCGCCTGGGGGCGGAACGTGCCGTAGGTCACACCGCGGACGTGGAATTTCTGGTCGCCGACGAAGAGAAACTTGCCGCGCGCCACGGGGCGCAGGCTCGGGTCGGGTTGTGAGCGTGGCGGCGTGGGGTCCGTGGGTGGCTCGGCGACGAACGACACATCACCGTCACCCAGGATAGGAACGCGATTGGCCGCGACGTTGCTTGGTTCGATGTTCACCCGTTGCCCTCCGGCAACCCACGCGCTGTGGCAAGGACACCACACCCCTTCGCAACACGGCGAACGCTTGCAAGTGCAGGGGTGAGGCGAGCATCAGGCGGGGCCCGTTGGGGTCAGGAGCGTCGTGCACCGTCCTGACAGGCCGCTGTCGCAAGAAGCAGACCGATTGTGAAAGCTCTAACGTCGAAGGAATTCAACGCTTACCGCGCGTTACCTCAGCCCGACTTGCGCATCTCCTGCGACTCGGGCACGGGGCGCGCGCTGATCGCGTAGGTGGGGCAGTGCCGGATGAATCCACCGCCGGCGGGGGACCACTCCTGCTCGGGCTGGGTCACGACCGCCTTGCCGCTCGAGTCGAGCACGAACAGACCGGGTGGTCCCTGAAAGAGGCAGGCGCCGCAGCCGATGCAGCGGTCGCGGTCGACGTGCACGATCACGCGGCGCCGCGGATACACGCCGTCGGCGCCGCGCGGCGGCCAGGTTGCGGCGCGGTCGAGCGCGTCGATCGTGGCGCGGTATCCCTCTTCCACGACTTCGCGCAGGCTGTCGAACGAAAACATCGAGACGTGCTCGACGCGCGGATGGATGTAGTAGACCGGCGGGGTGGTCCAGTAGCGCAGCCGCGTCTCGAGCAGCGACTGCATCGCGATCTCGGTGGCGCGGCCGAACACCGATGCGAACCCTTCGTCCTGCGTGTCTTCGCGCAGCGTGCTCGAGGCGGAGACGTCGACCGCGAAGACCAGCTCGGCGTCGAGGGCGCGCGCCGCGGAGATGGGGAGATTGTCCATCGTCGCGCCATCGACGAAGTAGCGGCCGCGGATGTCGTGCGGCGGCAGGTAGCCGGGGAGCGCGCAGGAGGCGAACACCGCGTCGCACACCGGGATGTCGTCGAGCCCCGGCAGGCCCCACAGCACCTGCATGCCGGAGTTGATGTCGACGGTGTTCATGATGACCGGGATGTCGAGGTCCTGAAACATCGCCGGCCCGACGAGGCGCTGAATCAGGAGCGCCAGCGGCTCGCGGCGAAACAGGGCGGGGGAGCGCATGCGCTTCAGGGCCATGTCGGCATGGGCGATCTGAAAGACATCCTTGCGCTTCAAATTGATCGCGATGTCCTTCAGCTCCGGAATGCTCTTCCCCGCGGACCAGGCGGCGCCGACCAGCGACCCGACGCTGCACCCCACGATGTGGGCCGGCTTCAGGCCGCGCTCCAGCAGCGCCTCGAGCACGCCGACGTGCGCGAGTCCTTTCATGCCGCCGCCCCCGAGGACGAGGGTAAAGCGTGTGCCGGGTCTCACTGCCTGTTTCCGCTTGATTTGGGGCTCGAGTCCCGAGTAACGTAGTCACGTTCCCCATGCAAGCGCCACGCCACTGGCAGCGTTTCTCCCGCGACCGTTGGGCCCTGATCGGCCTCGGCATCGTGACGGTCCTCACGGTGCTGGCCCTGACCGCCCCCTGGATCGCGCCCGCCGATCCACTGCGCGGGTCGCTCGTCAACAGCCTGCGGGCCCCGTCGCGTGAGTTCTGGCTGGGCACCGACGTCCAGGGGCGGGATCTCCTCGCCCGGCTGCTGTTCGGCGCCCGGCTCTCGCTCGCCGTGGGACTCGTGAGCCAGACGGTGGCCTCCCTGATCGGCGTCGCCCTGGGCCTCGTGGCCGGCTACTACGGGCGCTGGGTCGACGGGGCGTTGATGCGCCTCGCCGACGTGACCCTCGCGTTTCCGTCCCTGCTTCTTCTGATCGCGATCGCGGCTGCGGTCAATCCCTCACTCCCCGTGGTATTCGTCGTGATCGGCCTCGTGGGATGGGCGGGGATGGCCCGCCTGGTCCGCGGGGAGGTGCTGGCGCTGCGGGTACGCGAGTACGTGCAGGCGGCGCGGGCCCTGGGTGCGAGCGATGCCCGCATCGTGTGGCGGCATCTGCTGCCGGGGGTGCTCGGGCCCGTGATCGTAGCCGCGACGCTCGGCGTCGGGGGGGCCATCATGGCCGAAGCGGCCCTCTCATTCGTAGGGCTCGGCGCCCGGCCGCCGACGCCGTCGTGGGGTGCGATGGTGGCCGACGGCCGCGACCTGCTGCGCGTCGCGCCATGGGTGAGCCTCATGCCCGGCCTCGCGATCGGGCTCACGGTGCTGGGCGTGAATCTGGTGGGGGACGGGCTGCGCGACGCGCTCGAGGTGCGGCCCGCATGACCCATCTGGCGGTGCACCCCGCGGCGGTGAAGGCGCTGCGCGAGTCGCTCAAGCACCTGCGCGCCAGCGAATTCCCCTGGACCGCCGACACCGTCTACCTCAACAACGCCTCGATCGGGCCGATCCCCGAACGGACCCGCGGTATCCTCGACGCCTTCAACGCCAAGCGCACGGCGCCCCACCTCCTGCCCGACCGCGACCTGCAGGCGGGGCTGCAAGCGGCGCGCGACGTCGCGGCCCGGCTCATCAACGCCGACACCGGGGAGATCGGCCTCGCCACGAATACCGGCTACGGGTTGAACCTCGCCGCCCAGGCCCTGCCGCTCGCGGCCGGCGAGCGCGTCATCGTGAGCGACAAGGAGTTTCCCGCGAACGTCTACCCCTGGCTGATGCTGCGCAAACGGGGGATCGATGTGACGCTGGCGCCGTGCACCCCGCAGGGGTGGCCCGACGAGGAGTTTCTGTTGTCGGCGCTGCGCGATCCACGGGTGAAAGTGCTCGCCGTGTCGTTCGTGCAGTTCTCCAACGGGTATCGCGCCGATCTGAAGAAGCTCGGGGCGGCCGCGCGCGCCAACGGGACGTACCTCGTGGTGGACGGCATTCAGGGGATCGGCAACTCGGTGCTCGACGTGCGCGAGACGCCGATCGACATCCTGGCGTGCGGCGGGCAGAAGTGGCTGTTGTCGCCGTGGGGGTCGGGCTTCGTGTACGTGCGCAAGGAGCTGATCCCGCTGCTCGAGCCGGCGATGCCGGGGTGGATGGCGTTCGAGGGAACGGACGACTTCTCGCGGCTCACCGAGTACAATCCCAACTTCCGCGCTGATGCCCGCCGCTTCGAGATGATCACGCTGCCGTTCCAGGACTTCTACGGATTCACGCAGTCGGTCGAGCTGCTGCTGGAGGTCGGGATCGCGGGGATCGCGGAAGTGACGCGCAGCCTGCACGAGCCGTTGCTGCGCTGGGCCGACGCCCGCGGCATCCGCATCGTTTCACCGCGCGAAGAGCGCCATCGCTCGGCGATCCTCTGTCTCGCGCCGGCGCGGGCGGTGGAGGCGTATCACGCCATCAAACGGGCGCGCGTCGTGTGCTCGCTGCGCGAGGGGGCGATCCGGCTCTCGCCGCATCTCTATAACACGGCGGAGGAGATGGAGCGGGTGATCGAGGTGCTGGAGGGAGTGGTCTAGGCGGGTCCCACCCGGAGCAGGGCGTAATCCTTCTTTCCTTTTCTCAGCAGCAGGTTGCCCCCGGCGAGCCAGTCGCCCTCGACAAGCGGGCGGTCGGCCGTTTCGCGCTTCTGGTTCACGTAGATCCCGCCCTGCTCGAGCTGGCGGCGCGCCTCGCTCTTCGATTTCACGAGACCCGAGGCGACAATGGCATCCACCAGGGTCCCCCCGGTGCGGGGGACAGCCCCCGTCGGGATCTCCTGGGCCAGAATATCGAAGGCGCCCGCCTGGGCGCGCTGCGGGTCCCAATCACCGAAGAGGATGGCGTTCGCGGCCACGACCGATTCCATCGCATCCTTTCCGTGGACGCGCTCGGTCAACTCGTTCGCGAGGTGCTCCTGCGCTTCGCGATGGCCCGGGTGACGGGTTTGCATCCCCATGAGCGCGGCGATGCCGTCCGGCCCGTCCTTGGGGCGCAACGAGAACAGCTTCAGGTACGTTTCGACATCGCGGTCGTCGGTGTTCATCCAGAACTGATAGAACTTGTATGGAGACGTGAGCGCGGGGTCGAGGTAGATCGCTCCCGCCTCGGACTTGCCGAACTTCGCGCCCGACGCAGTCGTAATCAGCGGGGCTACGAGGCCGTGCAAGTCGGCGCCGCGCGCTCGGCGGACGAGATCCACGCCGGCCGTGATGTTGCCCCACTGGTCCGACCCTCCGACTTGCAGCGTGCAGTGCTCACGATCGAAGAGCTGCAGATAGTCATACGCCAGCAGCAGCATGTAGCTGAACTCGGTGAAGGAAAGCCCGGCCTCGAGCCGCGCCTTCACCGACTCCTTCTGCAACATGATGTTGATCGTGAAGTGCTTTCCGACTGTCCGCAGGAAATCCACCAACTGCTCTTTCACGAGCC
>CAZXKN010000157.1:0-27663 GCA_964641815.1 uncultured Gemmatimonadaceae bacterium | reverse complement strand
GCGGTGAGGGCGATGCGCCGGGTGAGGAGGTGATCGGCGAGGGTGCGCGCCGCGACGGTCAGCTCGACGTCGAGGTCGGTGGCGGGCTCGAGCGCCGTGCCGCCCTGGACGTCGCGATGATCGGCGTAGCGGGCGACGAGCTCCAGACGATCGGCGGTGACGCGGCGCTGCCGCAGCGTGCGGCCCAACTGCTCCGCCTGCCGGCGTAGCTCGGTATGCAGCAGGTCGCGGTCGTTCGTTTCGCTGCCGAGCGTCGCGCGGGCGACCAGCGTTTCGCGCCGGGTGGGTGGCACGACCGGCCGGGGATCGATGCCGTTGGAGCGCGCGTGCAGCAGGGCGCCGCGCCGCCCCAGGACGCCGTCCACCTGTCCCCGCGTGAGCAGCGCGAGCGTTCCGATGCGCTCCACGTTGTAGCGCGCCAGCTGATCGCGAATTGGGAGTGTGGCCCCGGGGAGCGCGGCGAGCGGATGGGGAGCGAGAAATGCCGGCTCGTCGCCGGGGCGCACGTCGACCACATGCTCCGGCTTCAGGACGTGCGCCGCGACTTCGCTCACCACCTTATTGATGGCGAGCCCCACCGTGACCGGCAGGCCGAGGCGCCCCCAGATCTCGCGCCGGATGCGCGCCGCGACATCCAGGGCAGGGCCGAACAGTTTGCGGGTGCCTGAGAGGTCGCCGAACGCGTGTCCCAGAGTGTGCGGCTCGATCACGGGGACGTACGGCAACAGCAACTGCTCGAGGGCGCGGGAAGCGCGTCGGTACAGCCCGTAGCGCGGCGGCAGGAGGACGAGGTCGGGGCAGCGGCGCAGCGCCTGGTAGATCGGCATGCCCACCGCGACACCAGCGAGCGCCGCCTCGGGCGACGCCGACCAGATGATCGCGCGGTCGGTGCCGCCCGGCGCGATCGCCAAGGGCCGGTCCCGAAGCCGCGCACTGCGTTGCGCCACACGTTCGACGGCGATCGGAAACGTGAGCGGATTGACGTACAGGATGGCGCGGTCCATCGGCACAACCGGGGCTCTGGGAAAGAGAACGTGCCCGAATAAATACCGAAAGTCAAGCAGCTACATGTTGCACGTATTATCTGCATAGTGTCTTATAAATGACGTGACACTGATATATCTGCCAGCGCAACAAGATGGGCAGCGCTCCACCAAATCAGTAGCGTATCACGCCATGCGCCGCCCATCGCCTGCAATCCTGGTCCTGGTGCTGCCCGTCCTGCTCGCCGCCCAAAGCCCGACCGTCGATTTCATCCAGCAGGCGCGCGCGCAGATGTCGGCGAACGCGCTCGACAGCGCCGCCGCCTTGCTCCGCACCGCCATGGCGAGCGCGACCCAACGCTCCGACAGCGTCAACGCCTACACCTGGCGCGGGATTCTCGCGTTCATGCAGGGCAGTGACTCCGCGACCCGCATGGAATTTCACCGCGCGCTGCAGCTCGACACGGCGCTCCAGGTCCCGGGGCTCGAGCAGGCGTCGCTGCGCCTGGCTCGGCTGTTCGAGCAGGAGCGGCTGGAGCTGCGACCTGGAATCTCCTTCGTCTCGAGCGATGTCGACGAGATACCGCGGCGCCTGTCCGGACCCCCGGTGGTGTACCCGCCCGACATGCTGCGCCGCCACGTGCACGGCCAGGCTCTCGTGGGACTGACGGTCGATACGCTGGGGCACGCGGAGGAACGATCGCTGGTCATCGTCGCGACGCCCGATTCGGGAATGAACAACGCGCTGCGCTCGATGGTGCTCGCGGCGACGTTCTCCCCCGGCCGCATTCATGGTCGCAAGGTGCGGACGTTGATCGAGCTGGCAATCGATCTCGTCCCGGGCACTCCGCCCAGCGCGACGTCGCTCGTCGCCGCGGCGCGGGCCAGGCTCGCGGCGCGTCAGACCGACAGCGCGCTCGCGTTGCTCGCGGTGGCGCTCGATCCGTTGACGAACGCCACCGCGGGGGAGCGCGTGTACGCACAGCTCGTAGCGGGGTTTGCCTGGACCGCTGCCCGACGCGACACCCTGGCCCGCGCAGCGCTGGACAGTGCGCTCGCCGGATACCAGCGGCTCACCGCCCGTGGCGTCGAGTTGGCGCCGTTCCTCAAGCGACTGGCCGACTCGGTGCGGCTCGCCCGTGCCGGCCGCGGCCCCGGCCAGCTCGGCACGCCCGCGGTTATCGAAGCCGTCGATGTCCGACCCGCTCCCGTCACCTATCCCGCCATCACCTATCCTGCGGAGATGCAGGCGTTGCGCGTCGGCGGGACGGTCGTCGTGGAAGCGCGGGTGGATGCAACGGGGCACGTCCTCGCGGGGACGGTGCGCGTGGTGGCGAGTCCGAATCCGGGGCTGGAGCGCGAAGCGAAACGCGTGGTGACCGCTGCAGTCTACAAACCCGCGCGGCGCGGCGGGCACGCAGTGGCTGTCACGATCCGGCAGCCGATTACGTTCGCGCCGTACTGACTCTAGCGCTTCCCGAGGTACGCCCGCACCAGCGGTGCCACGCGCCGGCGCACCAGCGCAGACTCGAGCGCGTTCTTCTCATCCGCCGACGCCTCGACCAGCAATCGCGTCTCATCGCTCTCGCGCACCGCCACCGCGACACCGTCGCGATACAGCACCCGGTTTCCCGCGATCGCCGACACCGTCGGTCCGGGGACGATGCTGCCCACGAGGTTCAACGGATCGGCGCCGCTCACCGCCACGAGCTCCCCACTCGTCTCGGATCGCCGCACGGCGCGCAGCGCGGCCACGGCCTCGGGAAGGGCGTATTGCTCACCGGAGAATCCGCCGACGAAGCGGCCCCCGCGTACTTCGCCACGCGCCTCGAGCCGGCGATACACGCGTAACACGTCGCGCCACGGGACGAGCGTCGTCTCGCGCTCCACCAGGCGGCGGAACACGACACCGTAGCGGCGCAGCAGCATCCAGGCGACCGCCTCGGCTTGCTGCTCCTCGGGAAGCAGCGAACGCCTGGCGGTACGCGACCAGCGTCCCGCCGTCTCGACGCCGAAGGGGGCGCTGCGTCCCCGCCGTCGCAGGCGCCCGATCGGCCGGCGGCGATCCGACGGCACGAGCAGCGCCCGCAACCCCGCGAAGCTGTCCGAGACGACGAGCCCCCAGGACACCAGCTCGCCGAGTCCCTTCTCGACTTCGGTGCGCAGCAGGCCGGTGGCGTTGACCAGGTCGCCGAAGAACGAGGCCCCGCGCGCATCGAGCGTCGCCAGCACGGTGCTGCCCGCGTGCGACAGCACGAGCCGCTCCGCCGACGGTTCGGGCTGAATCGCGCGCCACACCTCGCCGCGCTCGCGGCGGAACAGTGCCAGCGGAGTGGTGCGGATCGGACCCGACTTGTGGCCGCTGCCCGCCGTCGCGGCCGGCGGCGGGCTGAGGCGACCCCACGCGATCTCCCCCGAGAGGCACAGAGCGTCGAGCCACAGCGGATCGTAGTCCGCGACGCGCGCGGGCAACACTTCGCTCTCCCACGCTCCCGCCGCCAGCTCGAAGCCGTCGAGGATGTCGATCACCGCGGCCAGACCGTCGTGCCCCTCGGCGCGCGTGTCCCCGGTGAGCCGATGCCAGCGGAACAGGAACCGCATGAAATCGGCGGCGCTGACGGGCTCGATCTCGCGGCGTAGCCGGTCCAAGGTGTAGCGGTGGATGCGCGCCAGCAGACGGCGTTCACACCATTCGAGCTCCTGGACTCCGGGTGTGAACCGCCCGCGCAGCACGAATCCCTCGTGCTCGAGCGCGGCGAGCGCGAAGTCCACGTCGCCCGGCGTCACGCCGAGCGCGACAGCCAGCAGTGCGACCGTCGTGGGACCGACTACTTCGAGCCGTCCGCGAACCAGCTCGCGAATCGCGTCCTCTCGCGTCCACGACTTCGCCTGCTCTCGTTCGGGTGCGACGAGCGCGGGCTCGCACGGCGCGCCGGGATAGACGGCGGCCAGCATCGGCAGACGCTCAACGGCCACCCAGAATCCTGGCCCGCCGCTCAGTACGGTCGCCCGTCGCGACAGCACGAGCTGCTCGAACAGCCCCTGCCAATCCGCATTCTTCAATCCACATTCCGCAATCGGGATCGCCCCCACCACGAGCAGCGCATCGTGCAGCTCGTCGACGTTCGTCGCTTCGGGCCATGCCTCTTCCCGCACGCGCTCGATCGCCGCGGTGTCGAGCTTGCCGAACTCCTCGGCGGTCTTCTGGTCGAGGGAGCGGCGCGTCGCCACCGCCTGGGTGCGGCGCTCCTCGAGCGGTGCGTCGTCGAGGAACGCATACGGCTTGGCGTTCAGGATCTCGTGGGCGATGGGGGACGGCTCGGTGGTGTCGCGCGCCACCAGCGTGAACCGCCCGGCGCTGATCCCCTCGAGCACGCGGACCAGTCCCGCGAGGTCCATCGCCTCGGTGAGGCAGTCGGCGATGGTCTGGTGAATCAGCGGGTGATCGGGGATCTCGCGGTCGCCCACCAGATTCTCGGGGCAGGCGAGCTGGTCGGGGAAGACTGCCGCCGACAGATCTTCCGCTTCCATGCGCTGCAAGGGCGTCGGAACCTTGCGGCCGCCGCGGAACCGCAGCACGGCGAGGGCTCGCGTGGCGTTCCAGCGCCAGCGGCTCTGGAACATCGGGGCATCGAGCATCGCCTGGATCAGGAGATCGCGCACGGTGACGGCGTTGAGATACTGGAACACGCTCTCCAGCGGGAAGCTGTGATGCGGCCCGAGGGAAATGACGATCGCCTCGTCGTTCGCCGCCGCCTGCAGCTCGAAGTTGAACGAGCGGCAGAAGCGCTTGCGGAGGCTCAACCCCCACGCCTTGTTGATGCGCGCGCCGAAGGGGGCGTGCAGCACGAGCTGCATCCCGCCCGCTTCGTCGAAGAAGCGCTCGAGGACGAGGGTCTCCTGACTGGGGACGACGCCGAGCACCTGTTTCGTGGCGGCGAGATACTCGACCATGAGCGATGCCGCGGCTGCGACGACGCCGGTCGCCTCGACGAGCCAGTCGCGCGCCGCCACGGGATCGCTCAGGCGCCGTTCGATATCCTGGCGCAGGCGCGACACCTCCACCGACAGCTCGTCGGTGCGGGACGGCGCCTCACCCAGCCAGAAGGGGAGCGACGGTGGTTGGCCGTTGGCGTCGGCCACGCGCACCTGCCCTGATTCCACCTTGAGGATCAGGTACGAGGCGTTCCCCAGCTGGAAGATGTCGCCGGGGGCGCTCTCGATCGCGAAGTCTTCGTTCAGGGTGCCGACGAACGTTTCCGTCGGCTCGAGCACCACGCGATAGTCGCCCAGGTCGGGGATGGCGCCGCCGGACGTGATGGCCGCGAGGCGCGCCCCGCGCCGCGCCCGCAGGCGATGATGGACGCCGTCGTAGTGCAGATACGCGGCCCGGCGCCCGCGCTTCGTGGTGAAACCCTCCGACAGCATCCGTACCACGTCGTCGAAATCCTTGCGGGCGAGGTCGCGGTAGGGATACGCCCGGCGCGCAAACGCGAACAGCGCGTCCTCTTCCCATTCCTCGCACGCCACAGCGGCGACGAGTTGCTGGGCCAGGATGTCGAGCGGCTGCTCGGGAATGATCAGCCGGTCGAGTTTGCGCTCGCGCGCGGCGCGCAGCAGCGCGGTGCACTCGATCAGCTCGTCGCGCGACAGCGGGAAGATGCGCCCCTTGGGCACCGCGCTGAGGCGGTGGCCCGAGCGTCCCACGCGCTGCAGCAGCGTCGCGATCGAGCGCGGCGTCCCGATCTGGATGACGAGGTCCACCGCGCCGATGTCGATGCCCAGCTCGAGCGATGCCGTCGCGACCAGCGCCTTGAGCTGGCCGTTCTTGAGGCGGGTCTCCGCCTCGAGCCGCTTGTCACGCGACAGGCTGCCGTGATGCGAGGTGACCTGATCGGCGCCGAGGCGCTCGGAGAGCTGCATCGTGAGCCGCTCGCACAGCCGCCGCGTGTTGACGAAGACCAGGGTCGTCTTGTGCTCGTTGATGAGCGCCGTGATGCGGTCATCGACCTCCTCCCACACCTCGGCCGGCATCACGGCTTCGAGGGGCGAGGAGGGGATCTCGATCGCCAGATCGATGTCGCGCGCGTGGCCTACGTCGACGATGGCGGGGAGGGGCCGCTCGGCGCCGACGAGGAAATGCGCGATGTCCGCGATCGGCTTCTGCGTCGCAGACAGCCCGATGCGCTGCAGCGGGCGTCCCGTCAACGCCGCCAGCCGCTCGAGCGAGAGCGAGAGGTGGCTGCCCCGCTTGTCGCGCGCCACGGCGTGGATTTCGTCCACGATCACCGTCCGCACCGATCGCAGCATCTCGCGCGCCCGTTCCGACGTGAGCACGAGGTAGAGCGATTCAGGGGTGGTCACGAGGATATGCGGCGGCCGCTTCACCATCGCCTGGCGGTCCGCCGGTGCGGTATCCCCCGTGCGCAGCAGCACCCGCACGTCGACGTCGGCCTGATTCTCCGCGGCGAGGGCGCGGCGGATTTCGTCGAGCGGCTCCGACAGGTTCTTCTGGACGTCGTTGGAGAGGGCCTTGAGGGGGGAGACGTAGACGACCTGGATGCCGTCGGTCAGCGTGCCGTCGAGTCCCTGGCGAACGAGATCGTCGATCGCAGCGAGGAAGGCGGCGAAGGTTTTCCCCGAACCCGTCGGCGCGGCGATCAGGACGTCCTGGCCGGCCTGAATCAGCGGCCACGCCAGCTGCTGCGGCTCCGTCGGCTGGCGGAAGCGATCGCTGAACCAGCGGTCCACGACGGGATGAAACCGTGCCGCGCTCACGAGCCCGCCAGCGCGGCGTCGAGGGTGGTGCCGCGCATCGCTGCGATGCGCTCCACCGTCTCACCGATCTTGTTGTTGGGCGTGGATGCGCCGGCGGTGATGCCGAGGGTGATGCGGCCGGCCGGCAGCCAGTGGTCGCGCCGCTCCTCTTCCCGCTTGCCGACCGCGAGGAAGCGGATGCTGCCGCTTGCGGGGTCGATGCACTGCGCGTCCTCGATGTGGTACGTCGGGACGGTGCCCGCGCAGATCGCGGCGAGATGGGTCGTGTTACTCGAGTTGTATCCGCCGATCACCACCATCACATCGAGCGGCTCCGCGATCAGCTTGAGCACCGCGTCCTGGCGGTCCTGGGTGGCCGAGCAGATCGTGTCGAAGGTGCGGAAATGGCCGGCCACGTCCGCCTCGCCCCAGCGCCGGGCCATGCTCGCGCCCAGCTCCTGCGCGATGGCGAGCGACTCGTTCGACAGCATCGTCGTCTGGTTGGCGACGCCCACCTTCACGAGGTCGGTGTCGGGATCGAACCCCGGCGAGGTAGCGTGGGCGAAGCTCTGCAGCAGCGCCTCGCGGTCGCCCTGCCCTTCGATGTAGGCGCACACCAGCTTGGCCTCGTCCATGTGGCGGACGATGATGTACTTCCCGCGTGGAAACTTCGTCACCTGGCTCGCGGTCGCTTTGGTTTCTTCGTGGAAGAACTTCCCGTGGATCACGGCGGTATAGCCATCACGCGCGTAGGATTCAACCCGCTTCCAAACGTTGAGCACCGATCCGCAAGTCGTGTCCACCAGGACGCAGCCGATCTGCCGCAGCCGCTCGAAGTCGTGTACGGTGACGCCGAACGCCGGGAGGATGACGACGTCGCCGGACGTGACAGCGCTGAAGTCGAATGCCCCGTCCGGGCCACGAAACAGAAACTCCACGCCCATGCCCCGCAGCTTGGAGTTCACGTGAGGATTATGAATGATTTCGCCGACGAGGAGCGTGCGGCGGTCCGGGAATTTGGTGCGTGCCTCGTAGGCGTACTCGACGGCGCGATCGACGCCGTAGCAGAACCCGAACTCGCGGGCCAGCCGGATGGTCAGGTCGCCGACGCTCAGCCTAAAGCCCTGCTCGCGGATCGCTTCCACCACGCGACTGTGATAGTCGGCGGTGAGGGCGCCCTCGATCTCGTCCTTGAGGCCGAACCCTTTGCGGAAATACGTCTGCTCCACACCGTCAATCTAACGGCGTGCAGCCCCCAGTGCGTATCGCATCGACCACGCGCTGAATCTGCCAGCCGTCGCGGATCGTGGCAGGCTCGCCCGTCGTGGGCCCGCCGCCGATCGTCCCGGCCAGATCGCGCATCAGGCGAACGAACGACCGCGCCCACATGTTGTTGACGGCGGTCTTTCCCGACAGGTCATCGGGGACGCTGATGTCCTCGAGCGGCCCTCCCGGTTTGCCGATTTCGAGCCGGGTTTCGCCGCTCAGGACGATGGTGCCTTCGGTCCCCGAGATCTGGGCGAAATGCCCCGGGCCATGCTGCGCGACGACCGATAACGTGAGGGTGACGATGACCCCTCCGGCGAGCGTGAGCACAGCGCTCGCGAACTCGTCCGCGGTCGCGGGGCGCAGCGTGCCCGCGGCATCGACGCGCTCACGCACGAACGTCTGCGCGCGTCCCGCCACCTGCACTACCTCACGCCCGGTCCAGAACCGGCACAGGTCGATGAGATGCGACCCGACGGCGCCGAGGATCCCGCCGCCCTGCGCCGCGTCGAACCACCAGGTCCAGGGCGCGTTGGGCGCCTGGGGACGCCCGTCGCCGCGGAAGTACGGCTTCAACACGATCTCGATGTGGCGCACCTCGCCGATCGCCCCTTCACGCACCAGCTCGCGGATGCGGCGCCGATTCGGCTCGTAGCGCAGCTCGTGGTCGACCCAGGCGACCTGGCGCGGGCGCCGCTCCGCCGCGGCGACGATCTGCCACGCCTCGGCGGCATCGAGCGCCAGCGGCTTCTCGCACAAGAGGTGGCGTCCCGCTTCCACCGCGGCGACCGCATAGCGTGCGTGACTCACCGGCGTGGACGAGACGATGATGAGATCGGCGCGACCCGAACGGGCCAGCTCGACGCCGTCGTCGAAGACGTGCGGGATCCCGAACTCCCGTGCGACGGCGTCGGCATTGGCGCGCTGCCCGCTGGAGATCGCCGTGACCTCCACGTCGGGAACGAGTCGCAATCCCGGCAGCTGGACGCGCTTTGCGAACCCGGTGCCGATGATCCCGATGCGCAGCGTCACAGCTGCACCTGGCAATTCACGGTGTCGCGCGCGAGCGCGACGTTGTCGGCCGTCAATTCCACCGAGCGGCGGCCCGGAATCGCCACTTCCGCCCCGTTGCCGATGACGCGGACGGCATACGGCGGCTGTTCGCGCGTCAGCGTCGCGGAGCCGGAGTCGACGATCACTCCGTGTGCGACGGTGCCGAGGATGTAGCGGACCGAGGCGATCGCACCGCGCGGCGCGGCCGAGTCGCCGCGGGAGAGCAGCGGATAGTTGCCGCCATCCGGTGGGCCGACGCCGTCCCGCAGCCAGACCAGCAGGCCGTTGCCGTGCAGCGCCCCGTCGAGCACAACACCGCGATCGTCGGCGCAGCGGCGCGCCCGCACCGGGATCCGGAATCCGACGGTGTCGCCGCCGCCGGTGATCGAGATGTGCACGTGGGCGACACCGCTCCCCGTCTGGGGATCCGGCTGGCCCCCGCAGCCGGACAGCCCCACGGTCGCAGCGGCAGCGATCACAGCGACGTGCCGGCGCATCAGACGGGCACGCCGAGCTGGGCCCGCGCCGCGGCGACACTCAACGTATGCGGCGCGAGCGACTGGACGAGCCGGGCCGGCAGGGGCTCGGGTTTGAGCGTTTCACGATCGACGCACACCAGCACCATCCACCCGGCCGCGGCGAGCTGCGGCGTCCCCGCACACTGCACGTCGAAGTTGAGCGTCATCGAGGTGTTGCCGACCTTGCCGACGTAGGTCGCAACCCGCAGGCGATCGTCGAGGCGCGGCGGGTGAAAGAACTCGTTGTGGACGGCTTTGCGGGGGAGGAAGATGCCGTAGCGCGCGAACACGTCCTTGTAGGCGAGCCCGCAGGCGCGGAACATCTCGGTCTCGGCGATCTCGAAGAACCGCACGTAGGAACCGTAAAAAATGATGCCCGCGAAGTCCACGTCGGACCAGCGGACGTACTCCTCGATGATGTAGGGCGAAGGGGGCGAAGCTGCGGCAGGCATCGCCCCGGGAAGCTAGAGGCGGTTACTGGACGGCGCCAGGACGTGCGCCTTCGCCGTAGGTCCGCAGTCGCCGCCACAAGGTGGTGCGACTGATGCCGAGTTTGCGGGCGGCTTCGGCGAGCTTGCCCCCCGTCACGGAAAGGGCCTCGAGAATCGCCTCGCGCTCCTGCTCGGCGAGCGTGCCGGCGACACCGTTGTCCGTCACGAACACGGCCTCGCCGATCGCCGTCGCGCCATCACGCAGCGCGACCGCGTGACCTTGCTTGTTCAACAGGGCGCGGCGGGCGTCAGGACCGTTTCCGTTCGAGTCGGAGAGCACACGGCGGGCGGTCGGGTTCGCGTACACGAGCCGACCCTCCGCATCGAATACGGCAACACCCTGTCCCAGGGACTCCAGCACCGCGCGAATGAGCGCGTCCATCGGCACCCCTTACCACCAGTAAATGCGAAATGTTTCATTGCCGGCGGGGACGTCGTCCACGACGCACCAGCCGGGCTCGCTCCGACCGCGGCAGTTCGCTCAGTTGCCGGCGGATTTCGTCGAGCGAGCTGCCCACGATCTCCGGGCGTCTCCCCCGGAGGACAGCAAACCGTAAGTCTCGATCGAAGGACGGCAGATCCGAGGGCCGCAACCGCCGCGCCTGTCCTTCCTTCAGCACCATACGCACGACACCCGATCCGCGCTCGACCTCGTACTCGAGCGGCACCCGGTCCCCGTACAGGTGAACCGATCCCGGAAGGGCGTCGAGCCGGTCCCGGACCTCTCCCGGAATGAGCGCTGCCGGATCCAGCGTCAGGGGGCGACCCAGGAACGCATCCCAGCTATCGACCCCGCCAAGCTGCTCCGCGATACTCCCGGCGAGCCGCCCGGGGGAGACTTCGCTCAGTGTACCCCCCGATCGGCGCCAGTATTCATCGCTGCGCTCGAGTGCGCGCCGCACATGTCGCTGGTCGGGGTGGGGGGTGCGGCCCTTCATGAAGGCATCCGCCAGCGCCTGACGCGCGGCTGTCGCCAGATCCTCCGGGAACGGACTGGGGAGCGCTTCCGACTCCCGTTCCAGCTGGAAACCGAAATACTCGAGGGTCCGCACGGCTACGAGGCGCCCGCGCTTCTGGCCTTCGACGTACTCGACCGTCGCGGGGCTGCGCCGGGCGTAGCGGCGAATCAGCCGCTCGGGAATCTGGGTGCCCTCGATGCCGGCGCGCGGATTCCCGAACCGATCGGCGAAGTAGCGCAGTGGTCCGGCGATCGCCCCCCAACTGCCGCACACCGAGCCGCGTGAAACGCGCGCTTCACGACCATCGGCGGTCGTTTCGTCGATGACGAGGTCGAACGGCTCGTAGCGGGCGACGAGATCCTGAAACGCGGCGAGGGTGCGCTCGTCGGCCAGCGGCAAGCGCTCCGGCAGCGGGCGTTCGAGCTGGCGGTAGACGGACGCGGTGCCAAGCGCGACGTCCTCGAGCGCCTTGATCAGGACACCGCGCCATTCCGCCCAGCGATCGACGGTCTCGCGAAACAGATGCCGCGGCAGCCCGTACACCTCGCCCAGGTATCCGTGCTTGTTCACCGCCTCGGCGAAGAGGTTGTACGCGGTGAGGTGATCGCTGCCTGACAGGATTACGCCCTTCAGGTTGCGCGTTTCGCGCGTCATGCGGTGCAACGAATCGATGTTGGCCGCGACTGCAACGCGCGGGAGCAGCTCATCATCGGCATGGACCAGCAGCTCGCCCCAGGGGCGGTCGACCGGCATCGCCTCGACCGCACGTCCGTAGGTGGTGAGCCGTCCGTTCTCGATCAACCCGCGGCCGCTCAGCAGCGCGACGGCGTTGCGGTAGGCATGGCGATCGAGTGGAACCGGAAGGTCGAGCTCCTGCGCATCGACGCCGAGGGCGGCGCACGTGATCGCGACGCGCTCGGCGTCTCCGGCGAGCTGGAATTCGGGTGGCGTGGGACGCAACGCCGCGAAGTCGAGATTGCGGTCGCTCAGGATGAAGACTTCGCCCTGCGCCACGCGGCCGTGCACCCGCCCGGCCATCTGGAGGATTTCATTGGCGCCGAGGTACAACCGCGTCAGCACGTTGCGGCCGCGATCGACGACGTTGGTGTAGCGGGCGTCGTAGATCACCACTGTGTCGAGCCCGCGGATGTTCAGCGCCGACTGGCCGGCGGCGGTCATGGCGAGGAAGAACGGCCGGTCCACTTCGCCGTCCAGAAAGGGACGGATGACCCGGATCGGCTCGCCCCCATGGTAGAACGCGGCGGTGAGGCCGGGCCACTGTGCCCCCAGGCGGCGGGCCAGCTCCTCTACTTCGGCGCGCGTCGGCACGAACACCGCCACACCGCGGCGCTCCTTCAGGACGCGGCGGACGAAGCGGTCGTCGAGAAAATCGAGCGGACGCAGCGGAACCACGCGCACGCGCGCGGCGCGCGCGGGGTCGAAGGCTCTTGTCTCGAGCACCTCCGACGAGCCGAGGTAGCGCGCGTAGAAGCTCGGGTCGACAGTGGCGGAGAGCCAGATGTAGCGGCAGCGGGCGCGCAGGCCGAGGGCGAGGCAGAGCTCGAGCTCGGCCGAAGTCTGGTGAATTTCGTCCACCACGAGGGTGTCGCGCGCCGTGATCAACCCGTCCTCGAACCAGCGTCGGGCGATGCCGGTCGTGACGATCACGACGTTCCAGGTGGGCGTCTCCGGAGTCGCTTCCCGCTCGCGATTCACCACGCCGACCTTGAGGGGTGCCCCCAGGATCGTTTCCGCGATCGGCCGGATGGCGAGCGTCTTGCCGGTACCGGTGCCGGCGACGATGCCGAACCCGTTACCGGAGCCGGCGAGTCGCCGGATATCTGATCCGTGCTGGCGCTCGAGCAGGGTGTCGAGATCGAGGCGCATCGCCAGCTCGATCGTTTCGCAGGCGGCCCGGGTCGGAGCGATCACGATGATGCGTCCGGTGGCGGGCCGGGCAGCGACGAAAGCTTGGGGGTCGGGCGGTAGGAAGTGGTCGCGGAGAGCGGAGGGCACGGACTGAATACTAAGCGGCCGGGAGCCGCTCGGGCCCCCGGCCGCCTGCAAAACGTGCTGCCTCAGCGTTCAGTGTTCGTCATTGTGGTCGCGGTGACGCGAATCGCGGTTGGAATCGCGATTACGATCACGGTTTCCATCACGACTCCGGTCCCGGTTCCGAGCATTGTTCCGGTCCCAGCTTGGGTCACTGTTCCGGTCCCATTCGCGACCCTGGTGATTGCGGGACCAGTCACGCCGCCAGTCACGCTCGCGGTCGAAATCGCGGCGGAAGAAACGGTTCCCGCGCTCGTAGATGATCACCCGCTGGGGACGTCCGTACCAGAGCGGCAGCGGCTCATAGAAGTAGTACGGATACCGGTTCGGGTAATAGTAGTAATACGGCCGGTACTCCGGTCGCACGAACGACTGGCCGATGAACACATCGCCCGCGATGTACGGGCGCGGCGCCCCAAAGCCCAACTGCACCGACACGCTCGTCTGAGCGGGGGCGGTACCGGCCGCGGCCATCAGCATGAGCCCGAGTAGCATTGCGATCTTTTTCATGGCTCCTCCTTGTTGCCGTATCGTTATGGAAGGGCCGTGCCGCTAGGTTGGAAAGAGTTAAGTATTGGCAGGTTATGTGATTACCGCTTATGTAGCAGGAAGGAACGACGTGCAGAAGTGTCCTACTGGGAGGTCAATGGCGGGTTCAGGAGGCGCCAGCGTCCCGCAGCAGCCGGACGACCTCACCCTGGTCGGCATGGCGCTTCAGCGCCTTCTTCGAGAACACCCGGCGGCCATCCATCTCTACTTCGAACACGCCGCCCGACGACTCGATGAGCTTGACCTCCGCTGTCGGAAAGGCCTTACGGATCTCGGCCGCCAGACCGGCAGCCCGGGGCTCATAGTTTCAGACGACGCAGAATTCGATCGTCACGCGCATGACTCAAGGATATCGACGCTTGACACGCCGCGCCACACGTCTGACCTTGCGCGCTAGCCAGGCATGACTCCGCAATCCCGCCGCCGGTCGGTCCCGGCTTCCGTCGTCTCGATCATCGTTGCGCTGGCTGCGGTGATCACCGTCGGTGTGGCCTTCACCGGGTATGCCAGCGGCCGCCTCAGCACCGGCGGCACCTTCCCGCTGGCCCTCGCCGGGCTCGTCCTGGTCGGGGCCTTCACGCGCCGCTTCGGCATCGCACTGCCGGGCAACGGGTTCTCGTCCTACGTGCTCGGCGTAACGGTGTTCGCGGTGATGGATCGCGGTTGGGAATTCGCGACGATCGTCGCTCCTCTCCTGACCGTGCTGGGCGACGTGGTCCTGCGCCGCCTCCCGCCCCGGCTGGCCGCCTCGAACGCGGCGCATCTGACGGCGGGCTCCGCGATCGCCGGGCTCATCTACGAGCAGCTGGGCGGGGCCACCGGGAGCTTGGCTCTCGAGACCGACAACATCGGTCCGATCGCGCTGTTGGTGCTCTTGACGATGGTGCTGATCAACGGGTCGTTCTATCTGACCCTCGCCTTGAGCCGCACCATCGCCTGGGTGGACGCCCGGCTCACCGCGCGGTGGGAAGCGATCGTCTACGGCGCGTCGATCGCGCTGGCGCTCTCCTGGTACCGATTGTTCCACTCCGGCCTGCCGACCGCCACCTGGCTGCTGATCGCCGTGGCGCTGGCCGGCGCGACCTACGTCTCGGCATACGTGATCCGGCTGGGCGTCCATGCGGACGAGCTGCGGCTGGTGCAGCGCCTCGGGCGCGCGATCGCCACCGACATCAACCTCGCCCGCACGTTCGCGCACATCCAGGAAACCACACGGCGGCTGGTCCCGTGGGAGCACATCGGGTTCGCCCGCTATGACCCGGCACGGCGGGAGATGGTGATCGTCGCGGACACGGCTTGGCGCGACGGCGGCGGCGCCGCGGGCGAATTCCGCTTCGAAGCCGACACCGGGCTCACCGGAGACGCCGTTCGCTCCCGGCGTCCCATCGTGGCACGCAATCTCGGCCGCGGCGACACGGTCACCCCCGGGAGCGACAAGACCGGATCGGAGATCCTGGTCCCGTTGTATCACGGGGATCAGCTGATCGGCCTGTGGAGTATCCGTCATTCGGATCCCTGGATGTACCGGGACTCGGACGCCACGATTCTCAATCTCGCTGCGCCGCAGATCGCGCTGATTCTGGCGCTCGAGCGAGCGGTGCGCCCGGTCGTGGGGGCGTCCGATCAGATGACGCAATACATCGAAACGATTACGGCGACCACGGAGGAGATCCACGCCTCGAGCCAGGAAGTGGCGGCCTCCGCGCAGCGCGCCAGCCACGGCGCCCGCCATGGGGCGGCGCTCGTGACCAGTGCCGCGACCGAAGCGGGCGAGCTGCAGCGCGGCGCCGTAGACACCGCCGCCGCGGGTGACCAGACGCGCGAGGCCGGTGAGCAGGTCGAGCGCACCGCCGGACGGGTGCGGGCGGCGACGCAGGAAGCCGTGCGCCGGCTGAGCGAGCTGGGACGCTCGACCGAGCACGGCTCCGTGGAAATGGGGCGGCTGCGGGACGTCGCGGCTCAAGTGGAGAAGTTTTCCGAGGCCATCGGCTTCGTGGCGAATCAAACCAATTTGCTCGCGCTCAATGCGACGATCGAAGCGGCGCGCGCCGGCGTACACGGCCACGGTTTCGCCGTGGTCGCCGACGAAGTCCACAAGCTCGCCGAGGAGGCGGGGCGCGAGGCGCGCAACGTCGGGAAGTCGGTGCAGGAAACGCTGCGCGCCCTCGATCGCGCCGCACAGCTGCTCGAACGGATCCGGGTCGAGCTCGGCACGGTCGTCGAGTCCTCGACGACGTTGCTCCCCGATCTCGAGCGCATCGCCGACGTGTCCGCGAACACCGCACGGGCCGGGAAGCGGGTCGCCGACGTCGCGCGCGCTACGGTGGACCGCGCCGCGCGCATGGTGCAAACGCTCACCGAAGCGGCCGCCGGTGGATCGGCATCCGCCGACGAGGCGGAGGCCGTCGCCGCAGCGGCGGCGGAGCAGCTGCGCGCGATCGAAGATTTGTCGCAAGGAGCGACTGAGCTGGCGTCGGTGTCCGAGCGACTCGTCCAGGCAGTCGGGTTCGTTCGTGGCACCGAGGGTGCGAGCTAGCCTCCTCCCGGCGGCGCTGGTCGCGGTGCTGGCCTGCGGCGGCTCCGCCACCGGGCCGGCGCCGTCGACGCCGCGCGTCGACTTCGTGGACGGGGCGATCGAGCCGCTCCTGGTCCGCGGGCAGACGATCGTCCTCGAGGGCTTCGGCTTCGGCGACTCGCAGGGCACCGGCGCGATCGACTTTCCGAGGGTCGGCGGCGGGACGGTACCCGCACCCGTTCCACCCGGCGGATGGAGCGACCGCCTGCTGCGCTCGACGGTCCCCGACAGCGCCGCGAGCGGCGTCCTGACGGTAACGAGCGCGGCTGGCCGCCACCTCACGGCGACGGTCCACATTCTCCCCCATGTCCCGTTCGACCCCGCCACGCTCGCCTGGCAATCGCGCCCCGTCTTTCCCGGGGCGCCTGCGGGCGTCGCGCTCGCCGTGGCCGCCGAGCCGCAGGGATCGGGACTGAAAATCGCCGTGTACGCAGCCGGCGGCGGCGAGCCGCTGGGTGGTGATTCCTCCATAGTGCCCGATTCCTCCGTGTTTACGACGCATGCGATCCTGGGCGGCGCCATCGGCGGTTGGACGCGGCAACCGGTGCTGCCCGCACCACGCGCCTACGCCACCGCCGTTGCCGCCAACCGCTTCAATTCCCGCCTCAACGGACACGTGGTCTACGTGATCGGTGGCGTCGATTCGACGGGGCGAGCCCGTGCCACGGTATTCCAGGCGCTGGGCGCGGCCGATACGGCACTCGGGCCGTTCACGACGATCGAGGCGCTGCCCGCTCCGGTGGCCGGGGCGATAGCGGTGGTGCGACGCGGACGCATTTACGTCATGGGCGGGACGGATTCACTGGGACGGCCGCAGACGAACGTGTTCGTGGGGAGAATCGGTCTCGACGGGCACATCGATGGATGGTTCGTCGAGCCGTCCCTGCCGACGCCGCGTGCCTACGGCGGCGGCGTGGTGCTCGACGACCGCGTCGCCGTCTTCGGCGGCGTGGCCGACAGCGCGCCGGCGGGCGGCGGGCTCGACACGCTCCAGACACGGCTCCCCAGCGCGGATTCGGCGCCCACGAGCCTCCTCTCGGGATTCTTCACGGGAGGCTGGGCACCAGCCGCCGCGCCGTTCGCGCTGGGACGCTCCCAGTTTGCGACGCTGCCGTTCGGCGACGTGATCCTCGTGGTCGGCGGCGTGTACGGTGGAGCCGCGGGCGGCGGCGCGGAAATGCTCGCCGCCCCAGTCGTCGGTGATTCCCTCGGCGACTTCACGGGACCGGTGGGGACGAACACGATTTTCGCCCTCGGTGGCGGTGCCCTCGTCGGACCCGCCGGCATCACCTGGCTGGACGGCGACGGGACCGGTCACGGCCTCGTGCTGGGCGGTGTGGACCTCGTTTCGCGGGAGCGTCGGGCCGCCGTCTGGGGCTTCTGACCACAGGTTGCGTGACCGCGCCCGATGCGTGACGGTCGCCCCTTTCCTATCTTGTTGCCCTGGTCCCGGGAGGGGAACGTGCGCGCGATCTGGGCCGTCGGAGTGCTGACGCTGGGGAGCATCACCACACTCGCCGCTCAGCGGGCAGGCGATTTCGAGCTCGGCCTGTTCGGGGCGTACACGAAATACGACAAGGCCTTCAACCTCGACGCCGGAATCGGCGGCGGGGCCCGGCTCGCCTACTACATCACCGGCGCGGTCGGTCTCGGCGCCGACGTGGTCTTCAACCGCGAACAGAGCGTCCCAGGCTCGCCCGGCGCCTCGATGGACCCGCTGTTGGCGAGCGCCGACATCATCGTCCGGTTCCCCGTGCTGCTGTATGCCGTCGGCGGCTATTCGCTCGTCGACTTCGGCAAGAGCGCGCCCTTCTCCTTCACCGACCATGGCTTCAGCGGTGGCCTCGGCCTGCGGCTGCCGATCGGACAGCGCGTCGGCTTCACGGTCGAGGGGCGGGCCGTCTACACACCGACGACCAACGGCTCCTTCGGCCAGAAGAACGCGACGCACTTCCTCGTGCTGGGCGGATTGTCGTTCCTCCAGACGGGCAATGCGCACCCGACGAGCGTTGCTCGGGGCCCGAGAGACTCCGACGGCGACGGCGTTCCAGACAAGCGCGACGCCTGCCCCAACACGCCGCTCGGCGCCACCGTCGACGTCCGCGGCTGCCCCAGCGACTCCGACCAGGACGGATTGTACGACGGGATCGACAAGTGCCCGGGCACCCCGGCCGGCGCCAAGGTCGACACCGTCGGGTGTCCGATCGATTCGGATCACGACGGCGTCGCCGACGGTCTCGATCAGTGCCCCGATACCCCCGCGGGAGCGGTCGTCAACAGCTTCGGCTGCCCCACCGATTCGGATGGTGACGGGGTGTCCGACGGCATCGACAAGTGCCCCGACACGCCGCGTGGCGCCACCGTCGATGCCACCGGGTGCCCCCACGACACCGATGGAGACGGCGTCCCGGACGGCCTGGACAAGTGCCCCGACACACCGGTCGGCGCGACGGTCGACGCCAACGGCTGTCCCAAGGACGCTGACAACGACGGTGTCCCCGACGGCATCGACAAATGTCCCAACACCCCCGTGGGGGTGAAGGTCGACGCGACCGGGTGCCCGCTGACGCGGGACTCCGACGGCGACGGCGTGCCCGACAACATCGATCGCTGCCCCGGCACACCCGCGGGATCGAAGGTCGACCAGGTCGGATGCGTGGTGCTGTTCCGGGAGGAGCGGACGCCGGGAGCACGGCCCACCCTCATCCTGCGCGGTGTGAACTTCGAAACGGGACGCTCGGCGCTGACGCCGGAGTCATTCGCGATACTCGATCAAGTCGCGGGATCGCTCGTCGCGAACCCCGAGATCCAGATCGAGATCGCGGGTTATACCGACAATACGGGGTCGGCCCTCGTCAACCGGCGGCTGTCGCTGGCGCGCGCCGCCGCGGTCCGCGCCTATCTCGCCCGCAAGGGCGTAGCCCCCTCGCGTATGGCGGCGCGCGGGTTTGGGCCGGCGAGCCCCCTGGCGACCAACGCAACGGCCGCGGGCCGGGCGCAGAATCGGCGCGTCGAGCTGCACAAGCTGAACCCGTAGCCGCGCCCGCGTGCGCGCCATGTCCGGACGCCTGCCGTTGCTCCTCCTCATCCTCGCCGCGCCGCTCACGGGGCAGGCGAGGCCGGGGGGGAGAACCGCCCCCAAGCCGGCACCGAAGCTGGTCATCCCGAGCCCCCGCTCGGTGCTCGGATTCGATCCCGGGGACGACCGCAAGCTCACCGACTGGCCCACACTGGTGCGGTACTACCAGGCGCTGGCGCGCGCCAGCGACCGGGTGGATTACCGCGAGCTGGGCAAGACGACACTGGGGGCGCCGTTTGTCGCGCTCGTGATCTCTTCGCCGCAGAATCTGAAACAGCTCGACACGTACCGGCGGCTCACCGACCGGCTGGCCGACCCGCGCTCGCTGCGCACGGCGCGGGAAGCCCAGGCGGCGGTGCAGGACGACCGCACGACGGTATTGATCACCGGCGGCATTCACTCGGACGAAGTCGGCGGCAACCTCACGCCCGCGGTCGTGGCCTACCGGCTGGCGACCGATACCAGCCCGGCGACGCGGGCGATCCTCGACAACGTGATCCTGTGGCTCGTCCCGTCGCTCAATCCCGACGGCGTGTCGATCGTCGCCAAGTGGTACGCCCGCACGCTCGGGACGTCTGCCGAGGGCTCCGATCCGCCGGAGCTGTGGCACCACTATGTGGGGCACGACGACAACCGCGACTGGTACGCTTTCACCCAGGTGGAGACGCAGCTCGTCGTCGACTCGATCTACAGCGTCTGGCACCCGCAGATCGTGCTCGACCTGCATCAACAGGGCCCCAACGGGTCGCGCATGTTCTTGCCGCCGTACCTGGATCCGATCGAGCCCAACGTCGACCCGCTGATCGTGGACGGCGTGAATACGCTCGGGACGTCGATCGCCTGGGCACTGGCCGGGCAGGGGAAGACAGGCATCTCGATCAACGCGATCTATGACGCGTGGACTCCGTCCCGGGCCTACGCACACTACCATGGCGCGGTCCGGATTCTCTCGGAGGCGGCGAGCGGGCAGCTGGCGAGCCCCGTCCAGGTACCCGCCGACCGGCTGGAAGCGAACGCCCGCGGTTTCAATCCGCGCGAGCGCTCCTGGAATTTCACCGCCCCCTGGCCGGGCGGGCGGTGGGCACTGCGCGACATCGTGTCGTATCAGACCGAGGTCGCGTTCGCACTGCTCGAACACGCGGCGCGGTACCGCGACCGCTGGCTCAGTACGTATCTCTCCGTCGAATCGCGCGCGGTGCGCGGCTGGCGGGGGTGGCCTTACGCCTACGTCATTCCGCGCCAGCAGGACAGCATCGCCCTGGCGACGCTGCTCGGGATTCTCGCGCGCGGGCAGGTGGAGCTCCGCGTCGCCCAACAGTCGTTCGCCGCCGGGGGACAACGCTTTCCGGCCGGGAGCTATGTCGTTGTGCTGCGGCAGCCATACGCGGCGTTCGCGAAGACGCTGCTCGAGCCGCAGCGCTACCCCGATCGCCGCGTGTATCCAGGAGGACCGCCCGAGCGTCCGTACGACGTCACCGCGCACACCCTGCCGCTCCTGATGGGGCTGACCGCGGTCGCGGTGAACGACTCGATCCGCGTCGCGCTTTCCGCACCGGTGGCGCCACCGCGCGCGACCACGACCTACACAGGCAGCGATTCCACGCGCATCGGACTGTATCGCTCGTATGCGGCGACGATGGACGAGGGGTGGACGCGCTGGGTGTTCGACAACTGGAAGGTGCCCTACACCTCGCTCGTCGACTCCGTCGCACGCGCGGGAAAGCTGCACGACCGTTTCGACGTGATCGTGCTGCCCGACGAGTCGCCGCACGACATCGCCGAAGGGCTGCCCCAGATCCGATACCCGGCGCCTTATCCGGGCGGGCTCGGTCCTGACGGCATCCAGGCGCTGCGACAGTTCGTCCAGGATGGCGGAACGCTGGTGGCGCTGAACGATGCCAGCCGGTTCGCGATACAGGCGCTGCTGTTGCCGGTGCGCAACGTGCTCGAAGGGCTTCCCGACGAAGACTTCTACGCCCCGGGCTCGATCTTCCGGGTCGACATCGATCAAGCCCAGCCGCTGGCACGCGGATTGTCGTCGGAAGCCGCCGTGTGGTTCGAGAGCAGCCCGGCGTTCGACGTCCTCGATTCCAACGACGTGAAGGTGGTGGCCCGCTACCCCGACGATCCCAAGGACGTGCTACTGTCGGGGTGGGTCCGACACCCGGAGCGTGTCGCTGGTCGGGCGGCTTTGGTAGAAGTTCGGGTCGGCAACGGGAAAGTCGTGCTTTTTGGATTCCGGCCGCAGTATCGCGGTCAGAGTTTGGCAACTTACCCCTTGCTGTTCAATAGTTTGCGCCCAGCCAAGTAAGATGTGATGTAGGACTCTTGTTGTTTCTATGAGTTTTTCCTATTGTCGCGACCATGAAGTTCCGTTTATGGATGGTCGCCGTCATCTGCGGCTCGCTGGTCGCTTCGACCCACTCACTCCAGGCACAACGGTTCCCCGGGGGTGCGAGCTACGTCGCTGAACCGCCGGTGCGGTTCGGCGCCGCACCCGACGCGAGCCACGTCTCGCTCAAGACGCTCGGGGCGGTGTGGCGCGGCGAATGGCTGAATCAGTTCGGCCGTCCGTCGACCGTCAAAGCACTGTACGTGAACGCATGGGCATTCTCGGGCAACCGTCTCTGGCAGATCGTGCGCATGATCGACGGTACCGAGATCAATTCGCTGGTGATCGATGTGAAGGACGACACGGGCTGCCTGCTGTACCATTCGCAGGTCGAGACCGCCCGGCTGATTGGGGCCGACGCCTGCACCCGGGTGAAGGACGTCCGGGCCCGCCTCGACACGCTGCACGCACACGGCATCTACGCCATCGCCCGCATCGTCGTCGCCAAGGACCGGCTGCTCGCCGAGGGCAAGGCGGCGTGGTCGGTCAAGTCGACCGGGGGCGGGCTGTGGCGCGACCGCATCGGGATGGCATGGGTCGACGCGTACAACGATTCCGTGTGGGTGTACGCCGGCCAGCTGGCGCGCGAAGCGGTGTCCCTCGGCTTCGGCGAGGTGCAGTTCGACTACGTCCGCTTCCCCGATGAGCCCAAGGCACGGATGGAATCGGCCATCTTCTCGGCCCGCCTCAATGGTGAAACGCAACGCGCCGCGGTGCGCCGTCACATCAAGTTGCTCGCCGACTACGTGCGCCCGTTGGGCGTTCCCATCACCTTCGACGTCTTCGGGCTCACCGCGTCCGTGACCACCGGGGACTTGGGGATCGGCCAGGTCTGGGAAGACTTCTCCGACGTTGCCGACGTGCTGCTCCCGATGGTGTATCCGAGCCATTACAAGGGTGGATCGTTCGGCTTCCGCAGTCCTAACGCCAACCCCTACGGGGTGGTGCGATACGCCCTGAGCGACGCCCTCTCCCGCTCGCGCGCACCGAATACGGCCGAAATCCGGCCCTACCTGCAGGCTTTTACGCTGGGCCGGCGGCTGCCGCGCTACACTCCGGTGGAGATCCGGGACCAGATCCGGGCCGCAAAGGACGTCGGCATCGAGTCGTGGGTGCTGTGGAATCCCCGCAGCGTCTACCAAAGAGCATCCCTTCCTCCGTATCCTTCTACCGGCAGGGGCCGAGAGCCCGGTACCGGACAAGAATGACCAACGGAGGCTGGAATGAAGCACCTGACCGTGGCGCTCGCCGCGGTAGTGTCAGTCGCCTGCTCGGATAACGGCAACGCTCCGCTCGCCGATCCGATCGGCGCCGACGAAAAGGCGGCGGTCCAGGCCGTGCTCACCAAGGGTCTCGCGGGCGATACGCTCTACCCGATTCTGTCGGCCCTGGTCTTTCCGTTCATCCTGAGTGCCACGCCGCAGCCCGCGGGGAGCGACACGACGAAGCTGGTCGGGATCCAGCTCGACGTGAACGCGACGCAGGACACGACGCACGTGACGTCGCAGCTCACGGCGGTGCTCGCTTGGCGTGGGTTCCGCCCCGCCACCAAGACTGTCGATTCGGTGTTCTTCATTATCGGCACCGGGCTCACCGCTCCGGTCAACGATTCGCTGCGCGAAGTGTTCTCACCCGACAGCGCTGGAGCGGGCACCGGCTTCGTCTTCCACCAGGGAACGGATTCGGTGATCACCACGTGGACGGCGCGGACGGGAGCGCTGCAGGCCGCGAGTCAGAGTTACGGCGCCGGCTCATCGACGACCGCGGGAACGTTGACGTTGACGGTGTTCCGCGGGACGCTGGGCGGGCAGTACCATCTCACGGCGAAACTCGTCCCCGACTCCAGTACGACGGTGACGAGCGCCGAGACCTACAGCTCCGGCATCCACGCCGTCAAACTGAAGATCGAGGGAACGTTCTAGGAAGCTGTTGCGGCGAGGGCGCGGCCGGGCTCCCACTCGGTGATGTACCCGGCGATGGCCGATGCTGCGACGGTGTAGGGATTGGCGAGATACAGCTGGCCGGGCCCCGAGCGGCCCGGAAAGTTGCGGTTGATCGCGCTGATGGTCACTTCGTCCTTGGTGCGGGAGACACCGGGGCCCGCGTTGATGCACGCGCCGCAGGACGGCTCGAGGAACTGGGCGCCCACCCGCTGGAACACCTCGAGATACCCGCGTTCCTCACAATAGCGCTTCACGTCCTGTGAGCCGCACTGGATGAAGAACCGCACCCCCGGTGCGACCCGCTCGCCGCGGTCCGCCGCTTCGCGCAGCACGCGGGCGTACATGTCCATGTCTTCTTTCTTCCCCGCCGTACACGACCCGGCGTAGGCGATTTCCACTGTGACGCGTCCCGGCAGCTCCTCGATGTAGCGCCCGTTGCCGGGGTCCCCCGGGAGCGCCACCATCGGACGGAGGCGCGCCGCGTCGATGTCGATCACCTCGCAGTATGCGGCATCGGGATCGCTCGCCAGATCGCGGCACGCGCGCCCGGCGTCGGCCCGCGACATGCCGCGGTACGCCATCAGATAGTCGACTGTCTTGTCGTCAGGGGCGACGTAGCCGGTGAAGCCGCCCACTTCGGCCGTCATGTTCGTCATCGTCGCCCGCTCGTCGACCGATAAGGCCTCGATCGCGGATCCGCAGTACTCCACCAGTTTCCCGATCGCCTGCCCGCCCTTTACGTAAGGATGGCGCAGGATCTCGAGCATGAAATCCTTGGCGGTCACGTTGGCCGGCTTGGTGCCGCGCACGACCACCTTCACCGTCTCGGGGACGGTGACGCGCACGTCCTTGGTGATCCACGAATTGAAAATCGCCGTCGTCCCGACGCCGAAAGCCAGGCAACCCACGGCACCGGCATGCGGCGTGTGGGAATCGGAGCCGATGATGACCTGGCCCGGCAGGGCGTGCGACTCGAGGATCTTGGAGTGACAGATCGCCTCCGAGCCGTGCAGCCCGAGCCGCGTCAGCTCGCCGTAGAGCTTGATGCCCTGCTTCTCGGCGAAGGCACGCTGTTTCTTCTCCAGCTCCATCGCGACGTCGAGCAGTCCCTCCTTCACCCGCTCCGGCGTCATCGCCTCGGCGAGGAAGGTGAGGTGGTCGCGGAACAGCAGCACGGAGTCGGGATCGTTCACCCGCTCGTGGGCGCCGACCAGCTGCTCGAAAAAGATCGCCGCCATCGGCGTGACGTACTCGTGGCTGAACCGGATGTCGGTCGTCACGAAGCCCTCGTCACCGGGCTTCACCGCGGGCACGCCGACCGACCCCTCGGAGAGGTCCACGACCCAGTGCCGCGCCAGGATCTTCTCTCCCAGCGTCATGGGGCGCCGCGCCGCGGCGGGCGCCGCGACGCGTACCTGCCCCTGCAGCCGGGCGAGATTGAAGTTGAACAGCCCGCCGTACTCGATGATGCCGCGCGTGATCTCCCCTTCGCCCGCCGTGAATACCGAAAGGGGAATCTCTTCGCCGCGCCGCACCTTCTCGATCAGGGAGAAGTCCGTCGACGTGAGGACGCCCAGGTTCTGGCAGTTTTCGTGATAGATGCGCTCGATGTTTTCGGCGATCACCAGCTTGATCCCGGCGCACATCTCGGCGTAGGGCGACTGCTCGCGGGACGACCCCTTGCCGCGCCGCTTGCCGCTTACCGAGGCGACGAACCTGCCCTGCCGTACGGAGCGGCGGGTGATGGGGAACTCTTCTCCGCACTTCAGCCCGAGGTAGGGGAAGTCACCGAGGGTGTCGTCGTAGTAGTAGCAGATGTAGGCGGGGGTGATTTCGTCGGTGGAGATGTTGTCGCGCAGCGTCATGGCCGGCGTCCAGTCCAGGTCTTCCCCGGTCAGCTGCCGGCGCACCAGTGCGGCATCCTCGGTCAGAAACAGGATCCTGCCCTGGAGCCGGACGCGATCGGGGAGACGACGGACCGTCCGCGACTTCAACGCCGCGATCATAGGCGGAATCTCGCCCCTTGCCCGAGGTCGATCAAGCGCATTTCCTTCCAGCCATGCTGGCCCCGCTGCTCGTGTTGCAAGCCGCAATCCCGCGCCCCGAGATGACCCTCACGGGGACGTTTCGCAGCCGCCGGCTCACGGAGAGCTCGGGCGTCGTGGTCAGCCGGGCGCACGTCGGCATTCTCTGGACTCACAACGACTCCGGAGACGGACCCTACCTGTACGCCACCGACCTGCACGGCACCGACCGCGGTGCGGTGCGCGTGACGGGCGCGAAGAACATCGACTGGGAAGCCCTGTCGCACGGACCGTGCCCCGATGCGCCCGGCGAATGCATCTACATCGGCGACACGGGTGACAACCTCCAGGACCATCGCAGCGTCACGATCTATGCCGTGCCGGAGCCCGAGCCGCCGACCGGGCCAGCGGACACGCTGCGCGCGACGCCGCCGGCGCGCGCGCTGCGGTTTCGCTATCCGGATGGGCCGCACGACGTCGAGGCATTGTTCGTGTCGCCGCACGACAGCGCCATGTACCTCGTCTCCAAGGGACGCAACAGCTCAGTGCGGCTGTATCGCCTGCCGCGATCGGCCTGGAGCGTCGGCACCACGGCGCGTGCCGAAGTGCTGCAACGGTTGCCGATCACCCCCGACGCTTCCTCGGGACGGCTCGTCACCGATGCGGCGATCCGCAAGGACGGCGCGCTGGTAGCCGTGCGGACCTACACGGAGATCTATTTCTTCATTCCGCGCCCCGGAGGACGCTTGAGCCCGATCGGTCCCGTCTGCCCCATCCCCGGACTCGAGCGCATCGGCGAGGCGATCGACTTTCTCGACGATTCGACCTTCGTGCTCACGAGCGAGGCCGACTTCTTCGGCCGCGGCACCATTCACACTGTGCGCTGCGCGCACTGATCCCAGGAGCCACATGCGATGATCCGCCGGTCCACGGCACTCCTGCTCGCCGCCGTCACGACGGCCGCCGCGGCGCAGCGACCCGCCGCGAGTCTCCCCACGCCGAATGCCCGCGCCATGGATGCGCACCTCAAGTATCTCGCCGACGATCTGCTCGAGGGGCGCGGTCCCGGCACGCGCGGCGGCACGCTGGCCGCGAAGTACATCGCGGCGCAGTTCGAGGCGATGGGGCTCGAGCCGGCGGGACCGGACAAGAGCTTCTTCCAGCCTGTCGCGCTCGTGGGGATGAAGCCGCAGCCGACGTTTTCCGTGGGGACCGCCGCGGCGCCACATCCGCTGGCCTACGGCGACGACTTCGTCGCCTGGGCGGAGACGCCGGATTCCGCGGTCGCGGTGGGGGCGGCGCCAGTCGTGTTCGTCGGTTACGGCATTCAATCGCCGGAATGGCGGTGGGATGACTACAAGGGCATCGACACCAAGGGCAAGGTGCTGTTGATGCTGGTGAACGATCCCGGGCTCCAGGATTCGGGCGTCTTCAACGGCCGCGCGCTCACCTACTACGGCCGCTGGACCTATAAGCTCGAGCAGGGCGCGCGCATGGGCGCGGCCGCGGTGATTTTGATTCACACCGCCCAGAGCGCGACGTATCCCTGGTCGGTGGTGAAGGGCTCGTGGTCGGTGGAGCAGTTCAAGCTCGACCAGCCGCAGAGTCCCGCCCTCACGCTCGCGGGATGGATAGCGGAGGGGGCGGCCCGCACGGCGCTCGCCGGCGTCGGCTTCAACCTCGATTCGCTGATCCGCGCAGCGGGGCGGCGCGATTTCCGGCCCGTGGACACGGGCCTCAAGGCCGACATCGCGGTGAAGAGCGTCTTGCGGCACATCGAGAGCGCGAATGTCGTGGCGCGCCTGCCGGGCTCCGATCCCGCGCTGGCGCAGCAGGTGGTACTGTTCAGCGCCCATTGGGATCACAAGGGGATCGGGCCGGTGGTGAACGGGGACTCGATCTACAACGGCGCCGAGGACAATGCCTCGGGCGTCGCCGCGATGCTGGCGACGGCGCAGGCCCTCACGCAGGTGCAGCCCCGTCCGAAACGGACGCTGCTCTTCATCGCGACGACCGCCGAAG
>CAZXKN010000156.1:0-5268 GCA_964641815.1 uncultured Gemmatimonadaceae bacterium | reverse complement strand
CTCGACGCCGCCGCACAGGCCGCCGCCCTGCCCCGGCCCGTCCGCACGTCCAGCGGCGCTGAGCTCGCCGCGGTCCGCGTCGTCGTCGTCGACCAGGTCGGCGCACTGGCGGATCTCTATGCGCTGGGTCAGGCGGCGTACGTCGGCGGCGGATTCCACGGCGCGGGACTCCATTCGGTGCTGGAACCCGCGGTCTGGGGCGTGCCGATCTCGGTCGGGCCGCGCTGGGGCGCGAGCCGCGACGCCGGGCTCCTCATCGGCCGTGGCGGCGCGCTGCCCTTGCCGCGCGACGGGCGGGAGGCGCTGGCGCGCCAGTGGCTGGCGTGGCGATCGGATGCGACAGCCCGCGACCGGGCCGGTCGCGCCGCAGCCGCGGTGGTGAGCGAGGGAACGGGCGCGGCGCAGCGGACGACGGCCCTGGTGCGTCGCCTGGTGGAGGCGGAGCGCTCCTAACCGCACAGACTCCGCACCGCCGCACCGCTTGACGGCGGCCGGAGCCCGCATACCATGCGGGGAGCGTCCCCACGTGCCGAGGTTCCGTGCTGCGTTCTCCGGCCGGCTTGCTGCTTCCGTCGCTGGCGGTGGTCCTCACCGCCTGCAGCCACGCGACGCGGCCCGCGGCCGACGACGTCCAGGTCACCCCCGACGGACGTCGCATCATCACGGCAGAGGCTATCGCGCATTCGGGCGCGCGCACCGCGTGGGACGCCCTGCGGCGCACGGTGCCGTTCTACACGTTCCGCGAGAATAGCGATGGTCGCCCCTCCAGCATCGAGCATCGCGGTCGGTCGAGCATCGTGCTGCGCGACCAGCCCATGATCGTGCTGGACAATGTCCAGGTGGAGGATTTCACGGTGCTCGGCGAGATGCCGGCCGCGGATCTCCTGGACATCGAGATCCTCAGCGGCATCGATGCCACCACGTACTACGGCACCAACGCGACCAAGGGCGTGATTCGCCTCAGGACCAAGACCCACGAAAACTGAAACGGGGGAGTCGCGCTGCCGACTCCCCCGCTTCCAATCGCCACCACCTGAACCTACGGTGCGTTGTAGTTGCACCCCGTGTAATTCGGGTTGTTGCGCTCGTCGAACGGCACGGGCAGCTCGGTGTTATTGCCGTAGGCCGTCCCGGTCTTCACGTAGGTGCCGTTCGGATACGCCGCGTTGACGCTGCGGCCGTACTGCCGCACCAGCCGGCGCAGGTCGCCGAGCCGGTGTCCCGTGGCGAACAGCCAGAACGCCCGCTCGCGGAACAGCAGGTCCTCACGTCCCGCCTGCGTCCCCGGATCGGCGAGCGCGGCCAGCGAGAATCCGCCGTTGTTCGCCGCGTCCGCCCGGAGCGCATTGAGACTCGCGACCATCGTCGCCCCGTTTCCAGCCTGCAGCTGCGCCTCCGCCTCGATCAGCCGGGCTTCGACTCCGCTCGCCACGGCCACGGGGCTGTCGGTCCCAGCGTACTTGGCCAGCACGTAAAGCGTGTCGGCCCCGTCGAATCCGAATCCGTCCGCCGGAGCGACGACGCGCGGGTCGCCTGCGTCCCGGAAGTTGAGGCCGACCAGGCCTTCGGATTCCGCCACCGCGAACCGTGCGGTGCCACCGGGAGCCTGCGCGTTGAACACGAAGACGCCGTTGAACTGGCGCACGGAGCTGATGGAGTGCGCAGTCTGGTACAGGAAACCGGTCGGCACTCCCGACACCGCCGCCGCGGCGGCCGCATAGTCCCCCTTGTCGATCAACGCGCGTCCCTTGCCGACCGCGGCCAGACCCACAATCTGCGGATCCGCCGTCGCGCCGGCCGCCGAATCGAACCGCGCGACGGCGCGGTCGAGAATGGAGTCCGTCGACAGCGGTTGTCCGTAGTGGATCGATCCGTCGGGGAGCCGTTCGCTGAACGGTACTCCCGAGCAATAGTTCTCACCGAAGTAGACGTAGGTGAGACCCGTCAGCGCGAACATCTCGCCGACACGGGAATCCGGGTCGGGGGCATAGCGCTGCAGGGCCTGCGTGGCGTCCTGCAGTGCGACGCGCGCCTTCTGCAGGTTGAAGAATACCGTCGCGAGGGTGCCATTCTGCTCGTTGATCGAGCGGGAATCGTACTCGATCCGCGTGGGGAACGTCTCGACGTCGGAATACTCGTCCGACATCACCCCGCTGACCAGGATCTGGCCCTCGTTGATACCGCCGTCGCCGTCATTGGCGAAGGCGAAATCCCCGATGCCGCCGTTGTAGGCCGCGACGGCCCCGTCGGGATTGTTGACGTCCCCGGGGTTGATGACGTCGGGATCCTTGACGTCGAGCGCACCCGAGCACGCCGCGAGCAGGATCGCGACGAGCGATCCGACAACACGCGCGGAAATCATGGGAGCTGTTCCTCGATATGTGGTTCTCATCGCCCACCCCCTCAGAAGCCCAGCGTCACGCGAGCCGCCAGCGTGCGCACGGGGGGAGCGGTGAGGAAGTCGACCTGGAAGTCCGACTGCCCGTTGCCGTTGAGCTCGGGATCGACGCCCGAGTAATTCGTCCACTTCAGCAGGTTGCGCCCCGTGAGGGACACTTCCAGCGACGTGGCGCGGAGCGCGTGAGCCCAGGCGTCCGGCGCGAAGTACGTCAGCGACGCTTCGCGGAGCTTCAGGAACGTGCCGTTTTCGATGTAGCCGGCGTTGGTGAACCCGTCGGCGGAGCTGCCGGCCGCGACGGCCCGCGCCTGCTCGAACAGCGACGCGTTCGGGTTGTTGACGCCGTTGCAGTTGAACGGCGGGACCCCGACGCAGCGGAACAGCTCCGTCAGGTTGTACGCCTTCCAGTCGCCCCGGTAGTCGAGCTGCCCGCCGAGCCGGATGCGATTGTGGAACAACGTCACGCCGGCGTTGAGGGAAATCGACGTCCGGGGAATCGAGGACCCCAGGTACACCGCGGTGGGCCCGACGGTCACCTCGTTCTCCTCGATGATGCCGTCCCCGTTAGCGTCGCGGAAACCCAGGATCGGCCGGTCCCAGAACCCGAACAACGGGAAGCCGGGCACTTCCTGGTTCACTCCGTTGACGATCGGCGGGATCCCGGCGCCGAGGGTGAGGAGCTTGTTGGTGTTGCGCGCCACGCTGAGCGCCACGTCGAGGCCAATGCCGGACGCGAGGTTCTGCGTCACACTGAATTGCCCCTCGAGGCCGCTGTTCCGCACCGAGCCGATGTTCTCGAACCGGGACGTGGCGATGCCGTTGGAGGGCGGCAGCACCCGGTTCACCAACGCGTCGTGCGTCGTCTTGTTGTAGTACGTGAGCTCCAGACGCGCGACACCATTGAACAGCCCGGCGTCGAAGCCTCCCTCGAACTCGGCCGAGCGCTCGGGTTTGAGATCGCTGTTGCCGAACGCCGTCAGGTCGATCCCGGGTTGACTGTTGGCGGTTGCTCCCGAGAAGACGGTCGCGGTCTGCGCCGCGTAAAACAGCAGCGCGTCCACTGTACCCGGCTGCTGGCCGGACGCGCCGTAGGCGAAGCGCAGCTTTAACGCGCTGGGCAGGAAGCGGCGTGGGTAGAAGGATTCGTCCGAAATCACCCACGAGCCCTGCACCTTGGGATAGACGACCGAGCGGGACTTGCTGCCGAACGCGCTGTTGCGATCGTTGCGTACCCCGCCCGTCAGGAAGACGCGATCGCGCCACCCGAAGGTCTGCTCGGCATAGGTTCCCAGCGTCACCGCGAGCGTCGTCGCTTCGCTCGCGTCGCGCACCGCGGCACCGGTGATCGCGTTGCCGCCGGGCGGCAGATTCGTGCCGCTGGCGAGGGCCCCGAAGAAGTTGTCCTTCAAGTACTGAAATCCGAACGACGTCTTCGAGATCAACGTGGGAGCGAGGGCGAACGTCGCCGTCCCGCCCACGTCGGCCGTGTAGTGGTAGATGCTGAACCGATTGTCGTCGCGGAACCCCTCCAGCCCGGCGCCGAAATTCGGCCCCTGGCCGCGCGCCTGGAAGTCGACGTCGGTGCGGCCAGTGTAGTCCACCCCGATATTGGCCCGCCCCGTGAAGAAGGTGGTGGGCCGCCAATTGGAGGTGAGGCTGCCGGTGACGCGGGTGATATCCTGCTGCACCAGCACCTGGAACACGTCCCCCGGCAGAAAGAAGCGATAGTCGTCGGGCGATCCCGGGATGCCGACCCCGAACAGTCCGCTCGGCAACATGCCGGTGATGTTGTTGTCGTTCTGCGGCAGCCGGCCGCGGCTCTGCACGATCCCGAGATTACCCGTGAAGTCCAACGCGGCGTTCGGGATAACGTGCAGATTCGAGCGCAGGCTGGTCTGCTTCAGATCGTTGGGTCGGATCACGGAATACGGCGGGGCCGCGCCACCGGATGCCTGCGTGAGACGGCCGAACTCCGCATCCGGCAGCCGGTAGGTGCCCAGCTCGTTCTGGTAGGTGCCGGAGACGAAGTACTGCACCTGGTCGGTGCCCCCGGACACCTGGGCACCGGCTTCGCCGCGATACCCCGTCCCGATGAACGTCTGCTTCGGATCCATCAGCACGTTGAACGAGTTGAGGCTGTCGATGGTGCACAGGCCCGCGCCGGCGCTCTGCAGCCGGCACTGCCTCGCCGGATTGGTCGCCGTGTGGCCCCAGCTGAAGTAGTTCGTGGGATAGCGGTTTTCGTCGTTCACCATCCCGCCTTCGGTGAACAGGCGCCAGCGCGCGTGACCCGCGATGCCATGGCGCGTCGTAATGCGCACCACCCCGTTTGCCGCCTGCGTGCCATACAGCGTGCTGGCGGATGGCCCCTTGATGATCTCGATGCTCGCGATGTCTTCGGGGTTGATGTCGTTGACGCGCGAGGGCGCCTGGCCGCCGGTGCCGACGGAGAGCGAATTGTCGCCGCTCTCCACGCGGACGCCGTCGACGTAATAGATCGGCTCATTGGACAGCGAGAGGCTGGTCTGCCCGCGAATGCGGACGCGCGTCCCCGTGCCGGTCTCGCCGCCCGACTGCATCACCTGGACGGCGGCGTCCCGCCCCGACAGCACGTCGGCGAAGTTCGAGATCGTCTGGTGTTCGGTCACCCGGGTGACGTCGATGTTGGCGGTGGCGCTCCCGGTCTCGCGCGCGCGCTGCTCACCGGCCGCGGCGCTGGCCACCACCTCGTCGAGCGTGATCACGGCGGCCGCCAGACTGAAGTCCGCCGTTGCCGCGCCGCCCAACGAGATTTGCACGGTGCGGGTCTGGCTGGCGAAGCCCACGGCGATGACCCGCAGCTCGTAGGATCCGGCGGGGACCGACGCCAG
>CAZXKN010000155.1:0-6498 GCA_964641815.1 uncultured Gemmatimonadaceae bacterium | reverse complement strand
GACTGTGACGGCGAGCGGCGGCCGGGGGACGAGCAGCCCCGGCGGAGAGGCGGGCGAGCTGCTCGGTCAGGCCAGGGTCCTGTCGGTGGGTGCCACGGTCGACTCGGCGTCGCGCGCCGTCGACGTCCGCGCGCGCATCGCGCAGCCGGCACGCCCGCTGCGCATCGGCGAGTCGGTGTACGGCCGCATCGTGACGGCGGTGCATCCCCGGGCCGTGGCCGTGCCGGTGGACGCGCTCGTCCCGGAAGGCGAGGGGTATCGTGTCTTCGTCGTGGACAGCGGCGGGATCGCCCATGCGCGTTCGGTGACCGTAGGCGCGCGCACCGAGGCGTTAGCGGAGATCGTATCCGGTCTCGCGGCGGGCGAGACAGTCGTCACGCGCGGGGCCTACGGGGTCGAAGACGGGGCGAGGATCGGGCGGGCGCGTCGGTGAAGTTGTTCGACGTCCTGTCGCGCCAGCGACGCTTCGTCTATCTCGTCGTCTCTCTCCTCAGCGCCGCCGGTATTTGGGCGGCGCTCGCGCTGCCGTCGGCGATCTATCCCGAGCTGCGCTTCAGCCGCATCGCCGTCGTGGCGGAAGGCTCCACGCTGGGCGCGCGGCAGGTGGTCTTCAGCATCACGCGCCCGATCGAGGAAGCGATCAGCATCGTCCCGGGGGTGACGCGGGTGCAGTCCCGCTCGATCCGCGGGGCGTCCGAGATCGCCATCACGTTCACGCCCCGCACCGATATGGCCCTGGCGCTGCAGCTGGTGCGGGCGCGGGTCAACCAGGTCGCACCCGACCTGCCCCCCGGTCTCGACATAGAGATCGAGCAGCTCGCTCCGTCGCTTTTCCCGATCCTCTCGTACAACCTCGAGGGGGGGGACCCCGCTACGCTGTTCGATATCGCGCGCTACGAGATCAAGCCGTTGATCTCGCGCGTGCCGGGCGTAGGCCGCGTGGACGTGCAGGGTTCCGATGTGCGGGAGATCGAAGTCGTTGCCGATCCGGCCACCCTCACATCGCACGGGCTGACCTACGCCGACCTGGCGGACGCGATCCGCCAGTCGGTGACGGTGCAAGCGGTTGGTCGCATCGCCCAGGATTACCGGCAGTACCTCATCGTGACGGCGCAGGAGGCGCAGGGAGTCGACGACATCGGCAACGTCGTCGTGCGGGGCGGGCTGCGGGTGCGCGACCTGGCATCCGTGACCCTGGGGACCGAGGATCACGTCCGGATCATCGCGGGGGACGGCCGGCCGGCGGCGCTGCTCAACATCACGCGGCAGCTCGGCGGCAACACGCTCGCGATCGCCGACAGCGTCGCCGCGATCGCGGCGTCGCTCGCTCCCAGCCTGCCGCCCGGCGTCCACCTGAAGCCGGTGTACGACCAGGCCGCGTTGGTGCGCGACGCCGTACGGGCGGTGCGCGACGCGATGCTGATCGGCGCGGCGCTCGCCGTGCTGATCCTGCTCCTGTTCCTGCGCCACGCGCGCATCACGGCGATCAGCGCCATGTCGATTCCGCTGACGATGGCGATCACGGTCTTCGTGATGCAGTTGCTCGGGCAGTCGTTCAACCTGATGACCCTGGGCGCGATGGCGATCGCGATCGGCCTCGTCATCGACGACGCTGTCGTGATCACCGAGAACATCGCCCGCCACCTCGTCTTCACGCCGGATCGCATGCGGGCGATTCGCGAGGCGGTGCAGGAGCTCCTCTGGCCCGTGACGACGTCGACCATCACCACGGTCGTGGTCTTTCTCCCGCTTGGGTTGCTGCAGGGCGTGGTGGGCCAGTTCTTCTCGGCGCTCGCGACCACGCTGACGGTGGCGGTGCTCGTGTCGCTGCTGCTCGCGTTCACGATCATCCCGCTGCTCGGCGCGCAATTCGTGACGTCCCACGAAGTCGACGACGCCCCGACCGGCATCCTGGCCTTCGCCAAGCGGGCGCTCGAGGTGCTGGGGACCCGCTACGAGCGCGCGCTCGATGCGGTGCTGCACCAGCCCCGTCGCGTCCTCTTTGCAGCGGGCGTGCTGGTCGTCGCCGGGGTGGTCAGCTGGGGATTCGTGGGCACGGGATTCCTCCCCGAGATGGACGAGGGCGCCTTCGTGCTGGACTACTTCACGCCGGGGGGAACGGCGCTCGCCGAGACGAACCGGGAGGTGGGGATCGCCGAGCGGATCCTGGCGACGACGCCGGAAATCACGGGGACCTCGCGCCGCACCGGGGCCGAGCTGGGACTGTTCGCCACGCTGCAGAACACAGGCGACGTGGTGGCTCGTCTCAGGCCGGCGGGTGAGCGCTCCCGGGACATCTTCGAGGTGATGGACGATGTCCGGGATCGCATCGAGACCGCGGCACCGCGGCTGCATATCGAGTTCGTGCAGATTCTGTCGGACGTGATCAACGACCTCGCCGGCGCCGCCCGGCCGGTCGAGATCAAACTGTTCGGCGAACAGCTCGATACGCTGGAAGCGTACGCGCGCGTGATCGCGGCGCCCCTCACGCAGGTCAACGGCATCGAGGACCTGTTCGACGGCGTGAGCGAGCCGTCGGCGGAGCTGATGATGCAAGTGAACGAGGCGGAGGCCGCGCGCATCGCGCTGCGCCCCGCCGACGTCGGGAACGCCGTGAGCGCGGCGTTGCTCGGTGCGCCCGCCGGCGAAGTGCGGGCCGGGGACCGGCCGGTCGCGGTGCGGGTGCGGGCGCCGGACTCGGTGCGGTTCGACCCGCTGCGGCTGCGCGCGCTGCCGCTGCTCGACGCCGGTTCGGGAGCAGTGACACCGCTGGGCGCGCTCGCAACCTTCACGCCCACTGAGTCGCGCGCCGTGCTCACGCGCGAGAACCAGCAGCAGATGATCGCCATGACCGCCGACGTGAGCGGCCGCTCGCTCGGCGGCGTGATGACGGATGTGCAGCGCGTGCTGGCGGCGCACCACCCGCCCGCCGGCGTCCGCGTCGTGCTCGGCGGACAATACGCGAGTCAGCAGGCGGCCTTCGCGGCCTTGCTGCTCGTCCTGGGACTCGCCGCGGTCAGCGTGTGTGCCGTGATGGTGGTCCAGTTCGAATCGTTCGTGGAGCCGCTGGTCGTGTTGCTCGTGGCACCGGTCTCGTTCGTGGGAGCGCTGGTGCTGTTACTCGTCACCGGAACGGCGCTCAACGTGTCGTCCTTCATGGGCCTGATCCTGCTCGTCGGGCTGATCGTGAAGAACGGCATCATCCTGCTCGACTTCACGCGGCTGCGCATGCGGACCGAAGGGCTGCCGCTCGAAGCGGCGATCCGTGATGCGGCGCGCGTGCGGTTGCGTCCCATCCTGATGACGACGCTGTGCACGCTGTTCGGATTGCTCCCCTTGGCGCTCGGGCTCGGGGCGGGGAGCGAGCTGCAGCGGCCGCTGGCGCTGGCGGTGATCGGCGGGCTCACGCTGTCGACGCCGATCACGCTGCTCGCGGTGCCGAGTCTGCTCGTCGCGATTCGGGGCAGGGACTACCGGCTCGCGCCCGCTCCGTGAGTCCGCGGCGACCCGCCGCGGAGTGATCCCCCTCACTGGAACGCGGCCCTCGAAAGACAGCGGTTTTCCACCGGACCCTTTTTCGGCACCGCGGGTTGTACGAATTGTTCGTCGACCGGGTCGTCCGTCTCTCCAGCAGGTCGTACGAATCCGGCGCCCGCTTGGTCCCGCGCCGGTTGCTCGTTTGACAGCGACGCAGCAGGAGACTTCCCGACTCCGGTCGGGCCCCGTGTTGCGGTCATCATTGAGGGGGGAAGAAGATCATGAACACCGTCGCCACCATCGTCCTGTCCGCGTTGGTCGTGGGAGCGGGCGTCTGCGCCGCCCAGACGCCCACGCCGGTCGACAGCACGAAGAAGGTCATGCAGCAGAGCATGCAGGCGTCGACGCAGACGCCCTCGTATCGTCGGACTGTTCCGGACTCGCTCGTCGCGCAGGCGAAGATCGCCGAAGACTCCGCGCGCACGCTGGCGCTGTCCAAGGTGCCGAACGGCGTCATCCAGACCCTCACTCTGGAGCGGCGTCGTGGCAAGCTGGTTTGGTCGTTTGCCATCCGTGATCCGGCCAAATCAGGTAGTACCCAGGTGTTCGTCGACGCGCTGGATGGCAGCGTCACGAGCGGCAATCAGAAGTCATCCTCGTAGTTTTCCGCAGTAGGTTTTCCCTCCCGTGGCGGTCGGGCGACGCAAGTCGTCCGGCCGCCCGCGATGTTTCGGGGGGCAGGCTGAGCAATTCCGCCCTCGCTCGATCCGCGGCACGACTTGTTCCCAAACGAACTTGCGTGAGGACGGCCCCCCATTTAGGATGTTGCGCTCCACGCCTTGTGTACCACGATGTTTTGGGGACCGGTAGCTCAATTGGCAGAGCAAACGACTCTTAATCGTTAGGTTGACGGTTCGATTCCGTCCCGGTCCATCCCCAGCATGGCGCTCCGGTACGCCGCCCTCCCCGATCGCGGGAAGTCGGGCATCGCCGCCATCGCCGACTCCACGTTCGACTCCACCAACTACTCGTTCAACACGATCATCGCGTCACCGCTCCAGCGCGCACTGCGCGTCATCCAGCTCGCGGGCGGCACCGTGACCGATGCCGACGTCATCATCCCGCGGCAGGAGTCGACGGCGTGGAAGCAGTGGAATCCCGGCAGACCCGCTCGGCTGATCGGCATCGATGACACCGCCTGGACTTGGAGCAATGCGTGGACGTGAAGACTGGCCGCCTTGCCCCCCACGAGCGCGGGTCGCAGTTTTAATTGATTACCCGATCGGCTCCGCTCCACCCTCCCCAGCCGGAGCATTTGCCCGATGCGCCTCACAGTCAACGGCACCACCCGCACCTACGACGGCGACCCGTCCCAGCCGCTGCTCTGGTACTTGCGCGATGAGCTCGGACTCACGGGCACGAAATTCGGTTGCGGGATCTCGGCGTGTGGCGCCTGCACCGTGCACATGGAAGGCGCGCCGATCCAGTCCTGCGTGACGCCGATGATGGCGGTGGCGGACAAACACATCACGACGATCGAGGGACTGAGCGCCAAGGGTGATCACCCGGTACAGCGGGCATGGGTCGCAGCGAACGTGCCGCAGTGCGGCTACTGCCAGTCGGGACAGATGATGGCCGCCGCGGCCCTCCTGAAGAATACGCCGCACCCCACCGTCGCCGACATCGATACCGCGATGTCGGCGGTGCTCTGCCGCTGCGGCACCTACACGCGCATTCGGGCCGCGATCCTCGCCGCCTCCGCGGGAGGGCGCTGACCATGACGACGTCATTCGATCTCGAGCGCCGCGAATTCCTGCGCCGCCTCGCTGTCACCGGGCTGGTCCTCACGGTCGATGCGACGGGGGTGCGCCGGCTCGAGGCGATCCCGGCGCTCCTCGCCGCCGGCGACCCGTTCCAGCCGTCGGTGCACCTGAGCATCGGCGAGGATGGCCGGGTGACGATAGTCTGCCACCGCTCGGAGATGGGGCAGGGCATTCGCACCGGGCTGTGCATGGTGGTCGCCGACGAGCTCGAGGCCGACTGGAGCTCGGTCTCGGTCGAGCAGGCGATCGGCGATCCGAAATACGGCAGCCAGAACACCGACGGCTCGTCGAGCATCCGCACCGGAGAGTACACGCGTCTGCGGCAGGCCGGCGCGGCGGCGCGCCAGATGCTCGAGGGCGCGGCGGCGGCCGAGTGGGGTGTGCCGGCAACCGAGGTCGCCGCCCAGAGCGGCACGGTGGTGCACGCGGCGACGAAGCGGTCGCTGCCGTTCGGCAAGCTCGTCGCCCGGGCGCGGACGCTTCCGGTGCCGGCGGCGCCCAGGCTCAAGGACGCATCGCAGTTCCGGTTCATCGGCAAGGAGATGGCGGGTCTCGACCTGCACGACATCCTTACCGGCAGGGCGATCTTCGGGCAGGACGCGAAGCTGCCCGGGATGAAGATCGCGGTCATCGTCCATCCGCCGGTGTACGGCGCGAGCGTCGCCACCGTCGACTCGGCGGCGGCCCTGCAGGTGAAGGGCGTCGAGCGGGTCATCACGCTGGCCACCACGCCCATTCCTTCCGGCTTCCAGCCGCTGGGCGGCGTGGCCGTGATCGCCACGAGCACGTGGGCGGCCCTCCAGGGACGGCGCGCGCTCAAGGTCACCTGGACGGCGAGCCCGAATGACACCCACGAATCCGTGGCGTATCGCGCCCAGCTCGAGGTATCGGCGCGCGCGCCGGGTCGCATCGCGCGCACCCAGGGCGACGTGACGGCCGCGCTGTCGGGCGCCGCCAAAACGGTGACCGCCGAGTACTACGCGCCGCACCTGGCGCACGCACCGATGGAGCCGCCCGCCGCAGTGGCGTCCGTGACGACCGACGGCTGCGAGTGCTGGGCGTGCACGCAGGACCCGCAGGCGTCGCGCAACGAGGTCGCCGCGGCGCTCAAGATCCCGAAGGAGAAAGTGATCTGCCACGTCACGCTGCTCGGTGGCGCCTTCGGCCGCAAATCAAAGCCCGACTACGTCGTCGAGGC
>CAZXKN010000154.1:0-16840 GCA_964641815.1 uncultured Gemmatimonadaceae bacterium | reverse complement strand
GAGGGATTCACACCTGTGCCATCGCAGCCGACTCCACGCTCTCGTGCTGGGGGGCAGAGAACGATGTAGCCCGCGGGAGTCCGGCGAGTACTCCTGACGGCCTTGCGCTCGTGCGGGCCACCCTCGCCTCGCTCAAATTCGTCGCGGTGAGCGCCGGAGATCTCAAGACGTGCGCGACGACCGTCACGAGCGTGACGTACTGCTGGGGATCGTTCGACGTCGGTTCTGACATGCGCATGACGCTCGATACCACCCGGATCACCACCGCGTCGCCCATCACCGCACTCACTGTGGGCGCCGAGCATGTCTGCGTCCTGGGAACCGACGGCGGCGCCTTCTGTTGGGGAGAGGGAAGCGACGGCCAGCTGGGAATCGGAGGAAGCCACTTCTTTCATAAGGAGGGGACGAATCAACCGGCTGCCGTAGGCGGGGACTTGAAGTTCTCCGCCATCCGAGCCGGCACATATCACACCTGTGGAATCACGCTGGACGCCACACTGTATTGCTGGGGGTGGAGCTTCGCTGGTCAGGTCGGTGATGGAACGACCAGCACCCGGCGCAAGCCTGTCCTCGTGACGATTCCCTCGCCCTGATCTCGGCTGAGCGCCCGCAGGCAGATGGCTTGACGCTGTGACGGAGGCTACTACCGCGGACGTGGCGGGCATCACGCCGCGGCGTGAAATGCCGCGGAGCACGTTACTTGCCCTACTCGGGGCAGTCTTTATCGCACCCGTTCAACCGTATCGTCCGGAGCCCAGGGAGCAGGATGCTGAAGCAAGCGGTAGGCGTACTCGCCTCGATCGTCGCGATCGCAATCGTCAGCCTCGCCCTCGCGGTTCTGGTGCGGCTCTCGTGGAGCCCACGCAGTGATCCCTCGCCGAATCCCTCCTCCGGGTCCGACAAGAGTACCTGAGCGGCCGTACGAGACGCCGTCCTAGGGCAGACACGAGAGCTGGATCGACCCGCTCTTACTTCCGCCGACCAACTCGACCAGAGTCCTGTGTCAGGCCGGCTTCAGAATCTTGCGCACCGCCGTGAGCAGTTCACTGACCGTCCAGGGCTTCGACAGAAACTCCAGATCCACCGAGACCGGTGCACTCTTGCGCACTTCCTCGCCGGTGTACCCGCTGGTGAGCAGGAAGCGGACCCCGGCGCGCGCCCGGCTCACCGCCTCGTAGAGGGCGAGGCCGCCCATCCGCGGCATGATGGCATCCGAGACGATCAGGTCGACGGTGTCCGCGTTGGCGCGCCACACCTGCAGCCCTTCTTCGCCGTCGGCGGCCGACAGCACCTGGTAGCCGAACCGGGTCAGCGCGCGGATCGCGGCGGTGCGCACCGACTCCTGATCCTCGACCACGAGGATCGTCTGGTTCCCCCGCTGCGCCGCGTGCGGCACCGGCGGCGCGGATTCCGGGACGGATTCCGCCGTGACCGGGAAGTACAATCGCACGGTGGTCCCGCTGCCCGGCACGCTGTGCACGAGCACGAAGCCGAGGTGCTGCTTCATCAGGCCGTAGACCATGGCCATCCCGAGTCCGGTGCCCTGATCCTGCGGTTTCGTCGAGAAGTACGGCTCGAAGATCCGGGCCAGCGTGCGGGCATCCATCCCACAGCCGGTGTCCGACACGGCCAGCACGACGTAATGCCCCGGGGCACCCCATTCCTGCGCCGCCATGAGCTCATCGGCGGGCGTGGCCAGCTGCAGGTCGAGCGTCAAGCGACCGCCATCGGGCATCGCGTCGCGGGCGTTCGTGGCGAGATTGAGCAGCATCTGCTGCACCGCGCCGGCATCGGCGGCCACCGGCAGCAGGCTCGTCGCCTCGGTCACCGCGATCTCGATGCGCTCCGGCAGCATGCGGCGCAGTGTATCGGCAAGCTCCCCCACCAGCAGCTCCAACCGCATCGGTTTGAGGACGAGCCGTTCGCGGCGACTGAATCCGAGGAGCTTGCGGATCATCCCGGCGCCGCGATGCGCCGCCGCCTGCGCCTGCGTCAAGTCTTCGAGCAGGGCGGCGTCGGGTGGCAGCGTGGTGACGGCGAGGTCCACATGCGCCATCACGGCGGTCAAGACGTTGTTGAGGTCGTGGGCGATCCCTCCCGCCAGCTGGCCGACGGCTTCCATCTTCTGCGCCTGGCGCAACCGGTCTTCGAGGTTGCGCCGGTCCGTGACGTCCACGGCGACGATCAGGGCGGCCGGCCGGCCCGCAAACGAGAAGGCATGGGCCGCCACCTCGACCTCGATGGTCGTGCCATCCTTCTTTTGATGGTGCCACATGCTGGTCCCCCGCCACCCGTCGCCTGCCGCGCGGATCCATTCCGGGAGCGCCGAGCCTTGCCCGGGCGGCTGCAGATCGGTGAGGCGCATCGCGAAGAATTCCTCACGCGTGTAGCCGTAGTGCCGCGCCGCGGACTCGTTCACGGCCAGAAACGCGAGGGTTTCGCGGTCGCTGACCCACACGGGCTGCGGGTTGGCGTCGAACAGGTGCCGGTAGCGCTCCTCCGCGCGGCCCCGCTCCACGACCTCACGCTGGAGCTCACCGGTCCGCTCCTCGACTAACGCAGCCAGTTGCCTGGCATGTTGCTGAATGCGGCGCACCCGCAAGCGAAAGACGCCCACCACCGACGCCGCGACGGCCAGTCCGAGGAGCGTGTAGAACCACCACGTCTCGTAGACGTGCAGCCCCAACCGAAATGGCAGTACGGCACCGCGCTCGTTCCACACCCCGTCGTTGTTGGCGGCGATGACGTGGAATCGATACCGCCCGCCCGGCACGTGGGTGTAGTACGCCACCCGTCGCGTGCCCGCGTCGACCCAGTCCCGATCGTATCCTTCGAGCCGGTAGCGGAAGGTGACGCGCTCGGGAATCAGCAGGCTGGTGGCGGTATAGTGCAGCTCGAGGCCGCCGCCGCTCGGCGGCAGATCGATCGTCTCGTGCAGATCCACGGCGCGGCCGTCGACCAGCAGCCGTTCGACGTGGACGGGTGGCGGGGCCGGATTACTCGAGAGGTGGGCCGGGTCGACCACAACCAGCCCCTTGATGCTGGGAAACCAGAGCCGCCCGTCAGGGCTCTTCCAGCCGGCGTTCTGTGAGGCACCGTTGAACTCGATCCGGCGCCGGCCGTCGAGCGAGACCATCTCGTGCAGCTCGACACTGCCCCGCTTGCCCGCGCCGGCGTCGAGCAACGCCTGCTCGCTCGCACTGACCAGCCCCTGATTGGAGGAGAGCCAGAGATTCCCGATGTTGTCCGGCACGATCTCGAACATGTCGGTCAGGAGCACGGTGGCGTGGATCGGTACCACCGCGATGCGCCCGTCCTGTACCAGATTCAGACCTCGCTCCGTCCCCACCCAGAGTCCATGCTGGTCGGCGTACAAAGACTCGACCACGTCATTCGAGAGGCCCTGTTTGGCGGTGAAGGTCGTGAATCGGCCATTCTGCAGCCGGATCAGCCCCTGCCCGTGGGTGCCGATCCAGAGGCTCCCGTCCGCATCCTCCACGATGGTGCGCACATTGGCCGAGGAGATGCCGGCCTCCTGGGAGTAATCGTGGAGTCGCCCATCCTTCCAGCGAAACAGGCCGCTGCCCCCGATCCACAACGCGCCGGTCCGGTCCTCCAGGAACGCCGCCACGCGCGCCCCCGAGAACGGCCCTCGGGTCCCCAGGCTCTCCCAGTGGCCGTGCCGCAATCGGGCGATCCCCGCGTCGGTCGCCGCCCAGAGCACGCCCTCGGAAGTCTGTAACGTGGCGAAGACCGAATTGCCGGGCAGGCCGTCCTTGACGGTGTAGCTGGTAAAGTGGCCGTCCTGGAAACGGTCGAGACCGCCGTCCTGCGTCCCGATCCACAACGCCTGCTGCCGGTCTCCGTAGACGGACCAGACGACGTTCGCGGAGAGCCCCTCGCGTCGCGTGTAGATGGGGAGGATCGGCTCCCGAAACCGGTTGAGGCCACCGTGCCGGGTGCCCACCCAGAGGCTTCCTTCCCGGTCTTCGAGCAGCGCCGTGACGGCATCATCCGACAGGCCGTCTTTGGCCGCGAACTGTTGGAACCGGCCACCGATCAGCCGGGCCACCCCGCCGCCGTCGGCGCCGATCCAGAACTGGCCGTTCCGGGTCTCGAGAATGGACGTGACGCCGCCTGGGGGAAGGCCGTTGGCCGCCGTGAACCGCTCGAGTCCTCCCCGCGTGGCGTGATAGAGCGCGTCCGGAGTGCCGAACCACATGCTCCTCTCCCGGTCCCGGTACAGCGTCCACACGGGCCCGGCAATCCGTCCGCCGACCGGGTGCCACGGCACGAGACCACCGCTCTGCCAGGCTTTGATTCCGTCCGCGGTTCCGATCAACAGCGTGCCACTGTCGTCTTCCGCCACGCTGTAGACCGAGGCATTCGTTCCAGGAACCCGATGGAATTGACCGTCCTGGAATCGCATCAGCCCGGCCGTTTGTGCGGCCCAGACCCTGCCCGTGCGATCTTCGTACAGGGCATTCACAAATGAGGCGGATGCCCCCGCGAGCGGAACCGGCTTGCCGCCACCCAGACGAATGACGCCTCCCACCCAGGTGCCCGCCCACAGGTTGTCCGAGCGGTCCACCATCAGCGCGCTCACGTAGTTGTCCGCGAGTGCGCTGGTGTTCGCCGAGTTGTAGGTGGTGAAGGTCACGCCGTCGAAGCGGACCAGGCCGGCCTCGGTTCCCAACCAGAGGTATCCGTCGGACCCCTGGGCGATCGCAAACACGCTGTTTTGCGGGAGTCCCTGGTCGATCTGCCAGACGTCCTGCACGTACTGACTGATGGGCTGGTGTGGATCGAGACCGAAGGCAGCGGTCTGGGCCCGGGGGGCTGCGGCAAGGCCGAGGAGGAGCGCGCAGCTCAGACCGGCGGCGCGGTTGAGGACGGCGGTGCTCTGGTCCATCGCGTCATCTAACCTGGCCCCTGCGGCAACCACTGACAATGAGACTTTCGCCTAGTCTTCAGGGCCCCCGATAGACGACGCCGTCCTTCATGACGAACCGCACCCGGCTCGTCGCGGCAATATCCTGCGTCGGATCCCCGGTGACGGCGACCAGGTCGGCCCGCAGCCCGACCGCGACCCGCCCGATCAGCTTCTCCAACCCCAGAATCCTCGCGTTCACCGCCGTCGCTGCGAGCAGCGCCTGCGCGGGTCGCATGCCGTCTTTGACCATCCATTCGATCTCACGCGCGTTGGTGCCGTGTGTGAACACACCGACGTCCGAGCCGCAGCCGATCGTCACTCCGGACTTCAAGGCGAGCTGGAACGCCTGCGCGGCCTCGCGCATGCTCGCGGTCGGCGGCTGGCCTCGGACGTAGCCGTCGAAATATTCGGAGTAGGCTTCCACCGCGGTGAGGGTCGGCAAATAGGCCACGCCGCGCTGCGCCATCAACCGGAACACCGAGTCGGTGCCGCCGAAGCCATGCTCGATGGTGTTGACGCCGGCGAGGATCGCGCGCCGCATCCCTTCGGGCGTCGTGGCATGCGCCGCCACCGGCCGGCCCGACGAATGCGCTTCCGACACGAGCGCGTTGAGCTCTTCCTGGTTGAATGTGGGGACACTCTGGCCGCCTGTTCCCCGCCCGTAGTCGGCGTACACCTTGATCCAGTCGGCGCCGCGGGCCGCCTGCTCGCGCACCGCCTCCAGCACTTGTGGGACGCCGCTCACCGCCTGACCGCCCTGCGGCAGGTCGAGGTCGGGACGGAAGCCGCGCGGCCCGGGGCCATAGCTCGAGGTCGCGACGATGGCGCGGGTCGAGACCTGGAGCCGCGGGCCCGGAATGAGGCCCTGGTCGATGGCGCGCTTCAGCGAGACGTCCTCGAACCCCGCTCCTTCGGTGCCGAGGTCGCGCAGCGTCGTGAATCCTTCGAGCAGCGTGTTGCGCGCGTGCAGGACCGCCTCGACGACGCGATAGCCCAGGGGCTCCTTCAGCACCTGGTCGTTCCACAGCGTCTCGTTGTAGGGATGCAGGAAGATGTGCGAGTGCGCGTCGATCAGGCCGGGCAGGAGCGTGAGCCCCGGCAACGCGATGGTCGCGGTGCCGTTCGGTGCGTGCACAGCGTCGGCGGGCCCGACGGCGGCGATGCTGTCGCCCTGGACGAGCACGACCCACCCTGCGTGCGTCGCTTCATTGTTGGCGTCGAACACCCGGTCGGGGCGCAACAAGACAGGGTGACCGGGAGGCGGTGGGACGAGCGGTGCGAAACCGGCGCGGCCGGGTTCTTTGAGCGCCGAGAGCAGCGTGTCGCGGGACTGCGCCGCGCCCGGCGGCGCCGCGACGAACAGCAGGATCACCAGCGGATACCGGACGAGCGACGACACGACGAGTGGCGGCGCAGACATCAGGGCGCTCGCGGAAAGACGAACTCACCACTGGGATCGCGCTGTCGCATCGCCACCACTTTGCTGCCTTCCGTCGTGAATGAGACGACGACATCCGGAAACTCCTTGACCCGGAACTGACTGGGCCGCCAGGGCTGGAGATCCGGACCGCCGCGAATCGAGAGGCCCTTCCCCGGCTGGAACGTCACGTCGACTTTGCCCCCGCTCGGGGAGACATACGTCCCCGCGTAGCGTTCGAGCGTCGAGTCGGCCGCCAGCACCGCCGGGACCTGCCGGGTGAACGTGACCGCCGCTTCATCCAGGGAGATGTCCACCCGGTCCACCTCGCCCATGGGATTGGTCAGGAAATTGAGCGAGAACTTGCCGTCCTCTTCGTCGTCGGGGGTATCGAACCGGTCGTAGTGAAAGCGGGTCAGCGGCATCTTGATACTGTGAAACGCAAACGTGAGCCCCGTATCGCCCCGGGCGACCGTGACCACGCCGTAGGCCGGATGCGCGAACTCGCCGAGGTAATCGTCCAGCGGGTGCGACGGGGTCGTGCCGCTCACGCGCCCGGCGTCGGCCCCGGCGCGCGCGCTGGTCCCTGCCGCCTTGTTCTTCAGCCGGATGCCGTTGAGCCGCTCGGACCACGGCGTGAGCGATATTCCGAGCAGCCGCTCATAGATGTCGTAGGTGAGACCATTGTACAGGGGCGCTGCATGGTCACCGATGACGAGCACGATCACGCCGATGCTGTCGTTCGGCATGATCGAGATCTGTGAATGAAACCCCGGCAAGTCCCCGCCGTGCAGCGCCAGCAGATGGCCGCGATATGACGAGACGAACCGCCCCATGCCGTAGTACTGGTTCAGGTTCTCTCCCCACCCGCGGGATTCGAGCGCCGCATTCGGCATCGCGATGGACGGCGCCATCGTCTCCCGCAGCACCGCGGCCGGAATCACCTGCCTGCCGTCGACACGACCGCCGTTGAGCAGGGCGATCACCCAACGCGACAGGTCCAGCACGCAGGAGTTGATCGCGCCGGCCGGGGCGATGGCGACCTCGGCCGTGTAGTAGGGCTGGCGGTACAACACCGTGCTGTCGCGGCGCTCGGAGTACGGCACCGCGGGCTCGGCCCCCTTGAGGTTGTCGTCGATACTCAGGGTCGAGCGCGACATGCTCAGGGGATCGAAGATGCGATGCTGCACGAATTGCTCCCAGGTCTGCCCGGAGAGCTCTTCGATCACCTGGCCGGCCGCGGTGAACATCAGGTTGTTGTAGAGAAATTTCGTGCGGATCGGCGCGGTCGGCTCGAGGTAGCGCAGGCGGTCCCACAACTCGCGCCGCGAGAAGCTGGACTTGTACCAGATGGCGTCGTGGCGCGTCACGCCGGTGCGGTGCGACAGCATGTCGCGCATCGTCACCGACCGGTCGAGGTCATCGTTATAGAACCGGATCGTGGGGACGAACTGCTTGATCGGCTCGTCCCAGCGCAGTTTGCCTTCCTCGACGAGCATCCCCACGGCAACGGCCGTGAACAGCTTCGTGTTGGAGGCAATGGGCTGGGTGGTCGCAGGCGTGAACGGGAGCCGTTTGCCGTAGTCGCGAAAGCCATAGCCGCGAGCGAAGACGAGCTTGTCCTTCACGACGATGCCGATGCCGACGCCCGGCGCATCCCAATCCTTCAGCACCTGCGCCATGTAGGCGTCGAATCCCTTGAGGCGTGTCTCGACGCTCTGCGGCTGCTGCGCCGCGGCGACGTGGACGGCAATCAAGAGGGCGATAGCGGCGGAACGCATCGCGCGGAGCGTCGTCATGGCGACCTCGGGTTATGTGGCTGTGGCGGGGCAGGTGTCATATATCGTCACGGCGATGGATCGTCAAACCAGCGCTTCAAGTCCCCCTTGACCATGCGCCCCCAGGCTGTAGAACGGTGCGTCCCACCAGCGGAGAGAACGCATGCGGATACTGCTGTCCACGATCGGGTCGCGTGGCGACGTGCAGCCATTGGTCGGCCTGGCGTCGCAGCTCACGGCGCTGGGTCAGGAGGTGCGACTGTGCGTGCCGCCCGACTTCCGGGAGTGGATCGAAGGCCTGGGAATGACCGTGACACCGATCGGACCCGAGCTGCGGTCGACCGGGAAGGCCGCCCCAATGGCCACGACCATCACTCCCGAGCAGCGGCGTCAGATGATAGAAGGAACGGTCACGGCGCAATTCGAAACGATCACTCGTGCGACGCAGGGCTGCGACGCCATGGTGGGAGCGACCGCGCTGCAGGTCGCCGCGCCCTCGGTCGCGGAGCGCCTGGGCATTCCCTACTTCTTTGCCGCCTACTGCCCGGCGGTGCTGCCATCTCGACGGCACGCGCCACCCGTTCTCGCCGCGCTGGGGGACAAGCCGGCGCCGGCGATGGACGATTACTCGGCGCTCTGGACCCAGGACGCCAAGCGCTGGAACGACACCTGGCAGCCGCTCATCAACACGCAGCGCGCAGCACTCGGCTTGTCCCCGATTGACGATGTGCGTGGCTACGTCCTCACCGACCAACCGTGGCTCGCCGCCGACCCAACGCTCGGACCCTGGCCCGATCCACGGGACGAGGCGGTGTTCCAGACGGGCGCCTGGATCCTGCCGGATGCGCGTCCGCTCGCTCCCGAGCTGGAGGCGTTTCTCGAGGCCGGCCTGCCACCGGTCTACTTCGGGTTTGGGAGCAACCGCGCGCCGGCGGACCTGAGCCAGGTGATGATCGGGTCCGCCCGAGCTCTGGGGCGGCGTGCGATCGTTGCACGCGGGTGGGCCGACTTGTCCCTCGTGGACGACGCTCCCGATTGCCTCGCGATCGGCGAGGTCAATCAGCAGGCACTCTTCCAAAGGGTCGCGGCAGTGGTTCACCATGGTGGCGCGGGCACGACGACCGCCGCCGCGCGCGCCGGCGCGCCACAAGTCGTGATCCCGCAGCATTACGACCAGCACTATTGGGCTGATCGCGTGCACCAGCTGGGCCTCGGAGTCGCCCACGCGCCGGGCACGCCGGCCACGGACTCGCTCACGAGCGCCTTACGGCAGACGCTGCAACCCGAGGTAGCCGCTCGCGCCAAGTCCGTCGCGACCCATGTGCGGGGGGATGGCGCGCTGGTCGCCGCCCGCCGGCTCGTCGACGGATTTCCAAGAGGGTGATCGTCGAGACAGGGGACGGGACGCGACCTACGGCTCGCGCGCCGGTTCGTCGGGCAAGAGCGCGATCTCGATGCGCCGGTTTTGACTGCGGCCCTGCACGGTCTCGTTGGTCGCAAGCGGGTGGTACTGCGAGAGCCCAACCGCCTGGAGCCGGGTCGCGTCGATCCCGACCGAGTCCTGCAGAAACCGGACGACGTTCGTGGCCCGCGTGGTCGAGAGCTCCCAGTTGGTCGGGAACGTGCTCTTGAGCTTGTCGCTGATCGCCACGTTGTCGGTGTGACCCTCGACGCGGATGACTTTGCCCTCGGTCGTCTTCAGCACATCGCCCACGCGATGGAGAATGCGCAGTCCGCTGGGTGTGATGCCCGCTTCCCCGGACGGGAAGAGAATCTTGTCTACCATGCTCACGCTCAGTCGGTCCGCGAGCCGGGTGATCTGAATCTGCCCCTGCGCGATCTCATCCTTCATGCTGTCGACCAGCTGGTCATAGGTCGTGCGCAGCCGATTCAGCTCGGCTTCCTTCTGGCGGGACACGGCGGCGAGCTGGGTATCGAGCGCGGCCGCGAGGGCGGTATTGCGAGCCTTGAGCGTGCTGTCGACGAACCGCATCGAATCGGCGATCGCCGTGGCGGATCTGGCGTGTTGGCGGAAATTCAGCGTGGACAGACCCAACCCGACGATGACCAGACCCAGCAGCACCAGGACGACTTTCATTCCGGACCCTCGAGGGAGCAGGTCAGGATCAAGTAGCGCCTCGATCGACCGGCGTCAAATTCGGTGCGTGGGGTAGTCGTCGAGGTTCGCCGCGCGGCCGTCGCCGAAAATGGCCTCGCTGGCGACCCGCGCGGCAGGGCGGATATTCAAGCCGCCATTACCTGGGAGTGAGATGGGACGGCAGTTCCTGATCGTCAGGATTCTCAGGGCCCACTGGCCGGCTCTGCTCACCGCCTTCGCCGCGGTGGTCGTCGAGGGCGCGGCGGACCTCGTCGGACCCTGGCCGATCAAGATCGTGCTCGACTACGTCATCGGGTCGCGGCACCCCCCGGCCTGGCTCGGCAGCCTGGCCCGCTTCGCGCCGGGGCAGGACCAGCAGGCCCTCCTCGCGCTGGCCGTGATCGCCTTGATCATCGTCGCGGTGGCCGGCGCGATGGCCTCCTACACCGAGGACTACCTCACGACGAAGGTCGGCCAGCAGGTCATGCACGACCTCCGGCATGATCTGTATCACCACATCCAGCGTCTCTCATTGTCGCAATACGATCGGCAGCGCACCGGCGATCTGATCAGCCGCATCACGGGCGACATCGAGGCGATCCAGGATTTGGTCGCCTCAGCGCTGCTCGGGCTCGTGCTCGACGTCCTCGTCCTGGCCGGCATGATCGCCATCATGCTCTCCCTCAACTGGCGCTTCACCCTGATCGCGCTCGCCATCACGCCGTTCCTCTTCCTCGAGGTGTACAGTCTCACCCGCCGGAGCAAACGCGCGACCCGGGCCGTCCGACGCAAAGAGGGTGAGGTCGTGGCGGTGGCGCAGGAGTCGCTCTCCTCCCTGCGCCTCGTCCAGGCGTTTGGACGGGAGGACTACGAGGAGGAGCGCCTGGAGCGGGAGACGCTGGAGAGCATCCGGCTGGCGCTGGACGCCCGGCGGCTGAAGGCCAGACTGTCCCCCATCGTGGATGTGCTCGTAGCGATCGGAACCTGTGTCGTGCTCTGGTACGGGGCACGGCTGGTGCTCGCCGGCATGCTCACGGCGGGAGCGCTGGTGGTGTTCGTGCTGTACCTCGGCAAGATGTACAAGCCGATGCGCGACCTCTCCAAGCTGACGGACACCGTCGCGAAGGCTCTCGTGGGTGCTGAGCGCATCGAGGAGATCGCCGGGATCGAGAGCCAGGTGCGCGACCTGCCCGGGGCGCGGGAGGCGCCGCGATTCCGGGGCGCGATCACCTTCGACCACGTGAAGTTCGGCTTCGCGGGCCCACCGCCCGTCCTGACAGACGTTTCCCTGGAGATCCCCGCCGGGCGGTTCGTGGCGCTGGTCGGCCCCTCGGGCGGCGGCAAGTCCACCGTGCTCAGCCTGATTGCCCGGTTCTATGACCCCATCTCGGGAGTGGTGCGCATCGACGGCGCGGACGTCCAGAGCTTTACACTGAGGTCACTGCGACGCCAGATCAGCTTCGTGCTGCAGGACACGATCCTGTTTCGCGCTCCGATCTGGCAGAACATCGCCTACGGGAAGCCGGAGGCCACTCAGGAGGAGATCGTTCGCGCGGCCAGGCTCGCCAACGCGCACGACTTCATCCTGCAAACGCCACACGGCTATGAGACGTTGGTCGGCGAGCGCGGAGTGAGCCTGTCGGGGGGCGAACGCCAGCGGCTCGCCATCGCCCGGGCGATCATCCGGGATGCCCCGATCCTGCTGCTCGACGAAGTGAGTACCGGCCTCGATGCCCAGGCGGAAGAGCTGGTGTTCGAGGCACTCGTTCGGCTCATGGGGGGAAGGACGACCGTCGTCGTGGCGCACCGGCTGGCCACGATCCGCAACGCCGACCGCATCCATGTCCTGGACGCCGGGACCATCGTCGAGAGCGGTACCCATGCGGAGCTCGTGGCGCGCCAGGGGCTCTACTCCCGGCTCCACGAGATCCAATTGCGCGAAGAGGATCGCGGAGCCGTGATCGCGACGCCGCGCGCCTGACACGGCTCCAGGCCCGGCTCTTGGTACCTTACCGGGTGTTGGTCGACAGCAACGACTGGCCCACGTCGTTCACATGGTTCCCGTCGAGCAGATCGGCGACCCAATCCCGCACCGCCACCCCATCGACCGTCAGGCTGTAGAACTCGGGGCGCCGCAGAATCGTGTGCATCGGGCCAGGCGCCGTGTAGCTGCGCAGTGCCGGGTTGACCCGGCGGATGTCGGCGAGGTTCGCGGCGAGGAGCCCGGCGAGCCTGACGTCGCGCACGCCGAGCAGCGCCAAGAACGACAACTGCACGCCGTCCTCGGCACTGTTGTATTGGGTGAATGTCACCCGCGGGGTGGTCCGCGCCGCCACCTCGTAGATCGTCTCGAACGTCAGGGACGCGGAGTCGACGCCGCGATAGGCCGAATCACTCCGCAGCAAAGCGGTCGCTCCCCACAGCGCCAGGATTCCCGGAATCGCCGGGGCCCGGTAGCCGCCCGCCCCGTCGCCGAGCTGCACGATGCGGGCCCTGGGATAATGGCGGGCGACCTGAGACGCGTAGAACGGTGACGCAATCGCGCCGGCGCTACTCCCCGCGACGAACACGAGCTGGGGCGCCGGATAGTGCGCCTCGATCCAGGCCATTGCCTGGTCAGCATCGGGGCGACCCTGGTGGCGGACCTGGATCTCGTGAGCAGCGCCGGTCGTGTCGGTACTCGTGTAGGAAACCGTCCGGCCGCCGAGGAACACGTCGCCCGTGCAGTAGGGGATAAATACGATCGTGAAGCTCTTGATCGGGTTCCGGGGATTCGACAGATCGAAGAGGCCGCCCTGCGTGTCGGGCATGTCGGTCGAATCGAGCTGCGCGTGATATGTCGGGCGGGCGTGGAGATCGCAATTCATGCTGGTCCAGCAGGCGCCGCCGCCGTTCAGGAAGATCGCCAGCCGGTGGTCATCGCCCTTATGAACGAAGAACGCATAGCTCGAATCGTGCGCGCACCCGGTGCCGGGGCCGCCGGGGATGCGAGTCCACACGCTGGTCGTGTCGGGCTGCCCGGCAGCGAGCGTTATCGCTGCCGCGACGACGAGGATCATCGGCCCACCCTGCCCCGCAACACCGTAATTGAGGCTCTCGGAAGCGTAAACGTGGCCGGCCCGGCGAGCAGTGTGGCGACGGGCGCATGATCGGGATCGGGATGACTGTTCGGTCCATCGTTGATCCATACGTACTGCTCGCTCCCCCAGGACACGACCGTGACCGGCCCTGCGAACGATGACGGCCGCTTGTTCTTCGCATCCGCGAATACGACCCGCACCGTGTGGGGATTGGTCGAGTCGCGATTGACGAGCATGAGGGACCAGTTGCCGTCGGGACGGTGCACCGCGTAGGATGTGACGAGCGCATTGCCCGCGGAGTCCGTGACATCGGCCGAGCTGGGAAACATCTGATGGACGCCGGCGCGGTGCGCGAGCCACTCTAGGTTGAGCATGTGCGCGGCCCAGTACGTCGCCGTGTATCCCCTGATCTGATAGTTCTCGTCGGACACGAAGTTCGACCATGACGACCAGCCGAGGCAGGTGTTCTGCACTCCCTGGGGTTGAATCGGCGAGTGGTAGAAAGCGGCGCCGCCCCCTGCAAAGAACGAGCCGATGTTATCGGCCAGCCACAGACCCCCGAAGGTCGTGGTCATCGGCCCCGTGAGGGACCATGAGACGTGACTCTCCGTCACCATCAGCGGGACATTCTTCGGTACGCCGTCGTCGCGCCAGACCTGGAGAATGTGCTGCATCAGCTTCGGCTCCGAGTAGAGCGTCTGCCAGGTGATGGCGCAGGGTTCGAACGGATAGTGCTCGAACGAGACGAAGGAAAGGTCTGCGAGCCGGCCGTGTGCCTTCAGGTAGTCGACAAAGCGGCCCATCCATGAAGTCCGCCCGCGCGCGTCGGGCCAAGCCCTAATGTCTTCGTTGACGCCCTCGAACACCGGCCCGCCGAGCCTGAGCTTCGGGTCCACCTTGTGCAATGCGCTGGCCCATTGCAGGTACAGCGCCGCGTAGTCTTCCGGCATGGCGTGCTTGCCGTCAGGCTCTTCTCCCATTTCGATGTACCCGATCGGATAGCCGCGCCGCTCGATGTAGGCGATCTGCGCCGCGGCGTCGTCGGGCGTGCCATAGAGCATCGAGACCGGAATCATGGCGGGCAGATTGTTCGTGAGGCCGCTCGTGAAAAAGAGATCGAAGCCCGTGTGTTGGTAGTTGCCGCTGGTGTTGCCGTCGGCAGCGGAATGCCACGGATCGATGGACGAGACACAGTAAGTAATGAGTCGCTCGTCGGGGCTCTGGGGCGCTGCGACAAACGCACCGCCCGCATCGAGCGTCCCCGCGGCAATCTGCTGGATCGCATAGCCGACGCAGTTGCGCACGTCCCGGGCGTCATGCTCGTCGCAGGTATTGGAAGACTCGGTCATGAGAATCCGGATGTAGCGTGTCGCAACGCTCATCTCCGTCAACTTCAGCGTGACGGTGCCACCCTGCGCATTCTTCAGCGCCCCCGCAGAGAAGACCTTCCATTCCCCTTTCGGTCCGCCGTCGAAGTCGAGCGCGTCGGTGCCGACCCAGTATTCCACCTGGTAGGTCGTGGCATACGGGCTCGCCCAGACGATGCGAAGGGCGCTCACCGGCTTTTCCGCCTGCAGGTCGACCACCACCCACTGCGGATGGAGCGAATCACTTTCGCCCGTGAACGTGCTCGTGAGATACGGATTGCTTTTCCAGTAGGTGAGGTTCGGACCTGCCACCGGACGATCGCCGCTCGTCGCGAAGCCGCGGTGCGGCAGCGCATAGGCGAGGATGTAACGAATAGGGTCCTTGAGGTCGGTACTGCCGGTGAAGTAGCCACTGCGATGTGCCGCATCACTCCAGGTGCCGTTCTCGGTCCAATGCCACGCGGCCATGCGCAGCTCGGTGTTGTTGCGGTAGGTGATCGGCCCCCAGCCCGCCGAGAGCGCCTCCTGGATGATGTGGGGCGTGTAGACGCGGTTGATGTCGGTGCGCGAGAGGACGTCGATCGAGCTGCCCAGGGCGCTGTCGGGGTCGAAGGTGTTGATGACGTGGCTGGGGGTGACGTCGACGCGGACGGTTTGGGCAAACACAGGGGTAGCCAGCGCCGCCAGGAGGCAGGCGATCCCGGCCGAGTCCCGAGCTGTTCTCATGACGCCATCTTAACAGCTGTCCTCAATCGGTGGAGCCGCCGCTAGGAGCGCGCGTACGCGAAGCCGCGCTCGTGCGCCTTGGTCATCGCGATCAACACGTTCGGCACGACGACCAGGCCCGAGAGGGTGTGCGCGACGAGATCGTCGTGAATGTCCTGTGCCGTCCCCATCCCGTCCTTCTCGAGCCGGGCAGACCAGCGCTGCAGCGCGTTGTTGCAGAGCAGGAACAGCACGCCGCGCCGCTGCAGGGACTCGATCGAGCACTCGGGTGTGCCATCCCCCATCGGATCCCCGGGCTCGGGATGCGCGAAATAGTTGCGCACGAGCGGCGCGCTGGTCTTGGGATCGGTGAGGTTGATCGCGGCACCGAGCTTGTACTTCGCCCACATCGCGTCCTGCACGCCGAGCGGCGTGGTGCGCCCGTAGAACGTCACGATGAGGCTGACGTCGTGCTCGGCCACCCCGTACGAGTCGCGCCAGACGTCGAGATAGCCTCGTGAGTGCCGCAGCACGGTCCCGCCGTCGGGCTCGGGCGCGTCGAAGAGCTGGCGATGCTTGCCTTTGAGCTGATCGAGCCAGGCGTCGGATCCGCCGACATCCGCCCGTGCCAACTCCGGCAGCAGCAACGCGCCGGCACCAAGCCCGGCGACACTCCCAAGGAACGTGCGGCGATCAGTCATGCAGGCCTCCGGTCGGGGGAAGGAGGTCAAATCTTGCGCGGTGGAGCACCAGGGCAAGACAGCGTTGGAACGGGAGCCGCGCGCCTCCTCGCTAGGCGACCGCCAGCTGCGGCCCCATGGGAAGCGACCGGATGCGTTTGCCCGTGGCCGCGAAGACGGCGTTGGCGAGCGCCGGCGCGACCGGCGGCACACCCGGTTCGCCCACGCCTCCCGGCGGGCCGCCGCTCGGGGCGAGGTGCACGTGCAGTTCCCGGGGTGCGGCGCTCATGCGCAGCACCTGGTAGTCATGGTAGTTCGACTGCACCACGCGCCCGTTCTTGAACGACAGCTCGCTCGTGATGGCGTTGCTCAGTCCCATGATCACTGCGCCCTCCGCCTGTGAGCGCACGCGGTCGGGGTGGACGACAAAGCCACAGTCCAGCGCGATGTCCACCCGCGGCAGCACGATCTCGCCCTGTGCCGTCACCTTGGCGTGCACGACGACGGCGACATACGTGAGGAAACTCCGGTGCACCGCCAGCCCCAGCCCTTCGCCCGCGGGGAGCTGCTTGCCCCAGCCGGCTTGCTGCGTCGCCAGCTCGAGCACCTTGCGGTAGCGCGCCGTGTCGAGCGGGTGCGTTTCCCAGGTGTCGCCGTAGTTGTCCACCGGCTTCGCGGCGCCGACCTTGGTCATATCCACGATGCGGTCGGGGCCGAGCAGGTCGAGGAGGAAGTCGCGGCAGTCGCGGCCCGCGGCGTGCGCCAGCTCGTCGATGAACGAC
>CAZXKN010000153.1:0-7665 GCA_964641815.1 uncultured Gemmatimonadaceae bacterium | reverse complement strand
CTCCCGCCCACGTCCAGTACACGGTGTCGTTCACCTGGAGCACGACGCTGTCGGGTTGGAAGAAGTTGTCCTGTACTGCGACCGAGTCCCGGACGGGCGGGGCGGCGGCGTTGGCGCTGAACGTGACCGACGGCAGTCCCGCCACCGAGGCGGTCACGACGTAGGTCGTGCCACTGCCGAGGGTGAGGCCGGTCTCGGCGACGCCCTTGGAATCGGTCGAATCGACGGCAGGGCTCAAGCTGCCGCCCGTGCCGGTGACGATCGCCCAGTCGACGCGGACGCCCGGCACCGGGATGCTGTTGGCGTCGACCACGGTGACGCTGAACGCCGTGGGGAGGGCGTTGTTGTGATACCACGACTGCGCGTCGCCCCCGGATTTCGCTACCTGGGCCGGCGGCCCCGGCGGTTGCGTGGTGTCGGAGTTGCAAGCCAGCGCCAGGAGAGCACCACACAAGACCAGTCGCCGAGCCCTCCTGTTCGCCGACTGAAGTCGGCGCTCGGCGCTGACGCGACCCGCCATGAATGGCGACATGCTAGCGCGCTCCCACTACTTCGAAGGTCCCCACAAGTTCGGCGGTCGAGCTCGAGCCGGCGTACACATGAAATGTCCCCGGCTCCACGACGTATCGCATGGCCTGGTTCCAGAGCCCGAGCTGCTGCACCGGGACGCGGAACTCGACCATCTTCGTCGCTCCGGCGGCGAGCTCCACGCGCTGGAAACCTTTCAACTGGCGCACCGGACGGGTCACGCTGCCCACGTCATCGCGCACGTAGAGCTGCGCCACGTCGGTCCCCGCGCGCGATCCGGTATTGACCACCGTCACCGTCACCACCAGCGTATCGGTGGAACGGAGCCGCGCGTTGGCCACCTTCAAGTCACGATACGCGAATGTCGTGTAGCTCAAGCCAAACCCGAACGGGTAGAGCGGCGTGTTCGGGACATCGAGGTACTTGGAAGTGAAGTGCTGTCCCTCGACCGCCGGGCGTCCCGTATTCTTTTGTGCGTAGTAGATCGGGATCTGGCCCACGCTGCGGGGGAACGTCACCGGCAGCCGGCCGCTCGGGTTGACGTCCCCGAACAGTACGTCCGCGATAGCGTGACCCGTCTCGTCGCCCAGGAACCACGTCTCGACGATGGCGGGGACGTGCTCCGCGGACCACGACAGGATGAGCGGTCTGCCGCTCATGAGGACCAGCACCACGGGTTTCCCGGTGGCGACGATGGCGCGCTCCAGCTGCTCCTGCGCCCCCGGGAGGCCCAGCGCCGAGCGGCTCGAGGCTTCGCCGCTCATCGTGTCGGCTTCGCCGACGACCAGAACCGTAAGGTCGGCCTGCTGAGCCATGGCGACCGCGCTGGCGATGCCGCTGGTGTCTCCGTCGGTGACGCCGGTGCCCGGCGCTGTGAGTACGGTGACGCCCGAGCCCGCCCGCTCCTTGATCCCCGCCAGCACCGACACGACGTCCGACGGCCGGCTCTTCCCCGACCAGGGGCCGAGCGGGTTGACCGTGTCGGCCGCGAGCGGACCGATTACTGCGATCGTTTTCGCCGTCGCCGCGATGGGGAGGAGCCCGCCAGCATTCTTCAACAGGACGATCGACTCTTGCGCTGCGCGGCGGGCCAGCGCCTTGTCGGGATCGACGGCCGGCATGGCGCGATAGGGATCATCGAACAGGCGCAGCCGGAACTTCTCGCGCAGGATGCGGCGCACCGCCTCGTCGACCTGCGCCACCGGGATCTTGCCGGAGCGCACCAGGGCGGGGAGGCTGTCGAGGTAGATCCCCGCCACCATGTCCATGTCGACGCCGGCGGCGAGCGCCAGCCGCCCGGCCTCGGACGGCGAGGCGGCGATCCCATGTGGCACGAGCTCGGCGACCGATGTCCAGTCGCTCACCACGAAGCCGCGGAAGCGCCATTCGCCGCGCAGCACGGTGTTCGTGAGCCACGGGTTCGCCGAGCTCGGGACGCCGCCGATCTCGTTGAACGCCGACATGACCGAGCCGACACCGGCATCGACCGCGGCCTTGTAGGGCGGCAGGTAGACCTCGCGCAGCGTGCGCTCCGACATGTCGACCGTGTTGTACTCGCGACCCGCTTCGGCTCCGCCGTAGGCGGCGAAATGCTTCACCGTCGCCAGGATGTACTGCTGGAAGCCGCGCACCCGCGCCGCGGCGAGCGCCGACCCGAGGTAGGGGTCCTCACCGGCTCCTTCGGCGATCCGTCCCCAGCGCGGGTCGCGCGCGATGTCGACCATCGGAGCGAACGTCCAGTTGAGCCCCGCGGCTCGCGCCTCGCGCGCCGCGAACTTCGCGGTCGCCTCCGCCAGCTCCGGATCCCAGGCGCTCGCCTCGCCCAGCGGAATCGGGAACGTCGTGCGATAGCCGTGGATCACGTCCTGGCCGAACAGCAGCGGGATGTGGAGCCGCGACTGCTCGACCGCGATCTTCTGCATGTCGTGCGTCGCGTCGGCGCCGTCGAGGTTCAGGAATCCCCCCACGAGCCCGCGCCGCACCAGGTCCGCCTGGGATGGGTTGGCGCCGGGGTTGTAGGTCGGGAGATTCAGCTGGCCCAGTTTCTCTTCGAGCGTCATCTGCGCGATGAGGGCGGTGATGCGTTGCTCGATGGGAGCCTGGGCGGTGAGCGGCGTGGAACGGCAGAAAGCTCCGACGACCGCAAGGATGAGGAGCGGTGTGCGCACTGGTCTGGAGTCTCCGGGTGGAACTACCGCTTGGGCGTAGTCGGCGCCGTCTTTGTCTTGATGACGATCACCCCATTGCCGCCACGCACGCCATACAGGGCCGTCTCAGAAGGGTCCTTGAGGACTTGAATCGATTCGATGTCGCGCGCGTTGAGTCCCTTGATGGTCCCGTTCGGTCCCGGCGTGATCGGAATGCCATCCAGGATGTAGAGCGGCTCATTGTTGCCGAAAAATGACGCGGGCCCGTGGATGCGGATGGCGACCCCCCCGTCGGTCGTGCGCGTGACTTCGAGGCCGGGGACTTTGCCCTGAAGCGCCATCTCGATCGGCTCACCGGCTCCGACCTGGGCGTCCACGGACGTCACGGTCGTGGGGCTGCGGTTCGCCGGATGGGTGGAATCGACGCTTTGGGGGTGACCGGCAACCTGGCTCCCCCCAGCGCCCGGGTGCGCGCACCCGGGAAGCGCGGCCGCGAGAGCGGCGAAGGGCAGGCAAAGCCACAGGCGCGTGGCCACGAGCGCAAATATAGGGCAACTTCGTGAGCATGCTAGAGCCGTGCAGAAAGCCGGGTTTCCTGGTCTGTGCTGTCGCGTTCGGCGCCGCCCTGATCGGCTGCCGGCACGAAACCGAAGCCGTCCGGGGGGACAACGCCGTGGGCGATTCCGCCTGTATCGCCTGTCACACAGCGCAGGCGAGCTTCGAACGGACCGCCCACCACCTGACATCACAACTCCCGACTCGTTCCTCCATCGCCGGCAGCTTCACTTCCCGCGACAACATCGTACGCACATCCAATCCCTCGCTCTACTTCCGCATGGACTCCGCCGCCGCCGGATTCTTCGAGACCGCGGTGTCGGGTCGCGCCCCAGACACGACCATCCGGACCGAGCGCATCGCCATCGTCACCGGCATCCGCAAGGGTCAATCGTATCTCTACTGGAGCAGCCATGATCAGCTGTACCAGCTTCCCGTCTCATACTGGACGGGGACGGGCTGGGCATACAGCCCCGGTTACGCCGACGGCCGGCCTAATTTCTCCCGGCCCATCCTGCCGCGCTGTCTTGAATGCCACGCGACGTGGTTCGATGCCGTGCCCTCGCTCGGAGTGCTCAATCGCTACCAGCGCGGCAATGCGATCCTCGGAATCAGCTGCGAGTCCTGCCACGGCGCTGGCCGCGACCACGCACGGCACGAGCGATCGCCGCTGCGCTGGTTGCTGCCACGGGACATCGTCAACCCCGCGTTGCTGCCCCGCGAGCGGCAGCTCGATGGGTGCGCACTCTGTCACAGCGGAACCGCCCCGCTCCGCAGCGCGGCGTTTTCGCACGTGCCGGGACAGGCTCTCAACAAGCTGACGTCGCTGACGGCGCCGGTCGACGGGGACTCGGTCGATGTGCACGGCAACCAGATCACACTGCTGGAGCGGAGCAAGTGTTTCCGCTCCTCGCAGATGACCTGCGCCACCTGCCACGATGTCCACCGCGAGCAACGAGATGTGGTGGCATTCTCCGGGCGCTGCCTGACCTGCCACACGCCGCAGAGCTGCGGGCTCTACCCCAAATACGGCCGACGCCTCGTCGGTCGATGCGTCGACTGTCACATGCCCGCGCTCACCTCCGCGAAGGTCTTTGCCAGCTACCGCGGCCGCGAGCTGCGCGTCCAGGTGCGCTCGCACTGGATCAAGGTATACGACATGGACACGCTTCCGTCCGGGAGTTATTGAAGGACGCCATGATCCGCATCGCTGTGCTGGCCGCCGTCCAGGTCGTGCGGCCGGACACCGTGCCACCCTACCTCGCGTTCCCGGAGCCGCAGCTGGACGATCCAGCGGCCTACCAGGGATACGAGACGCGCGTCTACCGCGATACGCGCAAGAATGCGCTGCAGATCTACCTGAACCGCAAGAGCGGGCGCGTGGTCCACCTCTGGGCCGACGCCGCCGATGAGAGCGTCGGCTTCAGCGCTCGCGATTCCGCCGGGCGCCCCGCCCAGCTGTGGTGGGGCGCGGCCGGGGCGGTCGCCACGGAGACGCGCGGCACGCGCTCGGTGAGCTACATCCTCGAGAGTCCCTCTCCCGTCACGGTCGGTCTCTTTCTGCTCGGCTCGATGCGCGTGGAGCGGGATCTGCAGTACGCTGCGCGGGACACCCTGCCGCTCGATGCCACGCCCTTCCCTCGTCCCGATCTCGATACGCTGATCGCGAACATTGCGCGGTTGCCCGCCGCCGAGCGCACGCGCCAGCTCGCGCTGCTCGGCGCCAGGACGGTCGATGCGCTGCGCGCGCGCCTGCAGCCGCAGGTCGTCACCACGAAGACGCCGCGCCTGTCGATCCAGGTCTCGCAGCCGAGCTTCGACGGCAAGAATCACCTGTGGCTGACGCTCGAGGGCCAGCCGGGGGAGACGGCGACGCAGACGGGATCGAGCGTCACGATCCGCCGCACTTCCGGGAGCGGCCCGGTGCGGGTGCGCGTGCGCGTCACCACCGACGCCGCCGCGCTCACGCCGCTCGGCCGCGAGGCGATCTTCAACGATCAGTTCTGGCGCTTTTACAACGCCGTGAAGGCCGACACGACCCACCCGGAGCGGTTCCGGCGGCTGGAGCGCGAGGTGCGCGGGATGGAAGTGCTGTGCTACCGCGAGAAGATGATGGCGGGCCTCCCCAACTTCGCCACGTACTTCGGGCGCGACATGCTGATGACGGTGCTGCTGATGCGCCCGGTGTGGGATGCGTCGATGCCGGAGCACGCGATCGCGAGTGCCTTGCGCAAGCTGTCGCCCGACGGTGCGGTGAGCCACGAGGAAGCGCTCGCCGGCCAGGCGATTCGCGAGCATGCGGCGGAATACAACCGGCTCAGCGCCGCCGGCAAGATTCCCGAGGCGCGCGCGGTGCTACGCGAGCTCCAGGCGGTGCGCGAGAACTACATCATGGTGGACGCCAACTACCAGCTGCCGGTGGTGGAGGCGGGATACCTGAGCGACGCCCGCGTCCCCGCGGATCGGCGGCGCCGCTTCCTGCTGGAGCAGGGGCGCCTGGGCAAGCTGATCGCCAATCTCGCCTATGTCGCCCGCCAGACCGCCGCCTACGCCAAGGATCCCTCCCCCCTGAACCTCGTCTCCTTCCCCAGGAGCGATGACGGCCGCTGGATCTCGGCGAGCTGGCGCGACAGCCGCGACGGCTACGGCGGCGGACGCTTCGCGTATGACGTCAACGCGATCTGGGTGCCCAACGCGCTGGCGGGAATCGGCACCATCCTCGACGCGATCAAGCAGCTGGGCATCACGCAACAGACGCTCGACTCGCTCGCGCCGGCGATTCGCGATTCGGCGCTGGCTGCTTTCGTGGCCGATCGCGGCGCGCTCGAGCACGCGGTGATCACCTGGAACGGTGCGGTGCGGCATTTCCAGGTGGTGATCGCGCCGGACCAGGTCAACGCGCGGGTGGAAGCGAAACTCAAGTCGTTGCCGGCGGACGAGCAGGGCTACTGGGACGGCATCCTCGCCACTGCCTTGCCGTCCGAGCAGACCGACTCGCTGCGCTTCCTCGCCGTGTCGCTCGACGGCGACGGCCATCCGGTCCCGATCGTGAACACCGATCCTGCGATGCGGCTGCTCGTGGTGCGGCTCAATGTGCAGGAGACGCGCGCGCAGGTCGAGGCGCTGCTGCGGCCATATCCGGTCGGGCTGTTCGTCGAAGGGCTCGGGCCCGTCACCGCCAACGATGCCTTTGCCTCGCAGGACGTGTGGGACGCGTTCCGCCAGGACGCGTACCATTCGCCCACCGTCGTGTGGGGCAGGGACGTGAACGAGCTGCTGGCAGGACTCGCCGGCCAGCTCGCGACCGCCGGCACCGGAGCCGACACGGCGTGGATCGCCGGCGCGCTGCGCAAGATCAACGACGCAGTGGACCGCTCGGGCCTGCGCCACGCCGAGCTGTGGAGCTATCGCATCGAAAATGGGAAACTGGTCCCTACGCGGTACGGGACCAGCTCGGATGTCCAGTTGTGGAGTCTGACCGACCTGGCTGTGCAATTCCTCCTCAACCACCCAAGGCCATGACCTCACTCCACCTGTTCGACCTGCTGGTGATCGGTGGCTATTTCCTCATCCTCCTCGGGATCGGCTACTGGGCCGCCAAGCGCGAGAAGAACGTCAGCGCCGACTACTTCCTGGCGAGCCGCGACGTGGGCTGGTTCGCGGTGGGAGCGAGCCTCTTCGCCTCGAACATCGGCAGCGAGCACCTCGTAGGGCTCGCGGGGACCGGTGCCGCGAGCGGCATGGCCGTCGGCCACTTCGAGTGGCTGGCGTGCCTCATCCTGCTGCTGCTGGGGTGGCTGTTCGCGCCGTTCTATCTGCGCAGCGGCGTGTACACGATGCCCGAGTTCCTGGAGCGCCGCTTCAACCCCGCCTCGCGCACGTATTTCACCTGGGTGTCGATCGTCGGCTATGTCCTCACCAAGATCAGCGTCACCCTGTACGCCGGCGGCGTGGTGATGCGGGCGGTGACGGGATGGAACGTCTACACCAGCGCCATGGTGCTGATCGCGATCACCGGGTTGTACACGGTGCTCGGCGGCCTGCGCGCCGTGATCTACACCGAGGTGATGCAGGCGGTCGTGCTGATCATCGGCTCCGCGACGCTCGCGATTCTCGGGTTGCACGCGGTCGGCGGCTGGTCCGGGCTCGCGGCGAAGGTCCCGCCCGACTTCTTCTCGATGTGGAAGCCGATGAACCACCCCGATTTCCCGTGGACGGGGATCGTGTTCGGCGCCCCGATTCTCGGGATCTGGTACTGGTGTACCGATCAGCACATCGTGCAACGCGTACTCGCGGCGAAAGGGATCACCGAAGCCCGACGAGGGACGATCTTCGCCGGCTTCCTGAAGATTCTGCCGGTGTTCATCTTCGTGCTTCCCGGGATCATCGCCGCGGCGCTGTTTACCGACGTGCATAGCGCGGCCGATACGGCCTA
>CAZXKN010000152.1:0-7692 GCA_964641815.1 uncultured Gemmatimonadaceae bacterium | reverse complement strand
GTGCTTGGTCATCCACGATCCTTCAATGAAGGGATGGATCGTCGTGTCCATGTGGTCGCGGCCGAAGCGCTCCCAGCCGTGGTGGACAGGGTCGAGACCGAAGAGCCAATGGGGCGTTCCCTTGTAGGCGAGCTGCTGCGTCTTGTCGAGCTCGATGGCGTGCAGGGGATAGGCGTTGGACGAGTTCCAATAGAGGAACCAGCGGTCGCTGTCGGGATCGTAAAAGAACTGCGGATCCCAGGGCCCGGGTTGGACCGAATCGGGCCTGGCGAGTACGTCCGCTTCGCGCGCGCGGGCCAGGGGAAGCCAGGGCAGCAGTCGATTGTAGAAATCCACGCGTCCCGTGGCGGGCTGGGTGAGCATCAGGATCGGCAGCGGGCTCGTGGTGCTCGGCAGGAGATAGATCGTGTCGCGCACCGACAGCACCGCCGGCGCGACGACGTCGGTCAGGGGCCAGCGCGAGGGGGTGATGTGCTGCCACGTCCCCAGGTCGTGCGAGCGCCAGTAGCCGTCGCCGATCGTCTCGAAGAGGTAGTAGTCGCCGCGCTGGACGACGATGACGGGATCGGCCCCGGAGCGGTACGAGATCCCCTGATTCTTCTGCTCGAAGTTGTACTTGTAGTCGATGTCGATCGGATTGGCGTAGGTCCGCTGGTGCGTCAGCGGCGACTGTGCGCCGGCGACCGCGGGAATCAGGGTCATGATCACATACCGCCATGCGGTCACGACTGCCCTCCTTGCAATTCGACGAAATCCCGGCAAACTGGTGCCATGCACCCGTCAGACCTTACGCGTCGCGGCTTCGTCGGGCAATCACTCGCTGTTGTGGCCGGGGCCACCGCGCTGCCGCTGGCGGCGGGCGAGCGGGAAGCGGGAGCAGCGCGGCTGTCGGTGGTGTGCGTGGGCGGTCACCCCGACGACCCCGAGTCGGGGTGCGGCGGGACGCTCGCGCGCTACGCCGCCCTGGGCCACTCGGTCACGATTCTGTACCTCACCCGCGGCGAGCGCGGGATCGACGGCAGGTCGCTCGACGAAGCGGCACGGATTCGCAGCGCCGAGAGCGAGGCCGCCTGCAGGATCCTCGGGGCGACGGCGGCATTCTTCGGCCAGATCGACGGCGCCACGGAGCTGAACCACGCCCACGTCGACGCGATGCATCGCTTCTTCGCCACCGCCAAGCCCGACCTCGTCTTCACGCATTGGCCGGTCGACACCCACATGGATCACCAGGTCGCGAGCATCCTCACGATCCGCGCCTGGATGAGCCTGCCCACGGCGCGCCTCTACTTCTTCGAGGTCAACGCCGGCAGCCAGACGCAGGGCTTCCTGCCCAACACGTACGTCGACATCTCGCCGGTTGTCGAGCAGAAGAAGACGGCGCTGTTCGCGCATGTGAGCCAGGACGGCCGCGGGATCTGGCGCGAGCATCACGAGATCATGGCGGCGTGGCGGGGTCGCGAGGCCGGCGTCGCCGCCGCCGAGGCCTTCGTGCATCTCGATCGGGACGACCACACGAGTCCGCTGCCGGGAGTGTAGCTCAGCTTCCGCCGTTCTTCGGCGGCAACTCCGGAGGCACAGCGACCTTGGTGGCGATCGCTTCCATCTGACTCCCGCGCAGCTTTGCCCACCGCGGCAGTCGCAACGCGCCGCTCGCGATCATCCCCAACCCCGCCACCGCAATGAACCCGATGCCGCTCATCGCCGCGCCCAGCGTTCCATTGATCGACGTCACGATCGCGACGACTCCCGCGGCCCCGAGGGCGGTCAGCCCCGCGCCGATCAACGCACTGGCGCCGCCGTGCAGCGTGCCGAACCGCAGCCGATGGCCGGTCTCGGTCGGCTCGAGCAGCACCTGGAGGTTGCCGTTGGTCCACTGGCGCAGCGAGCCGTCGGAGCGCGTGACGCCGCGGGCGTTGAAGACGTCGCGGAGCTGCACCACGAGCCGCTCCCACTCCTCGTCGGAGAGCCGGCGATTCAAGCTGACGGTGCGGGCGACGCCGATCGGGAGGCCGAGGAACCGGCGCGACTGCGCGTCGCGCCGCACGTCGAGGCCGTGCGCGGCCTGCGCCACCGCCTCGGGAGCGATCCCGACCTCGCGGCCGATCGCCTGCAGCTCTGTGAGCGTCAAGCCTTCCTCGCGCGGCACCTCGCGCTGCGGCAGCTGCGGGCCTTCGGCGGCGGCGCGGAAAATCGCCGCGATCTCCGCGTCGCTGTAGCGGCGACCCGTCACTGGATCACCGGCGTGGGGGCGAGGCGCGGCGTCGTCGTGCCGTCGCCCAGCTGGCCATGGTCGTTCGTGCCCCAGCAGTACACGGCCTGAGCCGCGGTGACGCCACAGGCGTGATCGAAGCGTGCGCTCACTTGCGCGATCGTGAGCGAGCCGGCGACGAGATTCGGAGTCAGGTGTGGATCCGTCGTGCCATCACCCAGCTCGCCGTCGGCGTTGATGCCCCAGCAGTGCAGCGCCTGCCCGATTGTCAACGCACAGCCGTAGCCGCGCGCCGCGCCGACGTACGAGACCTGCAGGGCGCCGAGGACCGCGACGGGAGACAGGTGTCCGGCGTTCGTGCTGTCCCCCAGCTCGCCGTTGAAATTCGTGCCCCAGCAGTAGGCGATGCCGCCCGTCGTGACGGCGCACGTGTGGCCTTCGAGATCAGACCCGGGGTTGGCGCTGATCTCGGCGAACGACAAGCCGCCGTACACAGGCGTGGGGGTCAGGCGGATCGTGGTGGTACTGTCACCGATTTGCCCGCCGCCGTTCCACCCCCAGCAGTACGCAGCGTTGCCGGAGGCGATACCGCAGGTGTGGACGCCGCCCGCGCTCAACTGGGAGAAGTGCAGGCTGCCGCCGACGGGAACGGGGGAGAGGCGGAAGCTCTGCGTTCCGTCGCCCAGGGCGCCGAACAGGTTCGATCCCCAGCACCAGGCGGCACCGGCCGCCGTGAGCCCGCAGGTGTGAAACGATCCCGCCGAGAGCTGCGCGAAGGTGCGGTTGCCGACAACGCGGACCGGCACGGTGCGGTCATTCATCGAGCTGTCGCCCAATTGCCCGGAGAAGTTGCTGCCCCAGCAGTAGACGGCTCCGCCCGGGGTAATGCCGCAGGTGTGATCGCCGCCCGCGCTCAATTGTGTGAACGTCCATCCGCCTTTGACGAGTGCCGGCCGCACGCGCTGCTCGTTGGCGCTGTCCCCGACCTGGCCGACGTCGTTCAATCCCCAGCAGTAGGCGAAGCCGTGAGAGGTAAGCCCGCAGCTGTGGAAAATCCCGACGGTGACCTGCACGAAGTGCAGGTGGACGTCGAAACGGGCGCTCGCTTGCGCGGGGAGGGATTGCGCCGTGGCCACCAGCTGATAGCCGCCTCCCGGACGGTCGACGCGGAGGTCGGAGAATGTGGCGATGCCACCGACGGCGTGGACGGTGGTCGCCCCGCTCAGCGTGGCACCGGCGGCATTGGGGCCGAGGGAGAGCGTGACGGCGGCGGAGGCACGGCGGTCGATGTTGCCCGCTTCGTCCTCGATCGCGATCTGCAGCGGCGGGGCGATCGTGACGTTTCCTTCGGAGGTGCCCGGCTCGACGCTGAAGACGAGCTGCCGCTTCAGGAACGGCGGACCGGTCGTGTCCCCTCCACACGCGCACATCGAGTAGCCGAGCGCCACGGCGGCGAGTCGCCGCGCTACACGGGCTCCCACGTTGCTTCCTCGGAGACCTTGCCGCTGGTCAGGTACTGGCGGGCGAGGCGTCGCGCGGTGGTCGCCGGGATGAGATTGCGGCGCGGAATGTCCGTCTGCTGCGATCCCAGGAGATAGAAGGCGACGACGCCGTCGGCCGCGGCATCGCCGACGGTGAGCAAGGCCGGGTTGTTCTCCGGGTCGCCCGAGTCCTGAATCTGGACGAAGCTCTCCGGCAGGCCGAGGCCGAGCATGACCTGGTGGCCGTGGGCATAGAGGGCGACGATGGAGGGGCGTTCGGCGCTGGCGCGGGCCGACAGCCGGTCGATGGCGTGATCGAAGTCGGCAGGGGTCGGGAGCTCGATGCGGGGCTGGATGGCGGACCATTCGAGAATCGACATGCAGTAAGATTGCCCCTATTGGCTCGAATGGCCATCGTCACCCTTCCAAGACCTCTTTGCGCAGGTCGTTCCGGATTCGTTCCAACAGCTCGGACGGCATGATGTGTTGCCGCTCGGTTTCCTCCCGAACCCAGGCCAGCAGGGCCTGGCGCTGGGGAAGGGGCATGCCCTCGGTGCTGAGAACCAGGGTGGTCCCGCAGGAACAATTCGCGAAAGCGAGCGATCCGATCGGGTGCTGGGTGTGCCAGTCGCCCAGCTCGGCGTCATACGATATCGCCGGGCCGACGCGCCGTGTGGAGAGGATGTACTCGCGCAGGGTGGCGAAGCGCCGACCGCACGTGGAGCAGGTCTTGGGAAACTGACTCTCGAAGTGGCGACGCACGATTTCGAGTGCTTCGAGATAAGTCATGGGACGGAGTGCCGCGCGTCACCGAGTGGCACGTGCTTGGCCGGATGGCTGTGCTGATGCGAATGTCAGCAGCGCAACGGTCAGCCAGACGTGCGTGGATGGCATCAATGCTCCCAGGCGCCGAGCAGGCGCCGCACCGCGATGAGTTGGCCGACGTGGTACGCGGTGTGGTCGGCGACGAGCAGGAATTCCCGCAAGAAGGTCTGACCGTTCCCCGCCGGGACACGGGCGAACAGGTCGCAGGACGGATCCTTGATCATCTGTTGCAATGCCTCCCGGTCGCGGCGAAACGCCGCCACACTGGCGTCCCAGGCCTTCGCGTCAGGTGGTGCCGCGGCCTTCGGCCAATAGTCATCGGGCCATTGCCGCTCGACGTAGTCGACGTTGCTGCAGAATTCGAGGATATCCGCCTGCGTGATGCGCAGGTGCTCGACCAGCTGCCACGGGGAGTAGGGCAGTCCCGCGGGCGCGACGCCGCGCTTGGCGGGAGGAAGATCGGCGACCGCCGCCTCGAAATCGGCGTGCGCCTCGCGCCAATTCTGGAAGCGGGACAGCTGGTCGCGCAATGCGGCGATCGACGTTACGGGGTCCATCGCAAGGCCTCCGGAATCGGGGGCGTCGCCCCTGGCTGCGAGCAGACGTACGCGGCAACGGCGTTGGCGCGCCGGCTCACCTCATCGAGCGCACGGCCGGCGAGGATGCCGATGAGCAGTGTGGCGGTGAAGGCATCGCCCGCGCCGACGGTGTCCGCCACGACCGTCGGTGGGGCGGTGGATTCGCACACCGCACTCGGCGTCACGAGCACCGCGCCGCACGGGCCGCGCGTCAACGCCGCCAGCCGCAGCGCGAAGCGGTCGCACAGCGCGCGCAACTGGTGGAGCGGCGGTCCGTCGGCGACGCCGCACAGCTGCGACACGAGCGGGAGCTCCTCTTCGTTCAGCTTCACGGCATTCGCGAGTTCCATGGATGCGGCCAACACGTCCGCATCGTAGTAGCGCTGTCGCAGATTGACGTCGAACAGCCGCCACGAGGCGCGGCGCGTTGTTGCCACCGCCCGGCGGATGGTGGCGCGCGATGTGGGTGACCGTTGGGCCAGGGACCCGAACGCGACGGCATCGGCGCGCTCCGCAACCTGCTGCACTGCCACCGACCACGGCACGTAGTCCCACGCGCTCTCCGTCGCGATGTCGTAGAGGGGGTGGCCGGCGGCATCGAGGGTCACGCGCACGACTCCGGTCGGATGATCGGCGAGCCGCGCCACGGTGTCGCACCGCACGCCGGCGCCATCGAGCCGCGCCAGCGCGGCATCCCCGCGGGCATCCTGTCCCACCGCACTCACGAGCCATGACTCGGCGCCGAGCGCCGCTGCGTGCAGCGCGACATTCGCCGGCGCACCGCCGAAGTGCGCGGCGTCGGGCAGCACGTCCCAGAGGGCTTCTCCCAGGCCGACCACCACCGGCCGCGTCGTCAAGCGGCGAGGCCAAGACGGCGCTGGATCTCTTCCAGCGGCACGCCCTTCGTCTCCGGCACCATCGTGAGGACCCAGACGAGCTGCAGTGCCATCATGCCGCAGAAGAAGAGGAAGATCCCTCCGGGCGGGAACGCGCTCACCATGAAGGGAAAGACGGTCGTGAGCAGGGCCGCGAACACCCAGTGCGTCCCGCTGCCGAGCGACTGTCCAGCGGCGCGGTAGCGGTTGGGGAAGATCTCCGAGATCAGCACCCAGATCACCGTCCCCTGTCCGATCGCATGGGCCGCGATGAAGGCAAAGATGCAGACCGGGACGATCGATTCGTGGTGCGTGAAGAACGCCCAGGAGCAGGCGCCCAGCGACACGATGTAGCCGACGGAGCCGACGAGGAGCAGTGTGCGCCGGCCCAGGCGGTCGATGAGCCCCAGTCCCACGAACGTGAAGATCAGATTGGTGATGCCGATGCCCACCGACTGCAACAGCGCCGCCTGCGGCGCGAGGCCCGTCATGGCAAAGATGCGCGGCGCGAAGTAGAGGATCGCATTGATGCCGGAGAGCTGGTTGAAGAACGCGACGAGGAACGCCAGCGCGATCGGCACGCGCAGCCGCCACGTCCAGAACCCGGAGTGGCCCGCCTGCGCGGGCGTAGCCGCGATGACGGCATCAGCGGCGGCCTCGATCTGAGTCGGGCTCGCGTTGCGCATCACGCGTGACAGCACTCCGAGTGCGGCGGGGCGATCCTTCTTACGGGTGAGCAGCCAGCGCGGGCTCTCGGGTAGGCCGAGACACATCAGGGTGTAGGCCAGCGACGGCACCGCCGCCACGCCGAGCATCCAGCGCCAGGCATCGGGCCCGATACGCGCGAGCAGAGCATTGGATGCGAACGCGAGCACGATGCCGAGCACGATGTTGAACTGGAACATCGCCGCCAGGCGGCCGCGCTGCGCCGGGGGCGCGATCTCGGAGATGTAGAGCGGCGCCGCCACGGTGCTGATGCCGATCCCGATGCCCCCGATGAACCGGGCCGCGATGAACACGCCGACGTTCGGCGCGATAGCCGATCCCACCGCGGAAACGAGGAACAGCACGCCGATCGCGAGCAGCGTGGGACGGCGCCCGAAACGGTCGGCGGGCCACGAGCCGGTGAGCGAGCCGAGCACGGTGCCGTAGAGGGCGGCAGCGATGGCGATGCCATGCATCCTGGGGGTCAGCGCCCAGAGGTGCTGGATCGTCTGCTCGGCGCCCGAGATGACGACGGTGTCAAAGCCGAAGAGGAAGCCCGCGAGGGCGGAAGTCAGGGACCAGTAGAACAGGCGGGCATCGAGGCGCGCCCCGCGGTCGGTGCTGGGGGTGGTTGCGAGCATGGTGAAAGGATGGCGCCTGCGCGGAGGTTGCGCGAGATCGCGCCTTCGCGGTGCGGCGTTCGTTTGTCCGCGGCTAATAGCGCTAAAGCACTTCCTTCGGTCGCCGCGCTCGGCTGTCGTCTCGGATGGCGACGCGAAACGAAACGCTCAGTCACTCTTAGTGACAGTCAGCCGAGCCGCGAGTTCACTCGCGCCAAACCGCGGTCATGCACTCGGCTGAGCGTCAGCTGCGCGACCATCGCGCCGATCAAGGCGGAGAACATGTCCCACTGCGTGTCCCAGACATCGCCCTGCGTCCCGAGAAATGCGTCCGCGGCATGGCCGCCCGCGACCGCCGCCCCCCACTCGAAGAACTCGTAGCAGGCGCTGAACGCGAGG
>CAZXKN010000151.1:0-13032 GCA_964641815.1 uncultured Gemmatimonadaceae bacterium | reverse complement strand
GCCCTGGTGCGCAACACCTGCTCCATCACCATGCTCGAGGGGAGCAACAAGATCAACGTGATTCCCCCTGAAGCCGACGCGCGCATCGATTGCCGCCTGCTCCCCGATCAGGACCGCCCGGCGTTCCTCGCCGAGCTCGGCGCGGTCATCAACGACCCGGGCATCAAGATCGAGCAGATCATCGGCTTCACCGCAGCGGTGTCACCGACCGACGACCCATTTTATCGGGCGCTGGTCAGCGTCACCCACAAGTACTTCCCCGACGCCAACGTCGTGCCGCAGGTATCGACGGGATTCACCGACAGCCATTACTTCCGCGACTTGGGCATCCATTGCTACGGCTACGCGCCGTTTCTCGTGCCGAGCGACGAGCAGTCGGGCGTGCACGGCAACAACGAGCGCATTTCCATCGCCAACATCCGGCGCGGGACGACGATGATGCGCGATATCGTGGATATGGTGGCGGTTCACTAAAAGGTTGGTGGAGATTGGTGGAAGAGGGTGGAGGATGGTGGAGGTTAACCTGAACAACCTCCACTAACCCTCCACCATCATCCACCTACCTCCACAACTTGGAGAGGATTTATGGAACTAGGGCTCATTGGTTTGGGAAAAATGGGCGGGTTTATGGCTCAACGGCTCATCGCCGCCGGCCACAGCGTCACGGGCTTCGACAACAATGCCGCCACGCGACAAGAGGTCACGCAGCACGGCGTCACGGCAGTGGCTTCGCTCGAGGACCTGGTCAAGAAGCTCAAAGCCCCGCGCGCCGTGTGGGTGATGGTGCCGCACGGGCCGCCCACTGAGTCGACGATCAACGCGTTGCTCGGGCTCGTGGCGGCGGATGACATCCTGATCGACGGCGGCAACTCGCACTTCACCGAGTCGCAAGGAACCGCCAAGCGCTGCGCCGCCAAGGGCGTGCACTTCGTCGATGCCGGCGTGTCGGGCGGCGTCTGGGGACTCACCGAGGGGTACTGCCTCATGGTCGGCGGGCCGGCAGCGGCCTGCAAGCGCCTCGAGCCGATCTTCCAGGCGCTGGCCCCCAAGGACGGCTGGGCCCGCGTCGGCGATTCCGGAGCGGGGCACTTCGTGAAAATGATCCACAACGCGATCGAATACGCGATGCTCCAGGCCTACGGCGAAGGGTTCGAGTGCATGCAGCGTTCCGAGTTCAACCTGCAGCTCGGCGCGATCGCCAAATTGTGGAATCACGGCGCGGTGGTCCGCTCCTGGCTGCTCGAGCTGCTGGTCCGGGCGCTCGAGACCGAGGGTGACGACCTGCGGAAAGTGGCGGGGTACGTCGACGACTCGGGAACGGGGCGCTGGACCGTGGAGTACGCCGTCGCCAATGCGATCTCGATCCCCGGGATCACCACCTCGGTGTACGAGCGGTTCGCGTCCCGCGAGGACGAGCGCTTCGCGATGAAAGTCATCGCGGCGCTGCGCCAGCAGTTCGGCGGCCACCAGGTCCACGCCGAAAAGTGAGCCAGGCCGAGCTGGCGCCGAGCTGCAGCGGCCTGGGCACCGGTCGCGCGGCGGACAGTTGCGTCGTGGTGATCTGCGGTGCCGCCGGTGACCTCACCCGGCGCGAGCTGATCCCGTCGCTGTTCGAGCTGTTCCAGGACAAACTGCTCCCCGAGGCGTGCGCGATCATCGGTTTCTCCCGCGCCGACTGGGACGACGACGCATTCCGCAAACAGATGCGCTCCGCACACGAAGAGTTCGCCGGGCCGGTCGACGCCGCGCAGTGGGACCGCTTCGCCGCGTGCCTGGGATTCGTCCCCGGTGACTTCACCGCCCCCGCCGACGGACCTTACGCCGCTCTCGCCACGCGCATCGCCGCCGAACGGCAGCGTCGCTCCATCCCCGACAACGTCCTCTTTCACCTGGCGACGCCGCCCGTGGTGTACGAAGAGATCGTCGGCAAGCTCGCGGCCTCCGGGCTCGCCAGGAGTGATGGCGGGTGGCGCCGCGTCGTCATCGAAAAGCCGTTCGGCGCCGACGCGGTGAGCGCTGCGCACCTCGACCAGGCCGTGCGCGCCGTCTTCCCCGAGAAGTGCGTCTACCGCATCGACCATTTCCTCGGCAAGGAAACCGTCCAGAACATGCTGGTGGTGCGGTTCGCCAATCCGTCGTTCGAGCCGATCTGGAATCGCCAGTTCATCGATCACGTGCAGATCACCGTCGCCGAAGACATCGGCATCGGTACGCGCGCCGCCTTCTACGAGCAGACCGGTGTGGTGCGCGACATGGTGCAGAATCACCTGCTGCAGCTCGTCTGCATGACGGCGATCGAGCCGCCCAACCGGTTCGACGGCGCCTCGCTGCGCGACGAGACGGTGAAGGTGCTGGAAGCAATTGCGCCGCCGGGCGATACCAGCGTCGTGGGCGGACAGTACGGACCAGGCGTTGTGAACGGGGCGAAGCTACTGGGGTACCGCGAGGAGGCCGGCGTCACCCCCGGCTCGCGCACGCGCACCTTCGCCGCTCTGAAACTCGAGATCGACAATTGGCGGTGGGCGGGCGTCCCCTTCTACCTGCGCACCGGCAAGCGGCTCGCCCGGCGCCTCACGGAGGTCGTGATTCAATTCAAGCCCACGCCGCACCTGATGTTTCCGGTGGACCGCGGCCAGATGCACAGCAACGTGCTGCTGTTCCGGCTGCAGCCCGACGAGGGCATCGTGCAGACCTTCGCCGCCAAGCAGCCGGGGCCCGAGGTCACCGTCACGCCGGTGACGATGTCGTTCAGCTACGCCAGCGCGTTCGGCATCGCGCGGGCGCCGCGCGCCTACGCCTGGCTGCTGCACGATGCGATGAAGGGCGATCAAACCCTGTTCGCACGCGCTGACTGGATCGACCGCGCCTGGCGCATCGTCGATCCGTTGATCGGGCGCTGGAACGCCGCGAGCGGGGCGGATCCCTTCCCCAACTACGCGCCCGGCAGCTGGGGGCCGGCGGCGGCGGATGACCTGCTGCGCGCGGACGGACGGGAATGGCGCGCGATTTAGCGCAGGTGGTGGTCGCCCCGGCCGAACGGTGGGTGGAGGTGGCGGCGGCGCGCATCGCCGGAGGGCTCGAGGCGAGCGTGGTCGCCCGCGGCTGGGCGTCGATCGCCCTCGCCGGCGGTGAGACGCCGCGCCCCGTGTACCAGCGCCTCGCCGCCATGACGTTGCCGTGGACCAAGATCGACGTTTTCTTCGGGGACGAGCGCGCGGTCCCGCCGGACCACCGCGACTCCAACTACCACATGGCCGCCGAATCGTTGCTCGATCCCGCAGGGGTGCCGATGGCCCGACGCCACCGCATGCCGGCCGACGCCGCCGACCGCACCAGCGCCGCGGCCGATTATGCCGAGCTGCTCCCGGAGCAGCTCGATCTCCTGGTGCTCGGCGTGGGGCGCGACGGCCACACGGCGTCGCTGTTTCCGGGATCGCGCGCCGTGCGCGAGACGTGGCATCGCGTCGTCCCCTCCGAAAGCCCTGTGCCCCCGACGCTGCGGCTGACGATTACACCGCCGGTGATCGCCGCGGCACGCGCGCGCCTCGTGCTGGCGCGCGGCCGCGACAAGGCGGCCGCGGTATTGCGCGCCCTCGAGGGAGCCGAGGACGCGGAGCAGTGCCCCGTGCAGCTGGCGCGGGCCGGCGTGTGGCTGCTCGATGACGACGCCGCCACGGGGCTCGTGGGCAGCGCCGCATGATCGTCCTCGCTGCAGATATCGGCGGGACCCACGCCCGCATGGGACTGGTCGAGATCGACGTCGGGCTCGGGCTGCCGCGCGTCCTGGTGAAAGAGACATACGACAGCCAGGCCGCGGCGGGACTGGAGGAGCTGGCGCGCCGGTTTCTGGCGGCGCATCCGTCTCCCCGTGCCGAATACGCGTCGCTTGCCGTCGCCGGTCACGTGGTCGCGGGCGTGGTCAAGCTGTCCAACGTCGATTGGCAGATTGACTCCAACTCGTTGACGCGCGACCTCGGTCTGCCCGTCACGCTGGTGAATGACTTCGTCGCCGCGGGGTACGCCATCCCCCACACCGGCCCCGACGATTTCACGGTGCTCCAGGGCGGCAGCATCCCCGAGCGCGCTCCGATCGCTGCGATCGGAGCGGGGACGGGGCTCGGCCACGTCTTCCTGCTCTGGGATGGGTCGTCCTATCGGCCGTACGACTCCGAGGCGGGACACTGCGACTTCGGTCCCGCCGGAGCCTTGCAGGAGGAGCTCCTCGTCTGGCTCGCGGCGCAGTACGGCCACGTGAGCTGGGAGCGCGTGTTGTCGGGACCGGGGCTCGCGGAGGTCTATCGCTTCCTCGCCCAGCGTAACGAGGCGCGGGAGCAGCCGGTGGTGGCCGCGGAAATTTCGGCGTCGGGCGATCCGTCTCCGGTGATCGCGGCGCACGCGCTCGCCGGGAGCGACGCGCTGTCGGTCGGCGCGCTCGACCTGTTCGTGTCGGCGTATGGCGCGCAGGCCGGCAACTTCGCGCTCGCGGTGGGGGCGCGCGGGGTATTCGTCGTGGGGGGGATCGCGCCGCGCATTCTCCCCAAGTTGAAGGACGGCACCTTCGTGAAGGCGTTTCGCGCCAAGGGACGGTTCGCGGATTTTCTGTCGACCGTCCCGGTTCGTGTCGTCACACAGACGGACGTCGGACTGATCGGGGCCGGCCTCGCGGCCGCCCAGCAATCATAGGAGGTGACACATGAAACGATTGATCCTGTTGGCGCTGCCACTGGCAGCGGGTGGCTGCCTCTTCGCCGCGGCAGGAGCAGGGGCCGGCGGCGGGATCTATTTCTTTGATCGTGGCGTCGGGTCGGTGGTGACGGCGCCGGTCGCCAAGGCGTCGTCAGCGACGCAGCAGACGTTCCAGGAAATGGGCATCAATCAGAAGAAGACGAGCACCGAGCAGGAGGGAGACAAGGACAAGCGCGAGATCGACGGCGCGACCGCCGACCGCGACGTCACCGTGACGATTCAGACCGAGGGCACGGGCAGCCGCGTCCTGGTCGTCGTGCGCAAGTCAGCCGTGACGTGGGACAAGGACTTCGCCCGCACGATCCTGCAGCGCATCGTGGCGCTCTCGTCCTGATCAGGTGGTCCGGAAGTGCAGTGGGTCCCTGAGATTCTGTAGCTCGCGATAGTAGTAAAGGGCGGCGGGATGGCGACCGGGAGTCTTGAGCCGCCGCAGGAACTCCAGCTCCGCCTCCGTCGCCGTGCCGCTCAGGGACTTGTCCTCGAGAAAGTCCTTCAAGCCCGCCTCCTCGGGAGCCGGATCCTGCTCGCCGAACACGAACCGCTTGACGCGCTGCGGCGCCACGTGCTCATTGAGCAGGATCTCCATGGCGAACGTCGCCAGATCGATGTCCCAGGACTCGATCAGCGGATCGAGAAAGGCGATGCAGTTGTCGCCCGAGAGGTGGAACACGTCGGTGTCGAGAAACTCGAGCACCTCGACCCGCATCTCCTCGAAGCTGTGCCCGTTGAGCCGCGCCACGTCCCGCAGCCACGCCTCGTGGTCCAGCTCCTGGCGCGCCACCTGCTTCGCGACGTCGAGCAGCGTCTGGGTGACGAGGCGCTCGAGCTCGCCGAACGGCTGCTGCTCGAACAGCGCGCGCACGTGCTCGGCGCGGGCAGCGGCGCACTTGCGCAGCACGAGCTGGCGAACTTCGCGGTACAGCGGCTCCGTCTCGCCGAGCTCCTGCTTCAGCGCCTCTTTGCGCTGCACTTCGGCGAGTCGCGCCAGCTCTCCGGTGGGCAGCCGCAGCAGCTTCCCCATCCGGTCGTAGATGTCGCTGCGGTTCGGCGCCGGCGGCGCGCGGCGGCGCGTCAACAACTGCGACACATAGGACTCGGTCACCCGCGCGGCGCGCGCCAGGTCTTTCTGCTCCAACCCCAGCTCCTCGAGTCGCTGGCGGATCACGAGCGACACATCCATCTTTCCGTCTCCTTCTTGCGCGACGGCGTTAACAAGAAATCGTGAAGTCAAAGGCATTATAAGGACAAATACTTGACAAATCATAGTAAATCCGGCTACGTTCATCCAGTTATGGAGCGACAGCCGATGGCCGAACTGCACTGCGTACAATGCGGTGGTTTCATTACCGAGCTGCGCTTCGTGTCATATCAGCCCGTCACGAAAGGCGCCGTCGCGGCGCCGGTCACGAGTGGGCTGTGCGGGTGCGCTCCGCCGGTCGTGTTCGGACCGCCGCCAGGATATCTGTCCTCTCCGGGCTTTCCCATCCCCAGCCGGCCGAGCAGCTGATGGCGAAAGAAGAAGCAATCGAGATCGACGGTATCGTCGCTCAAGTGCTCCCCAACACGCTGTTTCGCGTCAATCTCACGAACGGCCATTCGGTTCTGGCGACGATCGCGGGAAAGATGCGGCGCTATCGTATCCGGGTCCTGGCCGGCGACCGCGTCACACTCGCGGTGTCGCCCTACGATCTCACCCGCGGACGCATCACATTTCGGCACAAGTGAACCACGCTGCGGCACGTTCGCGGCTGGTGGAGGATGGGGGCCCGCCGCATTGCCCCCACTGCCGCGCCTGGCTGCGGTTCGAGTGCGATCGTCAGGGTCGTATGGTGGAGACGTGCGGATGCGGTCATCGCGCGCTGGTTGCACGGCGCGACAGCACACCCGCCGCGACCGCGCCGCCGGTCAAGTAGCCTCGGGAACCTCTCCCGGACCTTCTGCATTACCCGTAGTATGAAATCACACATGACGACTCATCGTACGCGTTGCGCCGCGCTGGCAGTGCTGCTGCTGGCGCCGGCGCTTGGTGCTGCCCAGTCGAGCCTGCGCACCTCGCCTGCTCGATCGACCGAGACGGCCGTCTTCGCCGGCGGCTGTTTCTGGGGAGTGGACGCGGTGTCCAAGCACGTCAAAGGCGTCGTCCAGGTCGTTTCCGGCTACGCCGGCGGCAAGGCGCCGACGGCGCACTACGAGCTCGTGAGCACGGGCGAAACGGGCCACGCGGAGTCGGTCGAGGTCACCTACGACCCCGCGCAGGTTTCGTATCGCCAACTGCTGCAGGTGTTCTTCACGGTGGCGCACGACCCCACCGAGCTGAACCGCCAGGGCCCCGACGTGGGCTCGCAGTACCGCTCGGCCATCTTTTATGAGAGCGACGAGCAGCAGAAAGCCGCGCAGGCGTATATCGCCGAGCTGTCGCACACGCACCTGTTCTCGAAGCCGATCGTAACGCAGGTGGCGCCGCTCGATCGGTTCTTTGCCGCCGAGGCGTATCACCAGAACTACCTCGCCCAGCATATGACGCAGCCGTACATCGTGTACAACGACCTGCCCAAGCTGGACAAGCTCGAAAAGACGTTCCCGGCCCTGTACAGACAATAGCCTCTAGCGGGAGCGCCGCGCGCCGCTGACATTTGCTGCGGAGCTTTCAGCAGGTGCCTTGATGAAGAACGGCGCGAGCGCCCTGCGGCAGCTGCTGTTCGTTGCAGCCGTGGGTCTCAGCCTGAGGTGCGGCAGCGAATCGACAGGACCCGGGCCTGCCACGGTCAGTTCCGTCGTGGTCAGCGGCAAGGCACTGCTCTATACCGGAGACTCCGCCCGATTCGCCGCAACCGCTTTGGATGCTCGCGGCGACACGGTGCACGGCCTGGCCGTGTCCTGGGCCAGCGATTCCCCCAGCGTCGCCACGGTCGGGACGAACGGAGAAGTGATCGGACTCGTCCCGGGGTCCACGACAATCCGCGCCGATATCGGAGGGAAGTCCGGTAGCGCGAGCTTGAATGTCAGGCTGATCCCCGTCGCCCGCGTCGTCGTCGCACCCACTGCTGATTCGCTCTTCATCGGAACGACACTGCAGCTCCAGGTCGCCATTCAGGACAGCCTCGGCCGGCCCCTCACCGGTCGCGCGATCACGTGGGCGTCGTCCGACACGCTGCGAGGGACGGTGACGTCCGGAGGGCTCGTGAGTGCGGGCCAGCCCGGCAGCTTCGCCGTCACCGCAACGAGTGAAGGGGTGGCGGGTGGCTCTTTCCTGCACACGGTGCAACAGGTCGTCACGCTGACGCTGCCCGATTCGCTCCGACTCGGGCTCGATCACCGCGTGCGGTTCGTGGCCGACCAGCGCAGCGCGCTCGGCACGCATCTGGGGGGCAGACCGGTCAGCTGGGCGAGCGAGAACACTGGTGTGGCGACCGTCGATACCGTCGGTCTCGTCACTCCGCAATCCCTCGGTACTGCCGAGATTCTCGCATCGAGCAATGGGCTGAGCGATTCCACTCGCCTGCAGATCGTGCCGGAGCCGGTGGTCTCGCTCGGCGTGTTCGGAGCCGGTGTTGTCAACCTGGGGACACCCGGAACCGCGACTGCCCTTGCCGTGGATAGCATCGGGCACGACGCGGTCGGCAATCCTGTCACCTGGGCGTCGAGCGACACGTCGATCATCACGGTCACGCCTCATCCCGCCGACGATCGCCACGCGACGCTCATCGCGCTGCGGCCCGGAACGACGACCCTCACGGTCGCTGCGGGCGACAAGACCGTTCACGAGGCTGTCACCGGGTTTCTGCCGGCGACCGTGTTCCAGTTTCAACGCGACAGTCTGGTATTGCGGGTGGGGGACGCCCAGCAGTTCCCTGGTGCGCTGTTCGACACGTTGGGAGGGTTTCACGACGTCGGGTACGGAATTCACTATTCGTCGAGTGATCCCACGATCGCGTATGCCGACACGACCGGATTCCCTGCAATGGTGCGGGGCTTGAGGGTCGGCCGCATCCAGCTCATCGGGACAACCGACGGCGGATGGGCGGACACGGCTCCCGTCATCGTGGAGGCCGCGGGCAGTCCCTTGCTGGCGTGGAATGCAGCCGCGCAGCCCGCCGACTACGATTCGGCAACGGTCACGTTATTGGTGGATACGACAGGCGGCGCCACACTGCCTCCTCCATTCCCCGTTACGATCAGCTCCAACGATACGACGGTCGTCACCGCGAGCCCCGCGTCCCTGTCGCTCAGTGGACAGGCGACGATCACGCTCCACGCGCGGCGCGCCGGCGCCGCCCAAGTCATGGCCTCGAGCGCGACCGGATTCGCGACGCTGTTCGTCATCGCGGCGAGCCACCCGCCGGTGGCGGTGCACTTCACGCCGCGTCCCGCGATCCTGCGGGTCGGCGATACACTCACGCTCACCGCGACGATCACCGGCGACGACGCCGTCGCCCGCGCGTATCCGCTGGTGTGGAGCAGCTCGGATCCCAGCAAAGCCACGGTCACCCCTGAAGGACTGCTCACGGCCGTAGCGACCGGGGTGGTCCGGCTCCGCGCCAACAGTGGGCTCGTGGCCGACTCGATCACGGTGCAGGTCGTCTCAGCCTCGGTGCTCGCGATCGACAGCATCGTACCGGGGATCGCGCGCCCAGCCGCGCCGGCGACCGTGTATGGCTCCGGGTTTGACATCGTGCCGAGCCAGGATACGGTCGTCCTGGGTGGAGTCCCACTCGGAGTAACGGGCGCCACCACCACGGCGCTGACGGTGACACTGCCGCCAGCGACCGCATTCTCATGCGACGGCCCGCACGAAACACTGCTGCTCACCGCGACTGGCGGGCGGGTCGCGGCGGACAGTGTGCAGCTAGCGATGGCTGATGACTTCTCGGTGGCATTGGGCGCCTCCGCTGCCTTCGATGACACCAACAACCGCTGCCGGCAGCTCTCGGACTTCGCTGCCAAGTATCGTGTGACGGTGACGAATGTCGGGTCGGTACGGGTGAGTGCCTATCTGCTCGAGGGATTCAGCGGTTCGGTACCCGGCCCCGCGCCGAGACTGGCACCAGCGTCTCCGGGCACGCCCCAAGTCGGGCCGATGCTGGACTCCTTGTCGCGAATGGCCCAACAACACCAGCGCGTCCTCGAAACCGGGCGCACGTTTTGGGCCGCACAGGGCTCCCCGATACCACTCCTCCGCGCAGCCCCGAGCGCTCCCCCGCTCGCCCGCAGTCCGGGCACGCTGATCAACGACATTGCGGAAATCCGCATTCCCCGGATCGACCTCCCGGACTACTGCGCCAACTACACCAGCGTGCGGGCGCGGCTCGTCTACGCCGGTACACACAGCAGGATCTACGAGGACGTCACGGCGCCACTGGCGGGAAAAATGGATGCCGCCTATGCCGCGATCGGACTGGAGTTCGACGGCAAGGATTACTCCGAATTGCTCTTCAACTACGGCGACCCGTTGGCGCTCGATTCGCTGCTCGATCGGTCGGGCCGCATCACGATGCTGTTCTCGCCGGTGATCAACACCTCCTATGGCTTCGGTGCGTTCACGACGACGTGTGATTTCTACCCGGAGACCGTCGCGCCATCGAGTAATACGACCGAGATCATCTACGGACCCGTTCCCACGACCGCCGGCGCGGGGTTCACCGGCAATACAGTATCCAGCTGGCGTCGCCTGATCCGATCAATGATGATGCACCAGTCCGAGCACATCACCCTGGATGCCGCCCGCCTGCAAGCCGGCGCCCAGCTCGAGGAACTCTGGCTCAGCGAGGCGCTGGCGATCTCGTCGGAAGAGCTATGGGCCCGGAGCTTCTACAGCACCTCGTGGAAACAGCCGACGGCCTACCAGCAGAGCCTCTACTGTGACGTGCGGCCGACTGATCCCACCTGCAACGATCGGCCCTACTCGATGTTCAACGCGTTCGCCTTCTTCTTCCAATATGGCCAGGACCACCAGACGCGTTCTCCGCTCGGGCCAAAAACGCCTGATGATGCGAGCTTCGTGGGGAGCGGGTGGGCATTGCTGCGATGGGCGCTGGACAGCTACGCCGGTTCAGAAGGAAATTTCCTCAAGAGCCTGATCCATGAGCCCGCGAAGACAGGGCTCGACAATCTTGCGGCACGCGCCGGGCGCACCGGACCAGAGCTGCTGTCGGACTGGTTCATGGCGTGGACGCTACAAGACACGACGGCGTTCGTACCGCAGGACGTCCATCTCAAGTTTCCAAGCTGGAATCTCTCGGACATCTTCAACGGTATGTATCGAGACTTTCCCATCGACTTCCCGGGCCCCTTCTCGGTGTTCCCCCGGCCATTCGATCTTCGGGGACCGCTCGTAGCGGATACCGTCCTCAACCTCGCTCCGGGCACGAGCGCTTATTACACCCTGACCAATCTCTCCCTGACTCCCGTCATCGTGCGCCTGACCGCTCCCGGAGCTCCGATGCCTCCTCCCGGGCTGCGCGTCGAGTACGTGCGCATTCACTGAAGCTTCGGACGGGAGCGAGTAGCGAGTCGTGCCCGACACCCCCGTCGCAATCATCACTGCCTCATCGAGCGGCATCGGCGCCGCCTGCGCGCGTGAGCTGGCCACGCGCGGACATCGCGTCGTCCTCATGGCGCGCTCACAGGTAGTCGAGACCCTCGCCGCCACACTCGGCGGGAAGGGTGTGCGAGGAGACGTCGCGAATGCGGCCGACCTCGAGCGACTCGTAACGACGACGCTCGACAGCTATGGACGCATCGACGTCCTCGTCAATAACACCGGACACGTCGCCAAGGGCGATCTGCTCTCGATCCCGGATACGGGGTGGGAGGAAGGACTCGCGCTGTTGCTGCTCAACGTCGTGCGCCTCGCTCGGCTCGTCGTTCCCGTGATGACGCAGCAGGGCGGCGGTGCGATCGTGAACATCTCGTCCCTGTGGGCGGCGCAACCGCACCTCGACGCCCCGGTCTCGTCCGTTTTCCGCGCGGGCCTCGGCGCCTTTACGAAACTCTTCGCTGATCGTTACGGCCCGGTGGGAATTCGGATGAACTGTGTGTTGCCAGGGTTTGTAGAGGAGGCCAACCCGGAGTTCGTCGCCGCGACGCCGCTCGGGCGTCCCGCCACACCGGAGGAGGTCGGACGCGTCGTCGCGTTCCTCGCCTCGTCAGACGCGAGCTACATCACGGGGCAGAGCTTGCGGGTGGATGGCGGATTGACGCGCTCCGTGTAATCACTCGGCCAGCCATGGGAGCCACCACTTTCATTTCCTTTCTCTCAGAGCAAGAAAGTGGCTGTCATCCCGAGCCCGGAGCGCTAGCGACGGGCGAGGGACCTCAAATCTTCTTGGGCAGGGAATTCACGTGGTGAGCCCTCGACCAGGAAGCCTTGAGGTTCCTCGGGCGCTTCGCGCCCTCGGAATGACAACCTCGCTCCGCGCGTTTGTAAAAGAAGAGTGAAGGACCCTGCCCCAAACCACCATCCGTCCTAACTTACGGCGCGATGAACATCGTCAAAGCCACTGCCAAGTACGAAGCCTGGCTCGCAGGACGATTGCCGCTGTTGCGAGCGGACATCGAGCTGAAGCACCGCGCTATGAGCGCCGGGCTCTTTCCATTCATCCGTGGGACGTTTTACCGCTGGGCGGCACGCTGGGAGTCGATCGTCGGCGACGTCGCCGCTGCGCCGCGCGTCCTCGCCGTCGGCGACCTGCACGTCGAGAACTTCGGCACCTGGCGCGACTCGGAGGGCCGCCTCATCTGGGGGGTGAACGATTTCGACGAGGCGTACTCCCTTCCCTATACGAACGATCTGGTTCGCCTCGCGACGAGCGTGGTCGTCGCCGTCGGGTATCACGACCTGAACCTCGATCCCAAGGACGCCGCTGCCGCGATCGAGGACGGCTACCGGGAGACGCTGGCCGAAGGCGGACATGCCTACGTGCTGGCCGAAAACCACGTCGAACTGCGGGAAATGGCGGAGTACCGGCTGCACGATCCAGAGAAGTTCTGGGAAAAGCTCGAAGCCTTCCCGACGATTCGCAGTGCCTTGCCTGCTCCCGTCGCCAACGCGCTGGACCGCTCCTTCCCCGAGCGCGGGCTCGAAAAGCGCATCGTGCACCGCGTCGCGGGCGTCGGCAGTCTCGGCCGGCAGCGCTATGTCGCTCTGGCACACTGGCGCGGCGGCCGCATCGCCCGGGAAGCGAAAGCGCTCGCCCCGTCGGCGTGCGTGTTCGCGAACAGCGGCCCGCCGCTGCGCCGCGCGCTGTGGTCGCTCGCCGGGTTCGCCAGGAAGATCCACTATGACGC
>CAZXKN010000150.1:0-6658 GCA_964641815.1 uncultured Gemmatimonadaceae bacterium | reverse complement strand
CGGCCTTGCTCTTGCGCTTCTGGTCGGCACGAGAGGCGCGCGCATACGACTGGATGTCCTTGAACCGGCCCTTCGCGTCCCGCACGGCGTAGAGTTTCTTGCCGGAGGCGGAGCGATGCGTGGTGCGTTTCATGACTGCTCCCGGTGGAAGAGCGTGATGGGTGGACGGATCAAGCATGGTGCGACGGAAGGGGGCTCGCAAGGATAGTGGACGTCGTCATCACTAGAATCGCCGTGCCGAGCACCAAAAAGCCCCACAACGGATGGTCCGTTGCGGGGCGTCTCTTCGGCCAGCCCCCAGGGCAGTGGCGATCGCAGCGCTGCCCGAGGGACCGCGCGGCGCCCCACGCCTGGGAGAGGGAGGCGTTACGCGCGCTCCGCCCTGCTCATTTGGCGACCAACAGCACGATGATCACGACCACGAGAACCAATGCCAGCGTGGAGAGGGTAATGGTGACGCCGCCCCCGCTGTAGTTCACGGTCGAGGCGCGCGCCGCCGTGCTGCTATCGGAGACACTCGCCTCGAAGCGGCGAAGCTCCGGCTGGAGCCGCGGTCCGGACCCGGCGGTGGTTGACGAGCTCACCGGCGCCGTGCTCACCACCGCCGGTGGCGCCGCACCGGCAGCCTGCTGCGCCGCCACGGGCTTCAATGCCATGACGCACAACCCTGTGATCACGAGAACCGCTCTGTTCATACCTGCTCCAGGAGAGAGTGTGACACTGCACGAAACTCAACTACCCCGCGGACGAGGCGGCGGACCATCGCTCGGGAGGATGAACAGCAGGTTACAGCTTACTGCGCAAGAACTCCGGCGTCAGCCCCTGCAGCCAATTGGCCAACAGCGTGAACCGATCCGTCACGAGCAGGATCCCCAGCAGGATCAACAATACGCCGGACACCCGCTCCACCCACACGAGGTAGGGACGGAACCGCTGGAACCAGACGAGGAAGCGGTCCAGGGCGAGGGCGGTCAGCAGGAACGGCAGCGCCAGCCCAAGGGTGTAGACGGCGAGCAACCCCATGCCTTGTGCGATGCTCGAGCGGGTGGCCGCGAGGGTGAGGATGGCCCCGAGGATCGGGCCGATGCACGGCGTCCACGCGGCGCCGAAGGCGACTCCCGCGACCGACGAGCCGACGTAGCCGAGCGGCTTGCGGACCAGGTGGATGCGGCGCTCCCGCATCAGAAACGCCGGCCGCAGCATGCCCAGCAGGTACGTCCCGAACAGGATGACGAGGACCCCGCCGACGCGCGCGATCCACACCTGGGAGCGCAGGAACAGCGCGCCCAGGGCGGAGGCCGAGGCGCCGAGCAGGATGAAGATCAGGCCGAAGCCGGCGACGAACCACACGGCATGCAGCAGCGCCGTGCCGCGGCGCAGCTGCAGCTCTTCGGCGGAGAGTCCGGTGAGGAATCCGACGTAGCTCGGGATCAGCGGCAGCACGCACGGCGAGAGAAAACTCAACAGGCCCGCCGCGAATGCGACGAACAGCGAGACGCTGCTTCCCTCGCTACCCACAGAACGCCACGGCGGCCACCACCGTGGTCCAGCGCCCGTCGTCGCCGCATTCCGCCGTGGAGGTGACGTTCAAGGTGCGCACGATGTCCCCCGACAGCATCCACTGCTCGCGCCGCTGGTCCCACGCCTGGTCGGGATCGAACGGCACGCCGAGCACGGTCGCGAGCATCGATGCGGCGAGATCCTCGGCGTAGTCCCCCGACGTGCTCTCGTTCTGTCCGTAGCTGTGATGCTCCGAGATATAGCCGTGATGCGACAGATCGGACGGGACGGCGAGTCCGATCGACGCGGCGACGCGGCGGCTCGGCTCGTTGGTGGCCGACTCGGCGAGCACCGTGAACAACACCTGCCCCGGCTTCAGGTTGGCCAGCCCTTCCTCGCGGTCCACCAGCTGGCAGTGCGGCGGAAAGATCGAGCTGACGCGGACCAGGTTGAACACCGCGAGATGGGCGTCGCGCAACGCCATCTCGAAGCTGGTCAGCTTCTCGCGGTGCCGCCCCACGCCCTTCGTGAGAAACGCCCGGCTCGGCATGAACTGCGCTGGATCGATCACGTCGCTGTGGTCCGCGCTAAAGGGTTCGACTGCTGACAGTCCCGGCACAACCCGAACACTTCGAGATGGTGGTGGTGCGGCCGGAACTCCACCTCCTCGGCGACCAGCGCGATCACGCGCTCCAGCCGGTCGTTCGACAGCTCCATCACCCGCCCGCACACCGAGCAGATGCAGTGCTCGTGCGCCTGTCCTGGCGCCACCGGCTCGAAGCGCCGGAAGCCCTCGCCGAAGTCGCGCTCCGCCACCAGGCCGCTCGACACCAGCAAATCGAGCGTGCGGTACACCGTCGCGAGACCGATGTCGGTGCCGCGCCTGCCCACCCGCCGCAGCACTTCCTCGGCCGACAGATGATCGGCGGCGTCGAGCACCACCGTGGCGACCGCGAGCCGCTGCTGCGTCGCCGGGAGGTTGCGGTCGGTGAGGAAGCGGCGGAATGCCACCAGCGCCCGCGCGCCATCAACGCGCATACCAGACCGCCGCGCTGCAAGCCTCTGGCGGCTCCGCGTCTCCCGTGCGATCGGCGGTGTGCTGCATCACCTGCGCCACGACCTCCGCCGGAGAGAGCGCCACTTCCTCTACCTCGACGCGTGACGTGCCCTTCTCCTTCCCGCGCACCACCAGCATATAGCGCGCCGTGTAGACCACCAGCCGCCCCTCGGGGTGGCGGCGCGTCACCACGGCGGTGCCCCACTCGCGGCCCTCGCGCTTGATGGGCCGGAAGAGATAGATCGTGTCGATCTCTTCGGCCGGCACCTGCAGCGCCACCGCGGCCGAGAGCTTCGCCCAGCCCGGCCCCAGACCCGGCGGCGGCGCCCCTAGCGCCGGGCCGGGGACGGCGTCGGGGGGGAGGCCTGTTCCCATCGCTCGACGAAGGACCGCAGCACGTGCATGAAATCCTGGGCGTTGGTGACGACGCCGAACGCCTGGTGCGTGCCGCGGTCGCGCAGTTTGTTGACGACGAACTCCGTCTGATCGACGCAGATCGTCGTCAGCGGACGGATGTCGGCGGGGTTCGGGGCATCGACGAACGCGGGCAGCATGTTGCCGACGGCGATGGCGTGCAGCGCGGTCGCGATGAACACGGCGAAAGTGGCCTTCACCGTGAGCGCCCGCATCGCGTCCTGCGCCGCCAGGGTGTCGCTCACCACGCCGGGCAACGGCCCATCGTCGCGGATCGAGCCGGCGAGCACGTAGGGAACTCTGGCCCGCACCAGCGCGTGCATGATGCCGCCCGTCACGATCCCCTGCTGCACCGCCGCTTCGATCGATCCGGCGCGGCGGATCGCGTTGATCGCCCGCATGTGCAGAGCGTGGCCGCCCGAGACCCCCTCGCCCGAGCTCGACATGCCGAGCGTCGTCCCGAAGATCGCGGCCTCGAGGTCGTGTACCGCGACGGCGTTGCCCCCGAGCAAGCCGCCGACGTAGCCGTGCTCGATGAACCAGATCATGTCCTCGCGCGCCCGCGCGTGCACCAGCGCCGGTCCCACCACCCACAGCGTCGTGCCGCCGCGGGCGCGCTCCTCGCCCAGCAGCTCGGCGAGCACCGCGTAGTCGACGGGACGCTCGCGGGAGACCTCGGTCTGCATGAAACGGAACTCGTTGGCGCTGTGTCCCCCACCGAGGAATCCCTCGCCGTGGACGAAGATCCCTTCGCTGCCGTCCTCGGAGGAGCCCATCGCCACGGCGGCGCCGCGCGCCACTTTGCGCGGCTCGGTGGTAACGAGGTCGTCGTTCGCCGCACGCACAATGACACAGTCCATCCGGGGCAGCGTGGGACGGCGCCACCCATCGCCGGCATGCACGTAGGTCGGGAGATTGGTGGTCGAGAAGAAGCCGTCGGGAAGCACGCCGTCAGCCGGGGCGGGAGCGAACCGGGCTTGCGGCGCCTGCGCGAGCGGTGGCTCGGTGAACTTCGGCAGCTGATACTGGAAGGCAGGTCGCCGCACTCCACCGACTCCCCGGGACGAAAGAGCGGCGAAAGCTACGTGGAGGGAACGGGCTCTCGCAACGGGCCGACGCGATCAGCGGCGCACCGCTTGCGCACACAATTCGCCGCCCTACATTGCCCCACGTGACCCGTTCGTTGAAGCGTGTGTTCTCCGGCGCTGTGATCCTGTGGTTCGGCCTGCTGATGACCAGGCCCGAGCTGGCGCATCACTGCCCCGCCCACGAAGGGCGGCCGGGCGGGATGGCCGCCGCGGGCCACATGGCGCATCACTCCTCATCCGGAATGCCAGGCCACTCCGGCCACCAGCACTGCACCTGCCCGGGAGCCTGCTGCCCGGGCACCACGCCGGCCGTGATCCAGCCTGCCGGCCTGCGGTGGCTCGCCACCGCCACCGCCGAGCGCGAACGGCCCGCGCCCGGGCGCCGGCTGGTCGCGCCGCGCGCCGATCATATCCTGCCCTTCGCCACTGCGCCGCCCCCGATCCCGACCGTCTAACTCACCCGCGTTGACAACCGTACGAACCCAGGCACCCCTGTAAGGAGGGGTCATGTCTCGTGCGCTCACTATCGCCTCGCCTCACGCGCGGGGCGCGCCGGTCGCTCCGGCGCGAGGGATCTGGCTCGTCGGGCCGTCGTACGACCTGTCGTTCATCATTCTGTCGGCTGCGCTCGCCGCCGTGCCGCACCTGGCGCACTCCTGGTCGCGCAGCACGGTGTTCGTCGACCTCGCCGTGACCATGCTGATCGGCGGACCGCACCTGTTCGCGACCTACACGATGACGGTGATGGAGCCGGATTTTCGCGCCCGCTACCCGCGCTACGCGATGGGGGCGCTCGTGCTCCCGATCATCATCGTGACCCTGGCGATCACGAATCTCACCCTCCTGGTCACCGTTTTCTTCTTCTGGGCCTCGGTCCACGTGATTCATCAGGCGGCCTTCGTCGCGGACGCTTACCGCTTCAAGGATCCCCGTGGCTGGTCGTGGACATCACGCGTCATCGACTACGGTCTCCTGTTCACGTCGATGTATCCGATCGCGACGTCGAAATTGATGCAGGGAGCCTTCCGCACCGGCGGCCGCACCCTGCTGTTCCCCGAGGCGCTCCGGCTCCCGGTCCTCCCGCCCCTGGTGTGGGCCGCCTTCCTGAGCTTTCTCGTCGCTTTCCTGGTGAAGACGGGGTGGGAAATCGGGCACGGCCGGTTCCACGGCCCCAAGACCCTGCACATGGCAGTGGCCACCGCGCTGTTCGCGTTGACGCCGACGCTGTCAAATCTGGACGTGGCCTTCGAAGGGTTGAATGTCTGGCACTCGTTCCAGTACCTCGCGGTGGTGCTCTACCTCAATCGCGTTCGCGAGCAGCGCGGCCTGATCGGCTCACGGCTCGTCCGCACCGTCTCGCGGCGAGGGCCGCGGCTGTACGCCCTCTGCCTCGGGTTCACGCTCGGCGCCGGCGCGCTGTTCTTCGTCGTCCTGGCCACCGTGGTGAAGCTCGGCGCGTTCAGTCGCGGTGCCCCGATGAACAACTTCCTGTTGGGCCCGATCTATTCCGAGCAGCACTACTTCGCCTTTTACTCCGTGATTCTCTCGTTCCTGCTGATCCATTATTACTTCGATCATTTTCTCTTCCTGCATGCCGACGCGAAGATCACGCCGACGTTCGAACCGCTCACCGCGAAGGCCGCATGACGTCCCGAAGGAGGCAGGGCCGGTGCCGCTATCGCTTGCTCGTCGGGCTCGCGGCCCTGGCCGTGGGAGCGACGGGCTGTCGAGGCGGAGCCCGGGCGCCGCTGCGACGCTACGCGCTGCATGGCGTGGTCGTGGCGGTCGAGCCCGACGCCCGTCGCGTCACCGTGCAGCATGACGACATCGCCGGCTTCATGCCCGCCATGACGATGCCGTACCAGGTGAAGGAACCGTACCAGGAGCTGCGGGCCCTGCGGCCGCGCGATACGATCACGGCCGAGGTCGTCGCCCAGGGAACCGATGTCTGGCTCGAGCACATCGTCCGGCAGCCTGGAGCGCATTGAGCGGCTGGATCGTCCCGCCAATGGAAGGATTCGGCCGGCGACCAACGCCGGGCGCCGTATCTTTGGTGCACACCTATGCCGGGCACCACGCCTCCACCTCCCCGCGGTCTCGACGGCGTCGTCGCCGCCCGGACCCGCCTCAGCCACGTCGACGGCCAGGCGGGCGAGCTGATCATCCGGGGCTACGCCCTCCAGGAGCTGGCAGGCCATGTCAGCTTCGAGGAAGCCGCGCACCTGCTCTGGGTGGGCGCCCTGCCCACGGCGGACGAGGCGGCGGGGCTCGGGCGGCGGCTCGCCGCGCTGCGCCCGCTCGACCCCGAGACGATGCGCGTCGTCCGGGCCGCGGCTACGGCGCCGCCGATCGATGCCCTTCGCATGGCATGCAGCACCGTGTCGCTCGACCTGGCCGACCCCAGCGCCATCACCCCCGCTGCCGACGTCGCGGCCGCCACGATGCTGACGGCACGCTTTCCGACGATCGTGGCCGCCCATGCGCGCCTTGGCAAAGGGCTGGAGCCCGTTCCGCCCAGGCCCGAGCTCTCCCATGCCGCGAACTTCCTCTATATGGTGCACGGCAAGGAGCCCGATCCGATCGCCGCGCGCGCCCTCGA
>CAZXKN010000149.1:0-11187 GCA_964641815.1 uncultured Gemmatimonadaceae bacterium | reverse complement strand
TGCTGCGGTTGAGCCCGCCCGGCGCGGAACGGCTGCTCGCGTCGCCCCAGCTCGTCACGTACTTCGGCGGGGCGGAAGCCAACGTCGCGGTCGCGTTGAGCCACTTCGGCGTCGCGTGCGACTACGTCACCCGGTTACCGGAGAATCCCTTGGGCGAGGCGGGCCTCGAGGCGCTGCAGCGCGAAGGCGTCGGCACGCGCTGGACCCTGCGCGGCGGCGAACGCCTGGGACTCTACTTCGTGGAGCCCGGCGCCGACCTGCGCACGATGCGGGTCGTGTACGATCGCTCGGGCTCGGCATTCGCCCAGCTCGACCCCGACTCCATCGACTGGAGCACGATCCTGGCGGACGCGTCGTGGTTTCATTCCACGGGAATCACGCCGGCCCTGGGGGAGGGGCCGGCCCGCGCCCTTGCCGCGGCACTGCTCCGGGCGCGGGCCACTCGCGCGCCAGTGAGCCTCGACCTGAACTACCGCGCGGCGCTGTGGCGCGGGCGTGATCCAAAACCGATCATCGAGCCGCTCGCGCGCGGCGCCGATCTCGTGATCGGCAACGCGGCGGCGCTGCAGGCGATGCTCGGGATCGATGCGCCCGACGGGCAGCTCGCTGAGCGCGTGGCCCGGGAGCTCGGGTGCCGCTACGTCGCGGTCACGCAGCGTGACTCGATTGCCGCACGCACGCAGCGCTGGAGCGCCGTGCTCTATGACGCGACGGAGGATCGCTGCGCCACGAGCAGCCCGCTGGAGGTCAGCGTCGTGGATCGCGTCGGTGGCGGGGATTGCTTCGCCGCGGCGCTCATCGCCCGCCTGCTGGGTGGCGCAACACCGGCCGCTGCGCTCGAGTTTGCGGTAGCGGCCAGCGCGTTGAAGATCACGCTGCCCGGCGACTTCAGCCGCTTGAGCGTGGCCGACGTCGAGAAGTGGCAGCGGCGATGATCCCGGCGTTCCGCTGGTTCGGTCCGGGAGATCCGATCCCGCTCGCCCACATCCGCCAGATTCCGGGCGTGCGCGGAGTCGTGAGCGCACTGTACGACGTCCCCCCCGGCGCGTCCTGGACACCGGATCAACTGGGAAGGCTCAAGGCACAGATAGAAGACGCCGGGCTCGCCTTTGCCGTGGTGGAGAGCGTGCCGGTGCACGAGGACATCAAGCTCGGGCGCCCGACCCGTGACCGATGGATCGACAACTACTGTGAGAGTATCCGCACCCTGGGTGAGCTGGGGATTCCGGTGCTCTGCTACAACTTCATGCCGGTGTTCGACTGGCTCCGCACCGATCTCGCGCTGCGGTTGCCGGATGGGTCGACCGCGCTCGCCTACGACGACGGCGCATTGGCCGCGATCGACCTGTCGCGCGGGACAGGAGGGTTGCCGGGCTGGGCCGCGACGTACGACGCCAGCGAGCTGCAATCCCTGCTCGCCGCCTATCGCACGGTGGACGCGGAACGCCTGTGGGACCACCTCGCCTACTTCCTGGAGCAGGTGGTTCCCGTCGCCGGAGGAGCGGGCGTGCGGCTCGCGCTGCATCCCGACGATCCACCGTGGTCGATCTTCGGGCTGCCGCGGATCATCACGGACGCAACGGCCCTGGACCGCCTGGTCCGGCTCGTCGACGACCCGGCGAATGGTGTGACCTTCTGCACTGGCTCGCTCGGCGCCAATCCCGAGAACGACCTCGCGGCCATGGCGCGCCGCCTCGGGCGTATGGGACGCATCCACTTTGCGCACTGCCGCAACGTGCGGGTCACCGGAGTCCGCCGCTTTCACGAGACGGCTCATCCGTCGGCGCACGGGAGCGTGGACCTGTATCAGGTGCTGCGCGCCCTCCGCGACATCGGATTCAGCGGACCGCTGCGGCCCGATCACGGCCGCATGATCTGGGGCGAGACGGGTCGCCCCGGCTACGGTCTCTATGACCGCGCCCTGGGCATCAGCTACCTCCAGGGTTTGTGGGAGGCGATCGCGCGGGGTCGGGAGAGCGGGGGCGGCGAGTGAAGATCGGCTACCGCTGGACGGTGTGCGCCCTGCTGTTTGCCGTCACGACCGTCAACTACATGGATCGCCAGGTGCTCGGCATCCTCGCGCCGACGCTGCAACACGAGCTGCACTGGTCGGAAACGCAGTACGCGAACATCGTGTCCTCGTTCACGTTCGTGTACGCGTTCGGCTTTCTCGCCGCGGGGTGGTGGCTCGACCGCGTCGGGGTACGCCGCGGTTTCGCGGCGGCGGTCGTGGCCTGGAGTCTCGCGGCAATCGGTCACGCCTTCGCGCGCACGGCAGCGGGGTTCTCCGCGGCCCGCGCGCTTCTCGGCCTGGGCGAGTCCGCCAACTTCCCCGGCGCCGTCAAGACGGTCGCAGAGTGGTTCCCCAAGCGCGAGCGCGCGCTCGCGACCGGGATCTTCAACGCCGGGACGAACATGGGAGCGATCCTCACGCCGCTCCTCGTGCCGTGGCTCGTGATGACGTGGGGATGGCAGTCGGCGTTCATCGTGACGGGGTCGTTGGGCTTTCTCTGGTTGCTGGTGTGGCTCGCGCTCTATCGCGACCCTCAGCGCAATCCGCGGGTGAGCGCGGCGGAACTGGAGCTCATCCACAGCGATCCGCCGGATGGGGCGGGGGCGCGCGTGCGATGGCTCGATCTCCTCGGCCACCGGCAGATGTGGGCGTTTGCGACCGGCAAGCTGCTGGCGGATCCGGTCTGGTGGTTCTACCTGTACTGGCTGCCGAAATTCCTCACCACGCGCTACGGCCTCACGCTCACGCAGCTGGCGCTGCCGCTGATCGTCGTCTACCTCGTGGCCGACGTGGGATCGATCGGCGGAGGATGGCTCTCCAGTGCGTTGATCAAGCGCGGGTGGACGGTGAACCGCGCCCGCAAGACGGCCATGCTCGCGATGGCGCTCCTGATCGTGCCGACGGCGTTCGCCCCGCTCGCGCACGGCATGTGGACCGCCGTGGCGATCGTCGCCGTCGCGGCCGGGGCGCACCAGGCGTGGTCGGCAAACGTGTATACGCTGGCGAGCGACATGTTCCCGCGCGCTGCAGTCGGATCGGTGGTGGGGATCGGTGCCTTCGCCGGCGCCGCGGGCGGCGTGGTGTTTCAGCGGGTCACCGGCCTGATCCTCCAGGCCAATGGCAGCGACTACACGCCGGTGTTCGCCGTGTGCGGCCTCGCCTACATCACGGCGTGGTGCATCATCCATCTGCTGGCGCCCCGGCTCGAGCCCGTCGATGGCAGCTCGCGATGAACATCGCGACGTGGAACGTGAATGGCATTCGCGCTCGCGCAGCGCAGTTCCGCGAGTGGCTCGATCGCGAGCGGCCGGACATCGTCTGCCTGCAGGAGCTGAAGGCGGAAACCAACCAGATCCCCGAGGAGTGCAAGTCCCCCGATTATCACGCGTATTGGCACGCGCGCAAAGGCTACTCGGGGGTGTCGCTGCAGGTGCGCAAGGACCTGCTCGCCGTGGATCCAGTGTTCTCCCACCCACCCTTCGATTACGAATCCCGCATCGTGCTGGCGGAGCTGGGCAATCTGGTGATCGCGTCGGTGTACGTCCCCAACGGCGGCAAGGACTATGCGGCGAAGCTCGCGTTCGTGAACCGGCTGATCGAATGGTCGAGGGCCCTCGGGGGCGACGGACGCGAGGTCGTCGTGTGCGGCGACATGAACATCGCGCGTGCGGAAATGGACGTGCACCCCAAGGAGCGCAAGGCCATGGCCATCGGCCAGCGTCCCGAGGAGCGCGCCCTGTTCGCGACGCTGCTCGAGTCTCCGCTCGTGGACGTGGGACGGGCGCTCGATCCCGACAACGCCAACCTGTTCACCTGGTGGGCGCCGTGGCGCAATCTGCGGCAGCGCAACATCGGCTGGCGGCTGGATTATCTGCTGGCGTCTCCGGCAGTGGCGGCACGTGCCACTGGCTGCGTCGTCCAGGCGGATGTCGGCACCAGCGACCATGCGCCGGTGGTGATGACGGTCTAAGCGCGCCGGGATCCACTACTAAAGTGATAGTTGACAACCCTGCCCGGCCCACCCTATCATTTACTAAGACTATAGTAGCGGAGTGTGCGATGGGTATCGCGTTCACTGATCGCGAGCTCGACGTCATGAGCGTCTTGTGGGACATCGGGTCCGGCACGGTCACCGAGGTTCGCGACCGGCTTGCCGATGCCCTCGCCTACACGACGGTGCTCACGGTCCTGCGCATTCTCGAGCACAAGGGTTACGTGAGCCACACGGACGAGGGGCGCACCCACCGCTACCGCCCGCTCGTCAAGCGCGAGGTCGCTGTCCGGAGCGCTTTGCGGCGACTCGCGGACAAGGTGTTCGACGGCTCAGCGGAGCTCCTGCTGACGCAGCTCGTCTCCGACAAACATCTCACGACTGAGGAGCTGCGCCGGCTGAGCCGGCTGCTCAGAGAGCGGCTCCGGGAGCAGGGATCATGATCGGCGCCTGGATGGTGTACGGCCTTGCAATCACGTTGGTCATCTGCGTGGCCGCGTGGGCTGCCGAGCTGGCGCTCTACCTCGCGCGTCGGCCGACTCGATGGGCGTGGGGCGCGGCGGTGTTGCTGGCCTTCCTGTTGCCGGTCGCCGCGTTGCTGCGGCCGCAGCAATTCGCGTCCATCCGGGTGCCGCTCGCGGCGGCCACGTCGAGCGCACACGGCAATTCCACTGCGGCGGGGCGCGTCATCGCCGTCGCAGCTGCCCCTCACTCGACGCAGCGCCTGACCTGGGCGGACCTGGACGGCCCGCTCGGCTGGGGGTGGGGCGCGGCTTCCGCTGCGTTGCTGTTGGCGCTCGTCGGTGGCGCTGCACGGCTCGCGCGGCTGCGGCGGCAGTGGCAACCCATGAAGTTCCACGGCCGGGACGTGCTGGTGGCCGAAGATATCGGGCCCGCTGTTGTCGGCCTCTGGCCGCCCGAGGTCGTCATCCCGGCGTGGGCGCTGGCGCTCACAGACGACCAGAAGCGCCTCATGCTGTCGCACGAAGCAGAGCACGTTCGTTCGCGGGACCCGTGGTTGTTGGCAGCTGGAATGTCGGCACTGATCGCGGCTCCCTGGAATCCCGCGCTGTGGTGGCTCGTGCACCGGTTGCGTCACGCCGTCGAGATGGACTGTGACGCGCGCGTGATGAGGGCCGGTCACGGTCCCCTCGCATACGGGGAGCTGCTGCTCCGGGTGGGCCAGCGTCGCGCTCGCCTGCCGGTTGCCGCTCTGGCGTTCGGTGAGCCGCGCTCGTTGCTGGAGCTGCGCATTCGACGGCTCTCCGCCCGGCTTCCCCGGCGTCGCTGGCTCGGCGCAGGCGCCGCCGCGTTTGCAACAGCAGTAACTATCGTGGCCGCCTGCGAGACGCCCCGCCCGGTGAGCCCACAGGAAGCAGGCCGAGTGGATGCGACGCCCGAGGCGATCGCGCTCAGAGTACGCACTGTTGTGGACTCACTCGATGATCTGTGGATGCGACCGTGGATCCAGCAAAACCTCGAGCGATACTATCCGGACCTGCTGCGCCAACCGAGCGGTCCGCCGGTCGACGTCTGGTTCGGTCATGATGCCCAGCTACGTGTAGTGGACGTGGCTCGAACGGCAGTAGGCGCATCCGGCCCTGTCGAGAGCAAGCAGATTCAGGCCGTCTTCAACCGCTTCAGGCCTGGCGATGATGGCTGGGGAGTCGCGGACCGCCGGACGCTGAAAGGGTTAGTTCGAGACAACGTCCGCGTGATCTCGGTTCATTTGAGCGAGGATTCATCGCGCGGCGGCAATTCGACTGGTGGATTCGGCCAAAACGGTCCCGACGTGGAATATCTGCGACTGCTTGCTCGAGAGTACCATCCCGAGGTGTTCACCCACCCATCGACACACGCCGCAGTAGCATTGGTCTTCGATGCCCAGCATCGAGTGATCGCCCACGCGACCGGTGTGCGAGAGCCAGGTGACCACTCGTGCGACGACGTCGTGAGGCGTTTGGTGCCCGCGTTCGCCAATGCGCAGTGGTCTTCGAGCGGCTGCGCCGGAGCAGGCGAACCCGCGGAGGCGGTCATCGTGTACTGGAGATCGCTCCGCTAACGCTTCTCCCGGGTGCCTTCCGTATGGCCTGGTGAAGGAATTTGACACCAGGCGCGATGAATCGATGACGCTCGAGGGGCGTCGAGCCTGACATTGGGGGGGTGGTACCTTGCGCCACTCCCAACGCCGAGCCGATCATATGGGCATGGCTGCGCCGCTGTTCTACAGCGCCGAGATGGTGCGGGCGCTTCCCGACGACGGGAACCGCTACGAGACCGTTCACGGCGAGCTGCTCGTGACGCCGGCCCCGCGCTACGCCCACCAGCACGTCGTGACCGAGCTCGTTGTCCGCCTGCATCTCTATCTCGAGCGGAATCCGATTGGGAGAGTGGTGACCTCACCAGCGGACATCTCGTGGGCTCCAGACGTCCTCGTGCAACCAGATGTGTTCGTTGCGGCGATCGACGAGGCCCGAACGTTCGAGTGGACCCGTATCCGTACGTTGCTCCTCGCCGCCGAGGTGCTCAGCCCCTCCACCGCCCGGTACGACCGGTTCACGAAACGGCGCGTCTACCAGGAATTTGGCGTGTCGCGGTACTGGATCGTGGACATCGAGTCTCGCGCGGCCGAGATCTGGACACCGGATGCCACCACGCCGCAGATCGAACGCCAGCAGCTCGTCTGGCACCCCCATGGTACGGCGGAGCCTCTCGTCATTCCGCTCAACGACATTCTGCCGCCGTCCTAGCGTCCGTTCAGATACTCGCTGACCACCGTGGCGTACTGGGCGAACGCCACGTCGGGCTCCTCGATCTCCGGGTGCCAACGCTTCTCCCACTCGAAACTGTAGAACCCGCGGTACCCGATCTTCTGGAGTGCCTCGACTTGACGTCGCACCGGCACGGTTCCCGTTCCGGTGAGCACATAACGACGGTCGTTCCCAGCCGCGACCGAGTCCTTGAGGTGCGTGTGCCGGATGTACTTCCCCAGCCGTCCCACGGTCTCTTCCGGCTCTTCCTTCCCTGACACGAACGTGTGGTGCGCGTCCCAGAGCAACCCGACATTGCGGGAATTGGCGCGCTCGAGCAACGCCTGGAGCGATGGCGAGTCGGTGAAGTCGCCGTGGGACTCAATCAACACAGTGACAGCTTTTCCCTGCGCGTAATCGCCCAGTTCTCGCAAACCCTGCGCGATGTGCGACAGCATCTCCTCCCGCGGGACACCCGGCACGTACTGATTGCCGAACACCCGGATGTACGGCGCGCCGAGCGCCTGGGCGAGATCGATGAACCGCTGTCCCTCGGCGAGTGCGGCGGTGCGCTTGGCTGCGTCCATCTCGTGCATGTTCGCCGAGCTGCCGAGGTCGGAGATCACGAGCTCGTGTTGCGCGAGCTGCTGCTTCGTGGCGGCGAGGCGATCGGGCGCGAATTCGGGGCATTGGGGGAGGTCCATCTGGTCCAGCAGCCCCCTGAGCTCGATGGAGGCGAAGCCCTTAGCGCTCGCGAAGTCCAGGATCTGGGGCCAGTCCCACTTGGGGCAGCCCAGGGTGGAGAAGCCGATCGGCAGGCGCGCGCTCGCTACCGTCACAGCAGGGAACGCAGTCGCGGCCAGGATTGCGGCCGACGTTTCGAGGAACTCGCGCCTTGTGGTCACGATTCGTAGTTTAGCCTCTATGACGACTCCTCGTTACTGCCTCATGGCACTGGCCGTCTGCGCGGGGTCACTCGCCGCGCAGACCACCTCCCCAGCCGCACTCAATCAGCTGACGGACGCCGAGCGCGCAGCCGGGTGGCGGCTGCTGTTCGACGGCAAGACGCTCACGGGATGGCGCGGGCTGGGCTACGACACGGTCCCCTCCGCGCATTGGACGGTCGTCGACGGAACGATCAAGAAGATCGCGAGCGGCAACGTTCCCAAGCTCGCCGACGGCCAGCCACTCGTGGGCGGCGACCTCATGACCGTCGACGTGTTCGGAGACTTCGAGCTGTCGTGGGAATGGAAGGTCACGCCCGGCGCCAACAGCGGCGTCAAGTACAACGTCTCCGAGGCGTTGTCGGTGCAGAACGCGCCCAATCACGCCGCCCTGGGCTTCGAGTATCAGATGCTGGACGACGACCGCCACCCCGACGGCAAGCTGCCGACGCACCGCGCCGGCGCGCTGTACGATCTCGTCGCTCCCAGCGACGCCAAGCATCTCAAGCCGGTAGGCGAGTGGAATCAGTCGACCGTGATCTTCCGGGGAAACCACGGCGAGCACTGGCTCAACGGCGCGCGCGTCGTCGTGTTCGAGCTCGGCACCGCGCACATGGATTCGCTGCTGGCGGCAAGCAAGTTTCACCCTTTCCCGTGGTTCGGGCAGCGCCGCAAGGAAGGCGGCCACATCATCCTGCAGGACCACAACGACGAGGTTTACTTCCGCAACATCAAGGTGAGGCCGCTATGAAGCGCCGCAAATTCGTGAAGACCGTGTCCGCCGCCGGAGTAGGACTCGCGACCTCGGGTGTGCGCTCCTGGGCGTTCGGCCGGTCGCCGTCGGAGAAGGTCGTAGTGGCCGTCATGGGACTGAACGGCCGCGGCACAGTGCTCGGCAAGACCTTTGCCCGCACGCCGAACGCCACGGTCGGCTACGTCTGCGACGTCGACTCACAGGTCCTGGCCAAAGCAGCCACCGCTGTCGGCGGTCTCCAAACGACTCCTCCCAAGGCGATCGCGGATTTCCGGCGCGCGCTCGAAGACAAATCGGTCGACGCGCTCGTGATCGCCGCTCCCGATCACTGGCACACCCCCGCGGCGATTCTCGCCCTGCAAGCGGGGAAGCACGTCTACGTCGAGAAACCCTGCGGCCACAACGCACGTGAGGGCGAGCTGATCGTGGAGGCGCAGCGCAAGCATCAGCGCGCGGTCCAGATGGGGACACAGCAGCGCTCCGCTGCGCGCTCCATCGAGCTCGCTCAGGCCCTCAAAGACGGTCTCATCGGGCGCCCCTACCTGGCGCGCGCCTGGTACGCGAACACGCGCGGGACGATCGGGCGCGGGAAGGAAGCGCCGGTCCCCACGAACCTCGACTACGAGCTGTGGCAGGGCCCGGCACCGCGCACGCCGTATCGGGACAACGTGATTCATTACAACTGGCACTGGTTCCATCGCTGGGGGACGGGCGAGATCTGCAACAACGGCACCCACGAGATCGACGTGTCGCGCTGGTTGCTGGGCGTGGACACCTGCTCGCGTGTTGTCTCGACCGGCGGCCGCTATCAGTTCGAGGACGACTGGGAATTTCCCGACACGCAGGAAGTCACGTTCGAATTTGCCGGTGGGAAGACGATCATCTGGCAGGGCCAGAGCTGCAACGGGCTGGAGACCTTCGGCCGCTCGCGCGGCGTCGCCGTGCTCGGAACCGGTGGGAGCGTCGTCGTCGATCGCGACGGCTACGTCGTGTATGACCAGAAGGGCCAGATGGTCCGTGAGGTCGCGGCCGCGAAGCCATCGGATCCGCTGAACGTCTTCGCCGATGACGAAGCGACGGGGACGCACATCGCCAACTTCATCGACGCCGTGCGCACCGGCGCCGCGCTGCACCAGCCCATCGCCGAGGGAGCGAAAAGCGTGTTGCTGTGCCACCTCGGCAACATCGCTCAGAGTACGGGGCGTGCGCTGCGTATCGACGCGTCGGGGCACATCCTGGATGACGCCGACGCCATGAAACAGTGGCAGCGGGAGTACGCCCCGGGCTGGATGCCCGTCGTGTAGATGAAGGGCCCTGCGCCGCACGAGGACAAGGGCTTCGATCCCGAGCCCTCGGTACGGCGCGCCGCCCGCGCTCTCTATGAGGAGACCCGGGGGCTGCCTATCATCTCCCCCCACGGGCACGTCGACCCCCGCCTCCTCGCCGAGAATCGGGCATTTCCAGACCCTGCGACGCTCATCGTCACACCCGACCACTACATCCTGCGGATGCTCTATGCGCACGGGGTCTCGCTCGAGTCGGTCGGCGTATCGACGCGGGAGGACGCCGTCGTGGAGACCGACCCCAGAGCGATCTGGCAGCGCTTCGCCGAGCGCTACGACCTCTTCCTGGCGACCCCCACCGGCGCCTGGCTCGATCACGAGCTGCACGACGTGTTCGGGGTGCGCGACCGCCTCGATGGTGACACGGCGGGGCGGGTGTACGACGCCATCGCGGAAAAACTCGCAGCTCCCGAGTTCTTGCCCCGGGCGCTGTTCGAGCGCTTTGGGCTGGAGGTGCTGGCGACGACGGACAAGGCGGGCGACGGACTCGAGCACCACCGCGCCATCCGGCAGTCGGGCTGGAAGGGGCGGGTCATCCCGACGTTCCGGCCCGACGCGCTGTTCCAGATTGCCGCTCCGGGATGGCGAGCGGAGCTCGACGCCTTGGCGCGCGCATGCGGCGGCGCGCTCGACAGCTACGAGGAATTCCTTCACGCTCTCCAGCAGCGACGGCTGTTCTTCCGGGAGCTCGGCGCCGTGGCGACGGATCATGGCGTCCTCGAGCCGTTTACCGAACAGCTCACGCCCGATCAGGCCGAGCGCCTGTTCCAGCAGGCACGCAGTGGAACGGCCACGGCCGCCGATCAACGGCGCTTCGAGGGGCATCTGCTGATGGAAATGGCGCGTCTGTCGATCACCGACGGGCTCGTCATGCAGCTGCACGCCGGCGCGCTGCGGGACCACAATCGCGTGGTGTTCGACCGCTTCGGTCCCGACAGAGGCGGCGACATTCCGGTTGCGACGGAGTTCACGCGCAACCTGCGTCCGCTGCTCAGTGCCTACGGCAACGATCTCCGGTTTACCCTCGTGCTCTTCACCCTGGACGAGTCCACCTACAGCCGTGAGCTGGCTCCGCTGGCCGGCCACTATCCGGCCGTGCGGCTCGGGGCGCCGTGGTGGTTTCACGACTCGATGCACGGCATGATGCGGTTCCGGGAGCGAACCACGGAGACGGCGGGGATCTACAAGACGGCGGGCTTTACCGACGACACGCGCGCGTTTTGCTCGATTCCGGCGCGGCACGACCTGGCGCGCCGCATGGACGCGAACTTCCTCGCAGGGTTGGTCGCACGGCATGTGATCGGGATCGACGACGCGCGCCACATGGCACGGGCGCTGGCCTACGACCTGGCCAAAGAGACCTACAAGCTAGCGGCCGGCTCTCCGTCGTAA
>CAZXKN010000148.1:0-6899 GCA_964641815.1 uncultured Gemmatimonadaceae bacterium | reverse complement strand
CGATCGACGTGGTCGACTTCAATTACCCGTACTGGCACACCACCAACGACACGCTGGACAAAGTCAGTGCGAACTCACTGCAAGTCGTTGGTGACGTGGCGATGGCACTCGTCCGGGAAGCGGGTCAGTAGGGCAGCGAGTCCGTTTACTTCCGGTCCGCTCCGCGTGAATCGGATCTCCCCCATTTCCAAACTGTCGATACTGTCGCTCGGTGGATGACAGGCGTGCAGCGCTCTTCCTCGCGGGCCTGGCTCTCGCCGGCGCAGTCGTGCGGCTGGTGCTCTCCCCGTCCCCGTCTCGGGCCCCGGGGGATGTTCGTCTCACATTCCGTGACAGCTCCTCCACTGCCGCGTTACAGGAGGCCGCCCGCAGATCTGCGGAGCTTGCTCGGCCCTTGTCTCCCGGCGAGAAGATCGATGTCGACCGTGCCGATGTGATCGCCCTCACACGTTTGCCGCGCGTCGGTCCCGCCCTCGCCCAGCGCATCGTCGCGTGGCGCGAGCAGCACGGCGCGTTCGGAAACATGGGACGGCTGGACAGTGTGGCGGGGATCGGGCCCAAGCTGTTGGACGCCTTGCGACCGTACGTCATATTTTCGGGTGCTCCGCCTTGACACACCGGAGTCCCCCAGTAGTTTAGATCATTCTAATTCAACGAGTTGCGTACGACGACCGCAGCACTCTCCCCCGATAAACTGGGTGACATTCTGGTCCGCGACGGTCTCATCACGTCGGACCAGTTGAAACGCGCCCTGGCTGAGCAGCGCAGCTCCGGCATGCGGCTCGGCTACACGCTGGTGAAGCTCGGCTTCATCGAAGAGACCGAGATCACCAAGATGCTGGCCCGGCAGTACCGCATGCCGGCCGTCGACCTGTCGCGCTTCGAGGTCGACCCCAAGATCCTGAAGCTGATCACCCCCGATATCGCGAACAAGTACACGGTGCTGCCGCTGAAGCGCGAGGGGCGGACGCTGACGATCGCGATCGCCGATCCCAACAATGTGGCGGCGATCGAGGACATCAAGTTCATCACGCGCTGCGACATCTTCCCGGTGATCGCGGGCGAATACACACTGCGCAACGCGATCGACCGTTACTACCAGCAGTCGGACGCCCAGCTGGCGAGTCTCCTCAAGAGCGTCGAGGACCAAGGCTCGGACGACCTCGAGGTCGTCGAAGAGCAGATGGACGAGGAGGTCAAGGCCTCCGAGCTCGCCGAGGACGCGCCGGTCGTGAAGCTGATCAACGGACTGCTGACCGATGCCGTGAAGCGGGGCGCCTCCGACATCCACATCGAGCCGTTCGAGCACGAAATGCGGGTGCGCTACCGCGTGGATGGCGCGCTGCAGGAAGTGATGAAGCCGCCGATCAAGATGCGGGCGGCGCTCACCTCGCGCGTGAAGATCATGGCGCAGCTCAACATCGCCGAGCGCCGCGTGCCCCAGGACGGGCGCATCAAGCTGAAGATGGGGCACCGCGTCATCGATTTCCGCGTGTCGACGCTGCCGGTGCTGTTCGGCGAGAAAATCGTGCTCCGGATTCTCGACAAGGGCAACCTGACCTTCGACCTGTCGAAGTTCGGCTTCGAGCCCAAGGCCGAGGCCGACCTCATGAAGGCGATTCTCAACCCCTACGGCATGGTGCTGGTGACGGGGCCGACGGGGTCCGGCAAGACCACGACGCTGTACTCGGCGCTGTCGAAGATCAACACGATCGAAGTGAACATCATGACCGCCGAGGATCCCGTCGAGTACAACCTGATGGGGATCAACCAGGTGCTGGTGCGCAACGAGGTGGGGATGACGTTCGCGGCGGCGCTGAAGGCGTTCCTGCGCCAGGATCCGAACATCATCATGGTGGGCGAGATCCGCGACCTCGAGACGGGATCGATCGCCATCAAGGCGGCGCTCACCGGCCACCTCGTGCTGTCGACGCTGCACACCAACGACGCGCCCTCGACGGTCACCCGCATGATCGACATGGGGATCGAGCCGTTCAACGTAGCGAGCGCGGTGAACATCATTGTGGCGCAGCGACTGGTGCGGCGGATCTGCGTCGACTGCAAGCAGGAGTGGGACTACACCGACGAAGAGATGCACGCCTTCATGATCGACCGCAAGCAAGGGCCGTTCTTCAAGGGCGCGGGTTGCGATACCTGCAACGGCACCGGCTATAAGGGCCGGCAAGGGCTCTATGAAGTGATGACCATGACGAGCCAGCTGCGGCGGCACGTGCTGCGCGGCGCGTCGACCGAAGAGATCCAGCAGGCGGCCGTCGAAGAAGGCATGCTGACCCTGCGCATGGACGGTCTCGTGAAGGTGAAGCGGGGCGTCACCACGCTGGAAGAGGTCGTGAAGGAAACCGCCGCGTGAAGGAGACCGCGCCATGCCGGTGAACCTTCGAGCGCTGCTCGAGGAAATGATAGAAAAGGACGCCTCCGACCTGCACATCGTCGCCGGGGAGCGTCCCAAGCTGCGCGTGGACGGCGATATCACGAGCGCCTCGACCGAGGAAGTGCTCACTCCGAAAGACACGCTGTCGCTGGCGTACTCGGTACTCACCGAGAACCAGAAGAAGCGGTTCGAGACGGAAAACGAGCTGGACTTCTCCTTCGGCATCCAGAACCTGGCGCGCTTCCGCGGCAACTGCTTCAAGCAGCGCGGCTGCGTCTCGCTCGTGATCCGGCAGATTCCCTTCAACGTCCGAACCTTCGACGAGCTGGGGCTGCCGCCGATCGTGGCCAAGCTGTCGGAGCGGCCGCGGGGACTGGTGCTCGTGACCGGGCCGACCGGCTCGGGCAAGAGCACGACGCTGGCGGCGATGATCGACAAGATCAACAAGGAGCTGAAGGGGCACATCATCACGGTGGAAGACCCGATCGAGTTCATCCACCGCCATCAGCAGTGTCTCGTGAATCAGCGCGAAGTGGGGACCGACACCAACAGCTTCGCGGCGGCGCTGAAATACGCGCTGCGCCAGGATCCCGACGTCGTGCTGATCGGCGAAATGCGCGATCTCGAGACGACGCAGTCGGCGCTCACCATCGCCGAGACGGGCCACCTCGCGTTCGCGACGCTGCACACCAACTCCGCGGCCGAAACGATCAACCGCATCATCGACATCTTCCCCTCGCACCAGCAGCCGCAGATCCGCGCGCAGCTGGCGTTCGTGCTCGAAGGGGTGGTCACGCAGACGCTGCTGCAGAAGGCGAAGGGCCGCGGCCGGGTGATGGCGGCGGAAATCATGGTGTGCACGCCGGCGATCCGGGCGCTGATCCGCGACGACAAGGTGCACCAGATCTACTCGTCGATGCAGGCGGGCAAGAAGCACGGGATGCAGACGCTGAACGACGCGCTGTATCAGCTGTACATGCAGCGCGACGTGATCAAGGACGAGTGTCTCCGGGTGTCGGGCGATCCCAACGAATTCCTGCGGATGATCGGCGAGTCCCCGATCGACGAAGGCACCGGGATGCCCAGCGGCACCGCGGGTGGAGCGAAAGTAGCCGCGCGCCGCTAGCGCGCGTCCCGTCGGAGGATGATCGATGCCACTCTTTGAGTATACCGCGCGCAATCTGAAGGGCGACCTCGTGAAGGATTCGGTCGACCTTCCCTCGAAAGACGACGTCGTCGCCCATCTGCGGAAAAACCGCCTGGTGGTGGTGCAGGTGCGGGTGGCGCCGCGCGCGATGTCGATGCCGAAGTTCGGGGGCGGAGTCAAGACGCGCGACGTGGTCGTCTTCACCCGGCAGTTCGCCACGATGATCAACGCGGGATTGCCGCTGGTCCAGGCGCTCGACATCCTGGCGCAGCAAACCGAGAACAAGACGCTCGCCGGCGTCACCCGGCAGGTGGTGTACGACGTGGAGAGCGGCCAGACACTGGCCGACGCGCTGCGCAAGCACCCCAAGGCGTTCAGCGACCTGTACGTCAACATGGTGGCCGCCGGCGAAGCGGGCGGTATTCTCGACACGATTCTGCAACGTCTCGCCCAGTTCCTCGAGAAAAACGACGCCATCGTCCGCAAGGTGAAGGGCGCCATGGTCTACCCGGCGGTCATTCTCACCGTCGCCGTCGTCGCCGTCGCGGTGCTGCTCATCTTCGTGATCCCGACGTTCCAGAACATGTTCGCGTCGGTCAACATGGAGCTGCCGCTCCCCACCCGGATCGTGATCGGCGCCAGCAACGTCCTCAAGAACTACTGGTGGGCGCTCATCGGGGTCATGGTGACCAGCGTGTTCGCCCTCAACCGGTACTACAAGACCGCCGGGGGGCGGCTGCAGATCGACGGCTTGCTGCTGCGCTTCCCGGTGCTCGGCGACGTGCTGCGCAAGTCGGCGGTGTCGCGCTTCACCCGCACGCTCGGCACGCTGATCTCGTCGGGCGTGTCGATTCTCGACGGCCTGGAGATCACGGCCCGCACCGCCGGCAACATGGTGATCCACAACGCGGTGATGGAGTCGCGCCAGTCGATCGCCTCGGGCGACACGATCTCGGCGCCGCTGCAGCGCTCCAAGGTGTTTCCCCCAATGGTGATCTCCATGATCTCCGTCGGGGAGCAGACCGGCGGTCTCGACGAGATGCTGTCCAAGATCGCCGATTTCTACGACGAGGAAGTGGACGCCGCCGTGAGCACGATGCTCTCGCTCATGGAGCCGATCATGATCGTCGTGCTCGGCGTGGTCGTGGGCGGCATGGTCGTTGCCATGTACCTCCCGATCTTCGATATGGTGAACGCGGTGCAGTAAGCACGCGGCGTCACATCGCTGCCGGCGGGCCCCGAACTCGGGGCCCGTCATGCATTTGGGGGGCTCGGGACGTCCGGTTCTTGCATTCTGCGAGACCGAATTCAATACTTATCCGCCCCGAGCCGGTTTCTAGCCCCTTGTAACGTCAGAGGTTGGATGCGTTGGCTGAGCAGGTCTCCCAAAGCGTCCGTCATGCCGTCGCCCCGCAGTCTGCTGCGGCTGGTCTACCTGTGGCGATTCTCCGTGGCCATCGCCATCTACTTGAGCGCCGCCTTCCGGGTGCAGGTGACGGCGCCGCTCAACATTCTCGTCACGTCGGTCCTGCTCGTCGCCACGCTCATCTTCACCGGTGCCTCGTACTGGCACAGCCACGTCCGCGACCGGCCGGCCGGGCGGACGTTCCTCTATCTGCAGGCGGTGTTCGACGTCGCCCTGGTGACCGCCGTCGTGCATGTGACGGGCGGGCCGGAGAGCGACTTCCAGAGCCTGTACGTCCCGGTCATCGCCGTCACCGCGGTGCTGATGCCGCCCGGCGGCACGGCGTTGATCACCGTGCTGGCCGGGCTCGCCTACCTCGCGGACCTGCTGTTCGGCCACTCCCTCCCGGTGAGCGGGACGGTGTGGATCCAGCTGGGGCTGTTCGCCCTCGTCGCCGCGGTGCCGGCCTACTTCGCGAGCCGCATCAAGGTGATGACGGCGGAGCACGAGGCGCTGGCGGGCGAGCTGCGCCAGGCCCGGCTCGAGGCGAGCGACGTGTTGCACAACCTGGTGAGCGGTGTGCTGACGGTGGACGCCGACGGCAAGCTGCTGTTCTCCAACCCTGCCGCGGAGCAGATCCTGGGCTTCCGGGCGCGCGAGTGGCTGGGGCGCACGTTTCTGCCGGAGCTGGCGCGCCTCTCACCGGAGTTCTGGGCGGCGGTGGCGGCGACGGCCCGGCGCGGCATCCGGCTGATGCGGGTGGAAGCGACGGTGCGTCGCGGCGAGCGGTCGTTCCCGGTCGGCCTCACCACGACGACCATCTCCGGAAGCGGCGGCCTGCCGCCGCGGGTGACGGCGATCTTCACCGACATCTCCGACTCGAAGCGGCTCGAGGAGCTGCACCTGCGGGCGGAGCGTCTGGAGGCGGTCGCCGAGCTGTCGGCGAGTCTGGCGCACGAGATCAAGAACCCGCTGGCCTCGATCCGGTCATCGGTCGAGCAGCTGGCCCGCTCCACCCGCACCAATCCCGACGAGAAGTTCCTCGCCGGCCTGATCGTGCGTGAGAGCGACCGCTTGAGCCGCCTGTTGTCGGAGTTCCTCGACTTCTCGCGCGTGCGGGTCACCGAGTACCACACCGTCGACCTGCGCACGGTGGCGGCGGCGGCGGTGCGGCTGGTGCGCCAGCATCCCGACTGCCCCCCCGAGGCGCTGATCGAAATCGGCGGCGGACCGACGCCGATGGAGGGCGACGAGGATCTGCTGCACCGCGTCGTGTCCAACCTGGTGCTCAACGCCGTGCAGGCCAAAGGCCCCGGGGTGCACGTCGCGGTGTACGCCGGTCGCCTCACGGCGGAGGACGTACCGGCCGGGATCACGATCGAGAACCCCGTCACGCTGCGCGTGAGCGACAACGGACCGGGGATCCCCGACACGGTGCGCGAGCGGTTGTTCGAGCCGTTCGTCACCGGGCGGCCCGGCGGCACCGGGCTGGGCCTGGCGATCGTGCAGCGCGCCGTGGTCGCGCACCGCGGCATGGTGCTGGTCGACTCGGTCGCGGGGCAGGGAACGACGTTCACCGTGTTTTTCCCGGCGGCCCGCCGGAAGGAAGAAGCCGCATGACGACCGCTGCCACGCCGTCGCTGCTGATCATCGACGACGAATCCGCCATCCTCGACACCCTGCGCATCCTGCTCAGGAACCAGGGATTCGAGGTGCATACCGCCCAGGGCGGCAAGGCGGGGCTGGAGCAGCTCAAATCCGCGAACCCCGACATCGTGCTGACCGACGTGCGCATGCCGCAGGTGACGGGGATCGACATCCTCACCGCCGTGCGCCAGCAGGATCCCGAGACGCCGGTAATCCTGATGACGGCCCAGGCGTCGTTGCAGAGTGCCATCCAGGCCGTGAACGAGGGTGCGTTCTACTATATCCAGAAACCGTTCTCCAACGACGAT
>CAZXKN010000147.1:0-10864 GCA_964641815.1 uncultured Gemmatimonadaceae bacterium | reverse complement strand
GGGACGGTGGCGGCGCCTCGCGCCCAGCCCGCGTCCGGTCGCCATCGTGGAGCGCGCGATGGTGCGGGCGCTGGTACAGGACGGCGATATCGTCATCGCGTGCGGGGGCGGCGGGCCGCCGGTATACGACGACCCCACGCTCAACCTCGAGGGACTCGACGCCGTAGCCGACAAGGACCGCGTCGCGGCGATCCTGGGACGCGACATCGGGGCGCAGGTGCTGTTGATTCTGACCGACGTCAACGCCGTGTATCGTAGCTGGGGGACGCCGGCGCAGCAGGCGATCCGCAGGATGGCGCTCGCCGAAGCCGACCAGCTGCTGCAGGGGAGCGACCTCGGTGCCGGGAGCATGCGCCCCAAGGTGGAAGCGGCGGCGGATTTCGTGCGCGCGGGTGGCGAGCGGGCGGTGATCGCGGAGCTGGCGCACGGCCTCGCCGCGCTGGCGGGTGAGGCGGGGACGACCATCACGAAGGAGCGGCAGTGAATCTGCACGAGTACCAGGGGCGGGAGATTCTGCGGCGGCACGGGATTCCCGTCCCGGAGGGCGAAGTCGTCACGACCCCCGCCGCCGCCAAGGCCGCGGCGACGCGGCTCGGCGGCTCCGTCGTCGTCAAGGCGCAGGTGCACGCCGGTGGCCGCGGCAAGGCGGGCGGCGTGAAGCTCGCCAAGACCCCCGACGAGGCGGAGACAGTCGCCGCGAAGATTCTCGGGATGACGATCAAGGGCCTCACGGTCCAGAAGGTGCTCGTCGTGCCCGCCACCGACATCGCGTCCGAGAGCTACCTCGGCGTCATCGTCGATCGCGAGTCGCAGCGACCGATGCTGATGGTCAGCGCTGCCGGGGGCATCGACATCGAAGAGGTGGCGGCCAAGACGCCCGAGCAGATCCACCGCCGCTCCATCGATCCGCGCTACGGGCTGCTGGCCCACCAGGCGCTGGCCCTCGGGTTCCAGCTCTATCCGGACGTAACCAAAGCGCGCGCCGCCGCCGCGATCATGCAGCAGCTGGTGAGCGCCGTCTACGACGTGGGAGCGTCGCTCGCCGAGATCAACCCGCTCGTCACGACTCCCGAGGGGAAGGTCCTGGCGCTCGACGCCAAGATCGTGATCGACGACAACGAGCTGGAGCGCAAACCCGCCATCGCGGCGCAGCGTGACGCGTCGGCCGAAGCCCCTGCGGAAGTGCAGGCGCGCGAGGCGGGGCTGACGTTCATCAAGCTCGACGGCGCGGTAGGATGCTGCGTCAACGGCGCCGGGCTCGCGATGGCGACGATGGACCTCGTGAAGTACTACGGCGGCGAGCCGGCCAACTTCCTCGACATCGGCGGCAGCTCGAATCCGCAGAAAGTCGTCAACGCCCTGAAGATCATCACCGCCGATCCCAACGTGCGCGCGATCCTGTTCAACATCTTCGGCGGCATTACCCGCACCGACGACGTCGCCAACGGCATCGTGCAGGCGACGGGGCAGTTCCCGCTCAAGGTCCCCATCGTCATCCGGCTCACGGGCACGAACGAGCAGGAGGCGATTCGCATCCTCAAAAAGGCGGGCTTCGATGCGCTCACCGACATGGACCAGGCGGTGCAGCAGGCGGTCGCGGCGGCGGGGGGTGCGCGATGAGCATCTTTATCGACAAGCAGACGCGCCTGCTCGTCCAGGGCATCACCGGTCGCGACGGGTCGTTCCACGCCAAAGCGATGATGGAGTACGGTACCAACGTCGTGGCGGGCGTCACGCCGGGGAAGGGCGGCCAGACGTTCGCGGGCACGGTCCCGATCTTCAATACCGTCGCGGACGCCGTCGCCGCGGCCCAGCCGAACGTGAGCGTGATCTACGTTCCCGCCGCGTTCGCCGCGTCGGCGATCTTCGAGGCGGCGGACGCGCGCATTCCGCTCATCGTCTGCATCACCGAAGGCGTCCCGGTGCTCGACATGACGACGGTGATGCCGTTCGTCAAAGATCGGGGCGTGCGGCTCATCGGGCCCAACTGTCCCGGATTGATCTCACCGGGGCTCGCGAAGGTCGGCATCATCCCGGGCAGCATCTGCACGCCGGGGGATATCGGCGTGGTGAGCCGCTCGGGGACGCTCACCTACGAAATCATCCACCAGCTCGCCACCAACGGCTTCGGCCAGTCGACCTGCGTGGGCATCGGCGGCGACCCGATCATCGGGACGAATTTCATCGACTGCCTCAGCGAGTTCGAGGGCGACCCCGGAACGCGGGCCGTCGTGATGATCGGCGAGATCGGCGGCGCGGACGAGCAGCATGCCGCGACGTTCGTCCAGACCAAGATGAAGAAGCCCGTCATCGGCTTCATCGCCGGCCAGACCGCGCCCCCGGGTCGCCGCATGGGCCACGCCGGGGCGATCATCTCGGGCGCCGGCGCCACCGCGGCCGACAAGATGACAGCGTTCGAAGCCGCCGGCATCTCCGTCATGAAGCGCCCAGCGGACGTCGTGCCGTTGTTACGGTCTCGTCTGTAGAGCCTTTACCGACAACCGAGGACTGATAACGCCTCTCATGCTCACTCTTGCAATTATCAAACCCGACGCCGTCGCCGCTCGGACGGCCGGCAAGATCCTCGCGCACCTCGAAGCCCAGGGGTTCCGTGTCCGCGCCGCCCGCATGGTGCGACTCGGGCTGGCGCAGGCGGAGGCGTTCTACGCCGTCCACAAGGAGCGGCCCTTTTTCCGTCCCCTCGTGTCGTTCATGACGTCGGGGCCCTGCATCCCCCTCGCCCTCGAGAAGCAGGACGCGGTGACGGCGCTGCGCGAGGCGATCGGGGCGACCGACCCCGCCGAGGCGAAGCCGGGAACGATCCGGAAGCTGTACGCGCAGTCGAAGGAGAAGAACGCGATTCACGCCTCCGATTCGCCCGAAAACGCGGCGCGGGAAGTGGCCTTTTTCTTCACCGAGGCCGAGCTTGTTGACGCAAGTCCCACAACGGGTTAGCTTCGCTCGCCATGTTGCGATTCGACCTGCGGGAGCTGGCGAAAGGTCCCGTTGAGACGCAGGCCGAGCTGTCACCCGCGGACCCCCTGTTCGAGGGGCTCGGAGTGGCTCTGGCGGAACCGGTTCGGGTGAACGGGCGGTTGCAGGGAACGGGGGAGGACCGCTACTACTGGCACGGCCACCTGCAGACGGTGGTCGCGGGAGAATGCCGTCGTTGCCTCACCGCGGTCACGGCGCCGGTGGCGGTAGAAGTCGGGGCCCTCTTCACGAGTGACGAGGACGCGGGCGACGATCCCGACGCCTACCGCCTGCAATCCCACGACACGGAGGTCGACCTCCGACCGGTGGTGCGGGAAGAGCTGGCGCTGGCGGTCCCGACGTTCCTGGAGTGTCGCGAAGACTGCCGCGGGCTCTGCCCCAATTGCGGCAAGGACCTGAACGCGGGGCCGTGCGGCTGCGCTGCTCCGGCATCCGACCCGCGCTGGCGAGCCCTGGCGGATCTCAAGGGCAAAATTACGGACTGAACGAGGCGAAACGACGATGGCAGTCCCGAAGCGCAGAACCTCCAAACGGAAGAAGCGCGCGCGCCGCACGCATTACAAGGCGGCGCCGATCGCCTTGCAGGCCTGTCCCCGCTGTGGCGACCTGAAGCAGCCGCACAAGGTCTGCCCCACCTGCGGCTATTACGCCGGCGAGCAGCGCATCGAGGTCGAGGACGCCTGAGGTGATCCGCATCGCGCTGGACGCGATGGGAGGAGACCACGCTCCGAGCGCCGAAGTCGACGGCGCGGCCTTGGCGCTCACCGAGCTGCCGCCCACCTTCCTGATCCAGCTCGTCGGCCGCTCGGCCGACATCGAGAAAGCGCTGGCGACGCATCGCGACATTCCGCGCGCGCGCGTCGAGGTGGTGGACGCGCCCGAAGTCGTGGGCATGGGCGAGAAGCCGCTGCAGGCGCTGCGCGCGAAGCCGAAGTCGTCGATCGCGATCGGGCTCACGCTGCAGAAGAACGGCAAGTCGGACGCGTTTCTCTCCGCCGGCAACACCGGAGCGGTGATGGCGGCGTCGACGTTGATTCTGCGGCTGCACACCGGGGTGACCCGCGCGGCCATCGGGGCGCTGTTGCCGACGGCGCGCGATCCGCTGTTGCTGGTCGATTCCGGCGCCAACGTCGACTGCGACGCCAAGGAGCTGGTGGGGTTCGCGCATCTCGGCGCCGTGTACGCACGCGACGTGCTGGGACGCGCCGAGCCGGCCGTGGGCCTCTTGAACATCGGTGAGGAAGACGAGAAGGGGAACGCGGTCGCCAAGGAGGCGCACCAGCTGCTCAAGACCCAGAACGGGTTCCGCTATGCCGGCAACGTCGAAGGGCGTGACGTGCCCGCCGGCGAGGCACGCGGGGCGCCGCTCGATGTCGTGGTGTGCGACGGCTTCACCGGCAACATCGTGCTCAAGTTCTACGAATCGGCCGGCAAGGTGTTCGTGGCGTTCATCAAGAAGGACGCGCCCGACATTCTGCAGCGCCCCGATATGCGCGGCGTGCTGGAGATTCTCGATTGGGCGACCTACGGCGGCGCGCCGCTGCTCGGCGTGCAGGGGGTCTCGATCATCTGTCATGGGTCGTCCAACGCCAAGGCGATCAAGAACGCGATCCGCGTCGCCGTGCAATCGGTGGAGAGCCACCTGGATCAGGACATCGAAGCCGAGATGGTGCGCAGCCAGGTGACGGTATGAAGCGGCCGTTCGCCGAGCTCGCCGGAACGGGGCGCTACTCCCCGGCCCGCGTCATGACCAACGACGAGTTCTCGAAGATCCTCGATACGTCGGATCAGTGGATCCGCGACCGCACCGGCATCCGCGAGCGGCGCATTTCGACCGATGAAGAGTCGAACGCGTGCATGGGAAAGGCCGCGGCGCTGCAGGTGCTCGAGCAGCTCAACCTGACGCCGCTCGACATCGACGCGATCGTGTATGCGACGGCGTCGCCCGACCGGCTGCTCCCGTCGCAAGCGTGCGACCTCCAGGCGCTGCTCGGGGCCAAGAATGCCGCCGCGTTCGACGTCGGCGCGGCGTGCGCCGGTTTCGTCTACGCCTTGAACGTCGCCGAAGCGCTGGTGGCGGCCGAGCACGCCAGGAACGTGCTGGTGATCGCCGCCGAGCGGCTCACCAAGATCATGGACTGGTCGGACCGCGCCACGGCGGTGCTGTTCGGCGACGGGGCGGGCGCGACGCTGGTGCGGCCCTCGAGCGACGGCAAGCGCGGCATCCTGTCGCAGTACATGAAGTCCGATGGCACGCTGGCGGAGCTGTTGTATCGCCCGGGCGGCGGGGCGGTGCATCCCCCCGATGCGGCCCTGCTCACCGACCACAGCTATTTCATCCAGATGGCGGGGCGCGAGGTGTTCAAGGCCGCCGTCTTGTCGATGGCCGACGCCTGCGACCAGGCGCTGAAGCGCGCCGGCCTGACGGGCGCGGATGTCGACCTCATGATCCCGCACCAGGCGAATATCCGCATCATCGAGGCGACGGCGAAGCACGCCGGGATGCCGATGGACAAGGTGTACGTGAACGTCGACCGCTACGGCAACACCTCGGCGGCGTCGGTGGCGATCGCGCTCGACGAAGCGGCGCGCACCGGGCGGCTCGTGCCGGGGATGACGGTGCTGCTCGTGGCGTTCGGCGCGGGCTTTACGTGGGCGAGCATGGTCGTGAAGTGGTAGCCACTGCGCCGGTGGTCTGGCTCTGTCCGGGCCAGGGGGCGCAGCGGGTCGGGATGGGTCGGGATGTGGCAGAGCGGTTTCCAGCCGCGCGCGCGGTGTTCCAGGCGATCGACGACGCGTTGGGCGTCGACCTCTCCCGCATCATGTTCGAGGGCCCCGAGGACGAGCTGACGTTCACCCAGAACGCGCAGCCCGCGATTCTGGCGCACACGGTCGCGGTCCATACCATCGTGGCCGGCGCGGTGGATCATCCCGTCGCTGCCGCGGGCCACTCGCTGGGCGAGTATTCGGCGTACGTCGCGGCGGGGGCGCTGTCGCCCACCGCAGCGGCGAAGCTGGTGCGGCGCCGTGGCGAGCTGATGAACAAAGCGGGGACGGAGCGCAAAGGGACGATGGCCGCGGTGCTCGGGCTCTCGACCGAAAAGGTCGAAGCCGCCTGCACCACCGCCTCGACGGGCGGCCTGATCGTCGTCGCGGCGAATCTCAACACCCCCGATCAGACGGTGATCTCGGGCGACCCCGCCGCCGTCGCCAAGGCGGGCGAGGCCTGCAAGACCGCGGGAGCGAAGCGCGTGCTGCCGCTCAAGGTCAGCGGCGCGTTTCACTCGCCCTTGATGGCACCGGCGGCAGCGGCGCTGCGGGCCGCGCTCGACAAGGCGGAGTTCGGCGAGCCCGCGTTTCCGATCGTCGCCAACGCGACGGCCGAGACCGTGAAGAGCGCGGCGCGGGCGCGGCGTACCCTCGCCGACCAGCTCACGGCGCCGGTGCGCTGGGTGCAGTGCATGCAGACCGCGGCGCAGCTCGCGGGCGAGGGCGTGCGCTTCGTGGAGATCGGGCCCGGCGGGGTGCTCGCGGGATTGCTGCGGCGCATCGTGCCGGGAGCGGAAGTGGCGTCGTTGGGGAGCGCCGCAGAGATATCGGCGTTCATGGAGCAGGCGTGAATCAAACGCGGAACGGCACAGACAAAACGCGGAACGCGGAACTCGGAACGCGGGACATCCCAATCGAGCTTCCAATTAGGTTCCGCGTTCCACGTTCCGCGTTCCGCGTTCGTGAGGGGCAGTGAACGTCGATTTGACGGGAAAGGTCGCCATCGTCACCGGCGGATCGCGTGGCATCGGGCGCGAGATCGCCGCGGATCTGGCCGAGGTCGGCGCCAAGGTGGCGATCCTGGGGCGCGACGAAGCCAAGGCGGTCGCCGCGGCACAGGAGATCGGCGGCGGCGCGCGCGGCTATCGCTGCGACGTGTCGGTGACCAAGGAGATCGAGACCGCGCTCGAGCACATCGAGCAGGATCTCGGCCCCACCGACATCCTCGTCAACAACGCGGGAACCACGCGCGACAACCTGCTGTTCCGGATCGGCGAGGACGACTGGGATCTGGTGCTCGACACCAATCTCAAGGGGCCGTTCCTGATCACCAAGCTCGCGGCTCGGGGCATGATCAAGCGGCGCTGGGGACGCATCGTGAACATCACGAGCGTGGTCGGCTTGATGGGCAACAAGGGACAGGCGAATTACGCGGCGTCGAAAGCCGGACTGATCGGGTTCACCAAGGCCGTGGCGCGCGAGCTGGCGTCGCGCAACGTCACGTGTAACGCGGTGGCGCCGGGCTACATCGATACCGAGCTGACGCGCGGCATCTCGGAGGAAGCGAAGCAGACGCTCCAGGCCGCGATTCCGCTCGCACGACTCGGAACCGGGCACGATGTGGCCGCCGCCGTGCTCTTTCTCGCCTCCGATCTGGCAAGCTACATTACGGGCCAGGTAATCGTGGTCGACGGCGGCATGGTGATGTGACTTCCAACCTTCTGACGGGGCGCAACATGGCAATGGACATGAAGCAGCTCGAGGAAAAGGTGAAGGACATCATCGTCGAGGAGCTCGGGGTCGAGCGCGACAAGCTCAAACCCGAAGCGAGCTTCATGGAAGACCTCGGCGCGGACAGCCTCGACACCGTCGAGCTGGTAATGGCGTTCGAAAAGGAATTCGACATCGACATCCCCGACGAGGAAGCGGAGAAGCTCCGCACCGTGGGGGACGCGATGAAATACCTGCACGACAAGATGGGGAAGTGAGGATCGAGGCAGCGTGAAGCGCCGCGTCGCGGTCACGGGCCTCGGGCTCGTGACACCGTTGGGCAACACCGTCGAGGCTACGTGGGAAGCGATGCTCGCCGGGCGCTCGGGCGCCGGGCCGATCACGCGTTTCGACCCCACGGCGTTGCCGGTGAAGTTCGCCTGTGAGGTGAAGGGATTCGAGGCCGGGCTCTACCTCGACAAGAAGGAAACCCGCCGCTTCGATCTGTTCACCCAGTTCGCCATGGGCGCCGCCGTCCAGGCGATGAAGGACTCCTGCCTCGAGCAGGGGTGGAGCAATGTGGACCCGCACCGCGTCGGCGTGATCGTCGGCTCGGGAACGGGCGGCCTCGCCACGTTCGAAGAGAACATGCGGGCCTACATCGAGAAGGGGCCGAGCCGCGTGTCGCCCTTCTTCGTTCCGATGTTCATGGCCAATGTCGCCGCCGCGGCGGTGTCGATGCGCTACGGCGCCAAAGGCCCCAACTACTGCACCGTCTCCGCCTGCGCGAGCTCGGCGCACGCCCTGGGGGACGCGTTCCGGTTGATCCAGCACGGCGAGGCTGACGCGATGGTCGCCGGCGGATCCGAGGCTGCGATTACTCCGATCGCGATCGCCTCGTTCGCCAACATGAAGGCGCTGTCCGAGCGCAATGACGATCCGCAGACCGCGAGCCGGCCGTTCGACAAGGACCGCGACGGATTCGTGATGGGCGACGGCTCGGCGATGGTCATCCTCGAAGAGTGGGAGCACGCCAAGAAGCGCGGCGCGAAGATCTACGCCGAGATGGTGGGGTACGGCATGACCGCCGACGCCTATCACATCACCGCCCCGGCGCCCGACGGTGACGGCGCGCAGCACGCCATGCGCCTCGCCATGGAAGACGGCGGCATCCGCCCCGAGCAGGTGGGCTACATCAACGCCCACGGGACGTCGACGCCGCACGGCGACGGCGCCGAGACGGCGGCGGTGAAGACGGTGTTCGGTGCGCAGGCCAAGAAGCTCATCTTCGGATCGACCAAGTCTATGACGGGGCACCTGCTCGGCGCCGCGGGCGCGCTCGAGTTCGCCGTGTGCACCCTGGCGCTGCGCGACGGCGTGATCCCCCCCACGATCAACCAGTTCAATCGCGACCCCGCCTGCGACCTCGACTCGGCGCCGAACCACTCGGTGAAGCGCGACGTGGAGGTGGCGTTGTCGAACTCGTTCGGGTTCGGGGGGCACAATGTGACCCTCGCCGTGCGTCGAGTATGAAAGGACCTCTCAAGTCTGGCATAGCCTTCGATGACCCCTCCGGCATAGCCTTCGATAACCCCGGGCTTGCGCCCGGGGCTAGCTAAACCACCGTCTGATGGCATCCGCACTCTCACATCGCTCAGATGTGGCCAACCCCGGGCGCGAGCCCGGGGTCGACCGAGACCCGCGTACGGATTCCACCAACCCCGGGCGCAAGCCCGGGGTCGCGCAGGATGGGCGTGCATCGGGGCACCCCGGGCCGGCGCCCGGGGTTAGACAGGCCACATCAAGTGATTCTGGGTTAGAGGTAATCGGTGGGAAGGTCGAGCGGGGCGAGCGCTTGTCCCGCGAGGACGGGCTCACCCTCTTCCGGTCGTCCGACCTGCTGACCATCGGCCGGCTCGCGGATCTCGCCAATCAGCGCAAGAACGGCGACCGCGTCTCGTTCGCCGCCAACCAGCACCTCAATCCGACCAACGTCTGCATCCTGCGCAACACGTGCGTGTTCTGCTCGTTCGCGCGGATGCCGCAGGAAGACGGGTCGTACACGCGCAGCCTGGACGAGGTGTTCGCCGAGGCCGATGCGGCCCGCGACAACCCGACGCGCGAGTTCCACATCGTCGGGGGCTTGCACCCCAAGCTGTCGCTCGACTACTACCTCGACATGTTCCGCGGGCTGAAACAGCGCCATCCCGACGTCCACATCAAGGCGCTCACCGCGGTCGAAGTGGCGCATCTGGCCCGCATCGAGAAGACCTCGACGCGCGCCGTGCTGCAGGCGATGAAGGACGCCGGCGTCACGAGCCTCCCCGGCGGCGGCGCCGAGGTGTTCAGCCCGGCGGCGCGCGCCACCATCGCCGACAGGAAGCTCACCGGTGACGAGTGGCTCGCGGTACACCGCGAAGCTCACCAGCTTGGCATCCCCTCGAACTGCACCATGCTGTATGGACACGTCGAGACGATGGAGGACCGCGTCGACCACCTGCTGGCGCTGCGCGCACTGCAGGACGACACCGGCGGCTTCCTCACCTATATCCCGCTCGCTTATCACCCCGATCACAACGAGCTGGGTGAGGCGCTGGGCCGCACCGGGACGGCGACGACCGGCTTCGACGACTTGAAGAACATCGCCGTCGGTCGCCTCGTGCTCGACAACATCCCGCACGTGAAAACGCACTGGCCCATGGTCACCCCGTTCATCTCCCAGGTTGCACTCGGCTTCGGCTGCGACGACCTCGAGGGCACGGTGGTGTTCGAGCGCGTCTACCACGAGGCGGGTGCGGGGACGCCGATGTGGTTGTCCTACGACGAGATCGTGGGGCTGATCCGCGCCGCGGGGAAGACACCGGTCGAGCGCGATTCGCTGTACCAGACGGTGCGCACGTTCGAGGATTGGGTGCCCGGGCAGCGCGGAGTGCCGAAAGAGGGACCGCAGGGGCCGACGTTCCACATCGAGCATCGCGGGACGGTGAGAGGGAAGGGGAAGCGGCAGTTGCCCGTGGTGGCGGGGATCGTGGAGGGACTCGAGTGAGACTCGGGCGCATCTCCTACATCAATTGCTACCCGGTCTACGGGGCCATCGACCGGGGCATCCAGCACGTGTCGACCGACATCGTCACCGGCACGCCGGCGGAGCTGAACGATCTGCTCGTCGCCGGTGAGCTCGATGTCTCGGTGATCAGCGCTGTGGCGTACGCGCGGCACGCGAAGGATCTCGTCCTGCTTCCCGACCTCGCCATCTCGTGCGACGGGCCGGTGCGGAGTGTGTTGCTCCTGAGTAAGACGGCGGTCGGGCGGCTGGACGGTCGGACGGTCCTGCTCACGGCTTCATCCCGGACCTCGGTGGCCCTCGTCGAGCTGCTATGCCGGGAAGTCT
>CAZXKN010000146.1:0-26219 GCA_964641815.1 uncultured Gemmatimonadaceae bacterium | reverse complement strand
TTCGCGGCGGCAGGTTATCAGGTGCTCGCGACGTCGCTGAAGGTACCGGAGGGACTGCCCGCGCTGCGCGATCTGTTGCGGGGACGCGAAACGGTTTTCACGGGAGCATCCGGTGTCGGAAAGTCGAGCCTCCTGAACGCGCTCGAGCCGGGGTTGAAACTCCGCATCGGCGCGATCAGCGAGAAGTGGCGCACGGGGACGCACACGACGCGCGCCGCTGAGCTCGTGCCGCTCGCGGTCGGCGGCTACGTCGTGGACACACCGGGGATGCGCGAAGTGGGCGCGTGGGGCATCGCGCCCGACGAGCTGGCCGCCTGCTTTCCGGATTTCCGGCCGCTGCTCGATCAATGCCGCTTCGACAATTGCCGGCACATGGCCGAGCCGGGCTGCGCCGTGCGCGCGGCCGCCGATGCGGGGCGCGTGGACCGTGACCGCCTGCTCTCCTACGAGCGGATTCTCGAGGAGATCAGCGTTCCTTCCTGGTCCACCGATCCGCGTCGCGGGTCCTGATCTTCGCCATCACCGCGTCGAAGGCCTGATCGAGGTCGATCCCCTGGCCGTTCGCGAAGCAGACCACCACGAACAGGATGTCGCCCAGCTCCAAAGCAAGGTCCCCGTCAGCCTCACCCGGCTTCTTCTGTTTCTCGCCGAAGCGATGATTCACTTCGCGCGCCAGCTCGCCCACCTCCTCGGTGAGCCGGGCGAGGATCGTGAGCGGGGGGAAGTAGCCTTCCTTATATTGTCGAATCCATTCGTCGACCGTTGCCTGAGCTTCGCGAAACGCCACGGGAGTCTCCGTCGCTAGGATGGGTGTCGACTCGCTGCTGATCACGCCGTTCACAGGAGAGCGCTACGCCGATGGGGCGGCGCTCTCGCGCCTCATCGCGCCCCCGTATGATGTGATTTCCAACGAACAACGCCGCCGCTACGCCGCCGCCGACCCGCACAATATCGTCCACCTCATCCTCCCGGAAGCCGCGGGCGACGCGAACCGTTACCGCGCCGCCGCCGCCCAACTCGCCGCATGGCGCGCAGCGGGCGTGTTCGTGCGCGACCCGGGACCCGCGGTGTACGTCGTCGCGCAGGAGTTTCAAACGCCCGCAGGCGAGCGCCACATGCGCGTCGGCATGTTCGCTGCGGCCGCCACCGAGCCGTACGAGACGCGCCGCATCCGGCCGCACGAGAAGACGCACCGCGGTCCCAAGGTCGACCGGCTCGAGTTGCTGCGCGCCACGCACACCAATCTCGAATCGATCTTTCTCCTCGCCCCCGACGCCGATGGCGCGCTCGCCGCGGGCTTGCGCGCGGTGGTGCAGGGGCCGCAGCCGCCCGACGCCACCGCGGAGCTCGAGGGCGTCACGATCCGCATGTGGGTCGTATCGGGACCGGACGCCGACCGCCTCGCCGGGGCCGCCGTCCCGCCGCTCTACATCGCCGATGGCCACCACCGCTTCGAGACGGCGGTGGCCTACGCGGGCGAGAACCCCGCCGCCCGGCGACTGCTCGCGTTCGTGGTCTCGACGCGCGATCCGGGGCTCGTCGTGCTGCCGACGCACCGCGTCATCTACGCCGGCGACCGGGACCTCCAGGGACTCGAGCCGGAATGGAGGAAGTACTTCGACGTCCAGCCCGTCCAGCCGGATGCCGATCCCGTGGCGTTGCTGGCGGCCGCCGGACGCGAACGCACCGCCTGCATCGTCGCGACCGAGGGAAAGAAGGACCGGCTGCTCGTACTGCGCCAGGACGCGCCCCTCGGGTCGATCGTCGAGCTGGGTCGCACGGCGGCGGTGCGCTCGCTCGACGTCGCAGTCGTCGAGCGCCTCGTCGTCCAGGAAATCCTCGCTTCCGGCCACTCGACCCCCACCCTGACCTACACGCCGAACGCCGCCGCTGCGCTCGAGCTGGCCCATCTCGGCAAGGCGCTGGCCGCCGTGCTGCTCAACCCCACGCGGGTGGACCAGGTGCTGGCCGTCGCCGACGCGGGGGACGTCATGCCGCCGAAATCGACCTACTTCATCCCCAAGGTCCCGAGCGGGCTCGTGCTGCGGCACGTGGACGCGTAACGCGCGCTATATCTTTTCGTCTATGCCGGGACGCCCGCGCGAGCGCATTCTCGCCAACCTCGAAACGGTGTATCGCGAAGCCTACGACCGCGCCAAGACGGCGGGCGACGAGCGGCGCATGCTCGACCTCGACGCCGCCTTCCAGCGCGAGCAGCTGTTGCTCGAGGTGCTGCTCGACATCCGCGATGCCGTGAGCGCGCCCCCCAAACCCGAGAGCCCGGGCGTCGATCCCCTCGCGGCCATCGACACGATTCGCCGCGTCGCCAAGCTGCGCTGATCAGGAGACTCCCCATGCCTCGTACTGCTGCCGCCGCCGGGATGCTCGTCTGCCTCGTCGCCTGCGGCGGAAATACCGCCGACACCGTCATCACCCATGGCATGGTGTGGACCGGTCTCTCCTCCGGCGACGCGCGGCCCGGAGCCGTCGCGATCAAGGCCGGCAAGATTCTCGCGGTCGACGACTCGGCGGCCATCGCCAGGTACATCGGCTCGTCCACGCAGGTGATCGACGCGCACGGCGGGCTCGTGATGCCGGGGTTCGCCGACGGCCACACGCACTTCGTGGACGGCGGGTTCCAGCTGGCGTCGCTCGATCTCCGCAACGCCGCCACGCCGCAGGAATTCATCCGCCGCGTCGCCGCGTTCGCGAAGACGCGGGCGCCGGGGCAGTGGATCCTGGGCGGCGACTGGGATCACACCCTGTGGCCCGGGCAGCCGCTGCCGCGCCGCGAGTGGATCGACTCCGTCACGCCGAACAACCCCGTGTTCATCAATCGACTCGACGGACACGAGGCGCTCGCCAACACGGCGGCGCTCAAAGCCGCGCAGGTCACGAACCAGACGCCCACGCCGTCGGGTGGCGAGATCCTGCACGACGCCCGCACCGGTGAACCGACGGGAATCTTCAAGGACCAGGCGCTCGACCTGATTTACAAGGCCGTCCCCACGCCGACTCCCGAGGAGACGGACTCAGCCGTCGCGCGGGCGCTCGCGTACGCGGCGTCGCTTGGCGTGACGGCGACGGCCAACATGTCGGCGTCGTGGGAGGGGCTCGCGAGCTACCGGCGGCTCGAGCACGCCGGCCGCATGACGCTGCGCGTCTACCTCTACCTCCCGATCGATCAATGGCACGCGGTGGCGGACACGATTCACGCCCGCGGCGCGGGAGACGACTGGGTGAAGATCGGCGGGTTGAAGGGGTTCATGGACGGCTCGGCGGGAGCCCGGACCGCGTACTTCTTCGACGCGTACAACGATTCGGCGGGCTACCACGGCCTGTTGCAAAATCCCGAACAGGACATGGCGACGTGGATCGGCAACGCCGACTCGGCGGGGCTGCAGATCGCCGTCCACGCCATCGGCGACCGCGCCAACGCCGATCTGCTCGCCATCTACGACAGCGTCGCCAAAGCACATGGACAGCGGGACCGTCGTTTCCGGGTCGAACATGCGCAGCACCTGCGCCGCGAGGATATCCCCAGATTCGGCCAGGGGCGGATCGTGGCGTCGATGCAGCCGTACCACGCGATCGACGACGGTCGCTGGGTCGAGCAGCGCATCGGTCCGGAGCGGATCAAGACGACGTACGCGTTCCGGGACCTCCTGAACACGGGGGCGCCCCTCGCCTTCGGCTCGGACTGGACCGTCGCGACGATCGATCCGTTATGGGGCATCTATGCCGCCGTCACGCGGCGCACCCTCGACAACAAGAACCCCGGCGGCTGGGTACCGGAGCAGAAGATCACGCTCGCCGAGGCGCTCAAGGCCTACACGGCGAACAATGCCTGGGCGGTATTCGCCGAGCATCAGTGGGGAACGCTCGCCCCCGGCATGGACGGAGACGTGGTGGTGCTGGACCACAACCTCTTCACGATGGCACCGGAGTCCCTGGCTACGGCGCGCGTCTCCGTCACGATTGTCGGCGGGAAAATCGTGTACAGGAAAGGCTGATCGCTGGCGGCTGATAGCTGAGAGCTATCAGCCGTATTTGAACCCAGCCGTCTTGAGCGTCAGCGGCTCCGCATCGCCGTTCTCGACCCCTGCTTCCAGGATCTCGCCCAGCACGAGCGTGTGATCGCCGGCGGGAAGCGTCGCGACGGCTCGGCATTCCACCCATCCCACGGCCTCGGTCAACACCGGCGTCTGCGCGGTCGGCGCCGGCTTCGTTTTGACGCCCTTGAGCGTCCTTCCCAGCTTTCCGGCGAGCTCGCGCTGCTCTGTAGTCAAAAGACTGATGGCGAAGTGATGGGCGTCACGGATGAGGCCGATCGTGGTCGAGCTATTCTCGATCGAGACGGCGATCATCGGCGGGTCGAATGACGCCTGGGTGACCCAGTTGGCCGTCATACCGTGCTCCTCGCCGTCATGAGCGACGGTGACCACATACAGACCGTAGGGGAAGTACTCGAGAATCGCTTTCGTGGCAGCAGCGTCCATAGTGGAGAAAATTGGCCATCCAGTCGACGGATTGCCATCTTGGAGTCTGGAGCCGTCATGAACGCTCGCGCTGCGGTGCTCGCACTCCTGATCGTCATTGTCGGGCCGGGACTCGACGCCCAGAGTCCGCCGTCCCTCGCCGAGCTGCAGGCGCGTGCTCGCACCGACTCGAACGATCCCGTGGTGCATGTCGCACTCGCCCAGGGGTTTCTCCGCGCCAAACAGGTTGATTCCGCCTGCCATGCGCTGGAAACGGCGATCCTGATCGATCGCGAGTACGCCCCCGCCTACCTGTCGCTCGGTCGAATCGAGTCGGCGCGATTCCCGCCGATGATCTCCGTGCTGCAAGTGAACGGGCGCTTACGGTTTGTGCGGTTGCCGCGGGTTGGGACGCAGGACACGACGGCGGTGTTGTTTCGACGCGCGTTTCTCCTCGACCCCCTGCAGGAGCTCTACCCGGTGAGCTCGATCGGCCCGGTCGAGTGGAGCATGACGCTTGGTCATGGTCTCCGGGAATACCGGCGCAACAAGTTCGATGTCGCCGCGGCAATTTTCGACACGGTGATCAACCAGTCGGATCGCCGGCACAAGCCACCGCCGCCCGACGCACTCTGGTACCATGCCCTTTCAGAGGTGGGTGCCCAACGGCTCGATAGCGCCATCCCCGACATGGAAAGGCTGCTCGATCGCGCTCTGCGGGACTCCACGCAATTCGCCGACTACGAGAGCCGGAGCGTGCGCTACAGCCTCGCGTTCCTGCACCAGCGCGCCGGCCACTATCAGGAAGCCGAGCGACTGTATCGGCAACTGCTGGAAGAAGACATGAGCCTCGACCTGGCGCATGTACAGCTGGCGGCCATCTACGAGATCCAACAGCGGTGGCCCGAGGCCGTGCAGGAGCGCCGCAGCGCGCTGTTGGTGGCCACTGGCGATCCGACTCTGTTGTATGACCTCGGCGTGACACTCCTCGAGGCGGGACAGGTCGCAGAGGCGGCGGACACGCTGCGTCGCGTCGTGACGTTGAACCCGCGTGAGTCGCGCGCCTCGTACATGCTGGCCATCGCCGCCGCCAGACTCGGGACGTACCAGGAGGCCCGCGATGCCTACAACCGCTTCCTGCAGCTTGCCCCGAGCCGCTACACCGATATGATCGCCGATGCCAAGGAGCGGTTGGCGCATCTGCCGCCATGACCGGGAGCTGATACATGCGGAATCTGCTGTTCAGCGTCACACTCGTGATTCCAGGAATCTGCGCCGCGCAGACGGTCCCCGGCGCGGCAGCCGCGCCCGGCTACATGGATCGCTACCGCGAGCTGCAGAGTCTCGCCCCTGTTCCCGGGAAAGTCGTCGACGTCAACCATCTCGTGCTGACACGCGACGTCGGACGACTGACGTTGGAACACGGGCAGCTGTACTTCCTGACCGCAGTGGGCGGCCGCACCGTGGGCGCTGTTTTTCAGGGATCGGGGAGCTTTGCGTTCGCGCCTCCCGTCCCCGCAGAGCAGGCGGAGCTGCAGCGGTTCGCCGGCAACGCGACGCTGAGCGACAGCGTCACGGAAGTCATCCTGCTGTTCGCGGACTCCACGTCGCGGCAGCTGGCAGCGCTCCCGGGCATTCGCGGAGATCCGCCCTCCGATCTCGCGGGTCACGTCCGGGACCTCGTCGAGTCGTTGCGTGGCGACAACGAGGGAGCCTATGACGCCGGGACGATCGATCCGCTGCTCAATGGCGATACGACCGGATTCTTCCTCGCCCGCATCGAGCGCACACACGGCGCAGCGGTGCTGTTCGAGATCGACCCGACCGCGACTGAAGCGGTGCAGCTCTACCGCCCCGTTTCGAAAACGCGGTGGGGCGGGAATTGGGCGGTCGTCACGGAATTCCCCCCGCAGAATCAACAGGCGGGCGCCGGGGCCTGGTGGTACCGCAAGCGCCTCACCGTGCCGAGCTACCGCGTCGATGTCCGCCTCACCCCGACCGGCTCAGCGGATCTCGACTTTGCCGCGTGGGCGACCCTCTCGGTGAAGGCGGAAGAGCCGATCGGGCCCTGGCTGCTGTTCGCCCTGTACCCCAAACTCCTCGTGGACTCGGCGCGCTGGACTGGTGGCGACGCCGCGCCTGTGTTCAAAGCGAAGGACAACAGCGATGTCTGGGTCCGCGCCCCGCACCGCCTCGCGACGGGCGACTCGCTGTCCCTGACTCTCTATTACCACGGCGATCTCATCGATCGCTTCCTCAACTGGTTCTTTATCAACCCGACCGCGGCGTGGTATCCGATGAACAGGCAGGGCATGAACCACGCGATGTTCGACCTCACGTTCCACTCGCCCAACTGGTACCCGCTCGCCAGCGTCGGGGAGCGCGTCGACTCCAGTGAGACCCCCAAAGTGATGACGACCCACTGGCTCACCCGGACGCCGACATCCTACGCCACGTTCAACCTGGGATTGTTCGAGAACCACCGCATCCAGCAACCGGGAGCGCCGCCGCTCGACGTGATGCTCTCCGATGACGCGCATCGAGAGCTGCGCCGCTACGTGACCCTCGAGGGCGAGAGGATCCCCGAGCAGTCCCACATGTCGGAAAATGTCGCATCGGACGTCTCGAACAGCCTGAAGCTGTTCACCCAGCTCTTCGGAGACTGTTCGTACCAGCACTTCTTCGTCACGGAAATCCCCTACAACGAAGGAGTGTCCTTCCCCGGTATGATCGATCTGTCCTGGTCCACCTTTCAGGAGACCTCACTCGACGGCTTCGACGAGTTCTTCCGGGCGCACGAAGTCGCTCATCAATGGTGGGGCAACGGCGTGCAACCGGTGTCGTATCGCGATGCCTGGTTGAGCGAGGGGATGGCGTCGTTCTCGGCGCTCTGGTATCTGCAGGCCGAGCGCAAACACAGCGTCGAATACTTCAAGTTCCTCGACCAGTACAAGAACGACATCCACGACGATCACGACGACGCGGGGCCGATCTGGATCGGCTACCGCAACTCGACGCCCAATGCCCGGCGCGGCTACGACATCATGATCTACGAGAAGGGCGCGTGGGTGCTCCACATGCTGCGCATCATGATGCTCGATCTCAGCACGATGAAGGAAGACCGCTTCACGGAGACGCTGCGCGATTTCTACCAGTCCTACCGGGGCGCGCCCGCCACCACCGACGACTTCCGCCGGGTCGTCGAGCGGCACATGGGCGTCCCCTTGGACTGGTTCTTCGATGAGTGGGTGAAAGGAACGGCGATTCCCACCTATCATGTCGCCTGGAGCCCCCAGCCCGCCGCCAACGGCCGGTTCACGGTGTGGATGCGCATCACGCAGGAGCACGTCCCGGCGGACTTTCAGATGACGGTGCTCGTGTCGGCGGATCTCGGAGACGGACGCTTTGCCCACTTTCGCGTCCCGGTGCGCGGCGGGCAGAGCGACTACACGAGCCCGCTCCTGCCGGCGGAGCCCCGCGATCTGAAGTTCAACGATCTGAGCAGCACGCTGGCAGACGTGAAGATGGAACGCTGGTGATCGCGCGCGCGAGGATCTGCGCCGGCGTCCTTGCCGTCTCCCTGGCGGGCGGGCTCGCCGCGCAGCAGCGCTCCGCATATGAGGAGCTGCAGACGTTCTCGGGCGTTCTGAACCACGTCCGCCTCAACTACGCCGATTCCGTGAGCTACTCCCAGTTGATCCATGCGGCGATCGACGGCATGCTGCGGGCGCTCGATCCCCACAGTCACTTCTTCTCGCGGCTCGAGGCCGAGCGCTTCGATCTCATCGAGCGCGGCACGCTGGGCGTCACCGGTATCGCCCTGGAAGAGGTGGACAGCGCCGTCACCGTCCTGGCGGTGGCCTTGCACAGCCCGGCGGCGAAGTCCGGCGTGCAACCCGGGGACCGCCTCGTGAGCGTGAACGACACCTCGGTGGCCGGGCTCTCGGTCTCCACACTCGAGCTGCGCCTCGCCGGCGAGAAAGGATCCAAAGTGCGCCTGCGGCTCGAGCGCGGCTCGCGGCTCGAGCCCGACACCCTGGACATCTCGATCAAACGTGACTTCCTCGTGCCGCACTCGGTGTCCGTCGTGCGCATGCTCGACTCGACCACGGGGTTCGTCCGGCTCGACGAATTCGGCCTCGGCGCCGGGAAGGAAGTGCACGACGCGCTGAACCGTCTCAGTCACCAGCATATGCGCCGCGCCATTCTCGACCTGCGCGGCAATCCGGGCGGCATCGTGACCTCGGCGGTCGCGGTCGCGGCGGAGTTCTTTCCCAAAGGCACCGTCGTCTTCCGCACCGAGGGACGCAAGCGCGAAGTCGACACCACCTACACGACGCAGCACGACGGCGACTTCTCGGCCCTCCCGCTCATCGTGCTGATCGACGAACATTCGGCGAGCGCCGCCGAGGCGCTGGCGGGATCGCTCCAGGATCACGACCGCGCCCTGCTGCTCGGCCGGCGCAGCTTCGGGAAGGCGCTGATCCAGACGGCGTTCTTCGTGCCGCCGGGCGGCGAGGTATTGATGCTCACGATCGGCCACGTGCTGAGTCCCAGCGGCCGCTTCATCCAGCGCCGCTACAGCGGCCTCGCGGCCGAACAGTACTACTCGCTTGCGGGACAGGGCGGTACCGCCGAGGATACGCTCAAGGTCTATCACACGGACCTCGGCCGCGTCGTGCGGGGCGGCGGCGGCATCGCACCCGATGCTCCGCTGCCGCGGCCCGCTCCCCTGCCGGTGTGGTGGAGCGTGGCTGCGGACTCGGGGTTCGACAACGCGGTGGCCGACAGCGTGGCACTGTCGCTTCCCGCGACGCCCGCGGCGCGCGCCGCCTGGCTCGCCGCGCCCGAACGCTGGCGGACGACCCTGCTGCCGCTGTTTCTATCGCGCGTGCGCGCCCGGCTCCGGGTCCCGGCGCAGACCGATTCGGCGCTCGATGTCCGGCTGTCCCGCATCCTGGCCGCCCGCGTCGCCGAAGTGCGCTGGGGTGTCGACGCCTACGATGAACTCGTGGCCAGGAGCAGCCCGGACGTACAGGCCGCGATCGGCTACTTCCCCCGCCTGCATGAGCTTTTGGCGGCGCCCTGACCCTCTAGCTATTTTGCGACCATGACGACTCCCAAGACGCGCCCTCGTTCCGAGGCGCGGGCCGCACGCCAGCCGCTGTCCAAGCCCGAGCTGCTCGACATCTACCGCCTGATGTACATGTCGCGCCGGCTGGACGACAAAGAGCTGCAGCTGAAGCGCCAGGGCAAGATCTTCTTCCAGATTTCGGGCGCCGGCCACGAAGCGGTGCTGGTCGCTGCCGGCAAGGCGCTGCGCGCCAGCTCCGACTGGTTCTATCCCTACTATCGCGACCGCGGCCTCTGCCTCGCCCTCGGCATGACACCTACCGAGATGCTGCTCTCCGCGGTTGCCGCGGCCGAGGATCCCAACTCCGGCGGGCGGCAGATGCCGTCCCACTGGGGACACAAGGCGCTCAACATCGTGAGCCAGTCGAGCCCCACCGGGACGCAGTTCCTCCAGGCCACCGGCTGCGCTGAGGCGTGGCTGCGCTACAGCGAGGTGGACGCGATCGCCGACAAGCCGATCCAGGACGACGAGCTGGTCTACTGCTCCGCCGGCGAAGGAACGACGAGCGAGGGGGAATTCTGGGAAGCCCTGAACACGGCCAGCAACTTGAAGCTGCCGGTGCTGTTCCTGATCGAGGACAACGGCTACGCGATCTCGGTCCCGGTCGAGGTGCAGACCGCCGGCGGCTCCGTCAGTAATCTCGTCGCCAACTTCCCCGGCCTCCTGATCGAGCGCGTCGACGGCTGCGATCCCGTCGCCTCATACGAGGCGATCACGCGCGCGGCGGCGCATTGCCGCGCCCGGCGCGGGCCGGCGCTCGTGCACGCCAAAGTCACCCGCCCCTACTCGCACTCACAGTCCGACGACGAAGTGTCCTATCGTCCGCCGGCCGAGCGGGAGGAAGATGCGAAGCGTGACTGCGTCCTGACGTTCCCGGCCCGGCTGATCGCCGAAGGGGTGGCGAGCCAGGCGGAGATCGACGCCATCAAGCAACAGGTGGACGAAGAGATCCAGGTGGCGACCGACGTGGCGCTCGAGGCGCCGCAGCCCGCGCCCGAAACGGCCCTGCGCTACGTCTATTCACCCGACGTCGATCCTACCTCCGAGCAGTTCGACACCGAAGACGACCCGCACTTCACCGGCGAGCCGACCACCGTCGTCGATCTTCTCAACGCCTGCATGAAGGACGAGATGACCCGCGACCCGCGCATCATCGTTTTCGGTGAAGACGTGGCCGATGCGAGTCGCGAGGAGAGCCTCGGCAAGGTGAAGGGCAAGGGTGGCGTGTTCACCGTCACCCGCGGACTGCAACGTCTGTTTGGCGGGAACCGCGTCTACAACTCCCCGCTCGCGGAAGCGAACATCGTCGGTCGTGCGATCGGCCTCGCGACCCGCGGCCTGAAGCCGGTCGTCGAGATCCAGTTCTTCGACTACATCTGGCCGGCGTATCACCAGCTGCGCAACGAGATGGCGACGATGCGCTGGCGCTCCAACAACGCGTTCAGCTGTCCCGCGGTGGTGCGCGTGACGTACGGCGGCTACCTCAAGGGCGGCGCCGTATACCACTCCCAGACCGGCGCCGTGGTGTTCACGTCGATCCCCGGCCTGCGCGTCGTCTGTCCCGCGACCGCACTCGATGCCAACGGCCTGCTGCGCACCGCGATTCGCTGCGATGACCCCGTTCTGTTCCTCGAGCACAAGCACCTCTACCGCCAGACCTACAACAAGGCGCCCAACCCCGGGCCCAACTTCATGATCCCGCTCGGCAAGGCGAAGGTCGTGCGGGAGGGGACGCATCTCACGGTGGTGACGTACGGCGCGGTCGTGCAGCGCACGCTCGTCGCCGCGAAAGAGGTCGAGGAGCAGAACGGCATCAGCGTCGAGGTGATCGACCTGCGCAGCCTGTCGCCCGTCGACTGGCCCACCATCGCCGCATCGATCCGGAAGACGAACAAGGTCATCGTCGCCTATGAGGATGCGCTTTCCTGGGGATACGGGGCGGAGCTCGCCGCGCGCGTCGCCGACGAGTGTTTCCCGTGGCTCGACGCGCCCGTGAAGCGCGTCGCCTCGACCGATTCCTTCGTTGCGTACTCGCCCGTGCTCGAGGATCACATACTCCCGCAATCAGAGGATCTCTCGCAGGCGATGCGCGACCTGCATGCGTTCTAAGCAGGTCACAGCGTACACACTGCTGTTCTTCCTGTCCGGTGCCACGGGGCTCGTCTACGAGCTGCTGTGGGTCCGCCTGCTGTATCAGTCGTTCGGCTCCACGATTCAATCCGTCACCACGGTCGTCGCCGCCTACATGGGTGGCCTGGGACTCGGCGCCTACCTGCTCGGCGCCCGGGCCGACCGTGCGCTCCGCCCGGCGCGCCTCTATGGTCGCCTCGAGATTCTGATCGGCCTCTTCGGACTCGTCTCGCCGTTCGTGCTCGGCCTGGCCCAGCAGGCCTACATCGCCCTGGCGCGGGGGATGCCCGAGGGTTCCGGGCTGAGCGTGGCGTTGCGTTTCGGTCTCGCCGGACTCGTGCTCCTGATCCCTACGACCTTGATGGGTGGGACGTTGCCGGTCTTGACGCGTGCGTTCACCGCTACGGAGCGCGACAAGCTGCGTCCGTCGCTGGGCCGGTTGTACGGCGTCAACACCCTCGGGGCCGTACTGGGGACCGCGCTCGCTGGATTCGTCCTCATCGAGCACGTCGGGATCCGCGTCAGTCTGATCGGAACGGCCATCGTCAGCATCGCGATTGGATTCGCGGCGATCGGCATGCCCGACCCGGATAGCTTGACTAACCCCGGGCGCAAGCCCGGGGAATCAGAGAGTGTGGGGTCAGCACCGAACCCCGGCTCTCCACCGCTACTGCTCCGCCGCCTCGCTCTCGTCCTGCTCGCCGCGACGGCCTTCGTGGCGTTGCTCGACGAGATCGCCTGGACCCGCGTCCTCGTCATGGTCGTCGGTGGCTCGATCTACGCGTTCACGCTGGTGCTGCTGTGTTTCCTGCTGGGGATCGGCCTGGGCAGCGCGCTGGTCGCGCGCCGCTCCGAGACACCGACCGACACCGTGGCGTCGGCGGTGCTGGCGCAGGGGGTGACCGCGGCCGGTGCGGCGCTCATGGTCGCGTTCTTCTCCGCCCTCCCCGCGTACGTCCTGCTCGTCTTCCAGATCCCGGGTCTCGACGCCGGCCCGCGGCTGGGCCTGCTCGGTGGCGCGGTCGCTGCGGTCGTTCTGATTCCCGCGGTAGGAATGGGAATGACGTTCCCGTTGCTCACCGATCTGATCGCCTCGAGCGGCGAGGCACGCGGTGCCGACGTCGGCCGGGCCTATCTCCTCAACACGGCCGGATCGATCCTGGGCGCCGTCCTCACCGGGTTTGTGCTCGTGACGGTGCTGGGGAGCGATACTACGCTGCGCCTCGGGGTCGCCGTCAACGTGCTCGCCGCCCTGGCGCTCGCGGTGGCGGTGTCGCGCGGGGTCGCCGAAGGCTCTGCACTACAGCGCCAGCTACAGCTGCGCGTGCTCGGCGGCGCCATCCTCGCCACGGCGGGACTGGTCGCCGTCATCGCCGCTCCGGGCCGGGGATTGCGCACCATCGACCTCGGTCCGACGATCTACGGGCGTGAACGAATGACCGCAGCCGAGCGGGCCGGATTCCTCGGTCACATGGGAGCGCGGCCGCTGCGGTTCATCGAAGGCCGCAACTCCACGGTGTCGGTGTGGGAATCGCCCGTCGGCCGGGCGCTGAAGGTGAACGGCAAGGTCGACGCGTCGGACTACGGCGACATGGATACGCAGCTCATGCTGGGCCTCGCGCCCGTCGCCGCCCATCCCCATCCCCACTCGGCGCTGGCGATCGGGTTCGGCAGCGGCGTTACCACCGCGGTGCTGGCGGCGGTGCCGGGGATGGACCGGGTTCGCGTGGTGGAGCTCGAGCCCGCGGTGCTCGAGCTGGCGCCGTTCTTCCGCAGCGTGAATCAGGACGTCCTGACCCGTCCCAACGTGCACGCCATCGCCGACGATGCCCGCAGCGCCCTGCAGCTGACGAGCGATCACTTCGACGTGATCGTCTCCGAGCCCTCCAACCCCTGGGTCGCCGGCGTCGCCACGCTGTACACGCCCGACTTCTACCGCATCGTCCGCGGCCGGCTGGCCGACGGCGGGGTCTTCTGCCAGTGGGTGCAGCTGTACCAGCTGCCGCTTTCGGTCGTGGCGGGAATCGTCCGCAACGTGCAGCAGGTCTTCCCGCACGTCTCGGTGTGGTCGGCGGGAAACTACGACCTCATGGTACTCGGCTCGGCCAGTCCCCTCGTCTCCGATACCGCGTGGGTGGAGACGCTGCTGGGACGCGGCGGCGCCCTCGCCGTGCCGGGGCACGAGTTTCTCATGCTCGACGCCCCGCAGCAGTATTTCGACCGCCAGGTGCTGGGAGAAGCGGGCGTCGCGCGGCTCGTGCAGCGCGCCACCCTCGTGCACACCGACGACCGTCCCCAGCTCGAGTACGTCGCCGCACGACGCTTCCTCGACAGCCGGGAGATGGGGGACATTCTCGACTCGCTGGCGGCGATCGAACGTCCGGTCGAAGCCCTCGATCACCTGCCTCCGGACCGGCTGGCACGCGCATTGTCGGCGCGACTCGGGGATGTCGCCGCCTCGGGCTTCGTCGCAGCGGCACACCGGTCGGCTCCTCAGGACGAGCGATGGATCGTCCCGCTCGCGGGCCTCGCGCTCGCCACGGGCGACACCGTGCGGGCCGACTCGCTGCTCGGCACGTTGCGCACGCCCGATAGGCGCGCACTCCTGCTCTCCGGTCTCATCGCGACCGCTCGCAACCAGCGCGCACGCGCCCGGCCGCTCCTCGTACGGGCGCTCGCGGCTGGTGCCGACACCACCCGGGCCCTCGCCGCGCTGGCGGTGCTCGATGTGCAAGACTCGCTCTGGTCGCAGGCGCTGCGGGACGTGTGGGGCGTACTGGCGGCGACGCGGAACACGTTTCGCTCGTCGCTGCCGCGCGATCTGGTCGCGCCCGCCCTGGAGGGGATCGCGCTGCAAGCCCCGCCCGCCGCGGCCGATAGCCTCCTCGCCGCCGCGCTCCTGGTGCGGCCGGGGTGGCCCAAACTCTACGAGTTGCGTGCCGCGGCGCTGTTACGGGAGAAGCGGTGTGATGACGCCGTGCGCGAATTCCTGACGCTCGAGGAGTTCGGTCTCGAGCGGGAGGACGGCCCGGAGCTGGTGGAGCGCTGCCGCCGCGGCGGGACTTAGGTCGGGAAGGGAGGCGGGCTGCCGCCCAGCACCTGCCGGATCTCAGCTGCGGCTTCGATCGCGTGATCCACGTCGCGGGACAGAGCCCGCGCCTGCTGTGTGGCCATCGTGAGATCGCCCAGCACCGCGTCTACCCCCGCGGACTTCAACCGCAGTAAATCAAACCGCATGGTCTGCATCGCCAGGATGCAGGACTCGAGCTGATCCTCGATCACCTGGCGGCGCTGCAAGAGATCGCCGAGTGCCTGGCGTTGGCGTTGCAGCAACCCGAGCTGGCGGTCCCGCTCGGGAGATTCCGGCATCTCGGCCAGCGTCGCGAGCCGGGCGTCGAGGCGGTCGATCGCGCCGTCTTCAACGCCGGCGCTGAGGGAGTGCAGCGTCCGCGCCAGCTCCTGCGCGCGCTTGAGCAGGGCGTTCGCCGTCGCTGACACGTCGGGCAGCAGTTTCTGCTCCGACTTCGGGAGCCGCTCGACCACGCGCATGATCGCCTGGTAATCGCCGGCGACCTGCTGGACCTTGTCCGCCTGGCGGCCGAATTCTCCGGTCGTCGGTGCGGGGAACTGGCCCGGTTTTCCTGGACCGGCGAGACCGAGCCGGACCTCCGCGGCGTCGGAGGCGATCGGTCGATGCAGCACGTCGCGCCACGAGTATCCCGCCTGCCACAGCCGCATGTACGCCGGCAGCAGCGTGAATCCGCCCCAGATCGCCGCCACCATCGGTCCCCATCCGAATCCACCGCCCGTCACCGCGTCCAGCAGGATGAGCCCGCCGCTCACGCCCGCCCAGTTCACGAAGCGGTTGCGCATACCCGTCACGATCTGCGGCTCGCCGGTGGCGGGCGTGACCTTGTTGGCGGCCTTCGGCGGACGGCCGCGTCGCGGGATCGTCGGACTGCGTGGCACCGAGCTGGGCAGCGGAGGGAGCGGCGGAGGAGCCAGGCCGCGACGGGAAGTCGGAGTCGAGCGACGCGGCCGGTACGCCGGCGCCGTGCGCGACTCGAGCGCGCGCCGCAGCGCGTCGGCGGTCGGCCACCGGTTCTCGGGCTCCTTCTCGAGGCACCGCATCACCGACCCGGCGAGATCGTCGGGCACTCCGTCGACGCGGTCTCCGATGTATTTCGCCGTTTCCGTGATCTGCTTGATCAGGATGGCGGGAACGGTCGACGCCTGGAACGGCAGCTCGCCGGCCAGCATCTGGTAGCTCACCACCCCCAGACTGTAGAGATCCGACCGCCCGTCGATTTCGCGGTCGCCCGCCGCCTGCTCGGGACTCATGTAGTGCGGTGTGCCGATCGCGACACCGGTCCCGGTCAGCCCGCCGCTGCTCGAGTTGGACAGCGCCTTCGCGATCCCGAAGTCCGTGACCATGACGCGGCCCCGGCTGCCCTCGAGCATGATGTTGTCGGGTTTGACGTCGCGATGGATGATGCCCAGCGAATGGGCGGCGCCGAGCGCGTCGGCGGTCTCCATCATGATGCGGCGCGCCTCTTCCGCCGGCAGCCGGGTGCGGCGCTTCAAGCGTGCCGACAGGGGCTCGCCGTCGATGAAGGCCATGACGAAGTACACCAGGCCCTCGGGTCCCTCGCCGACGGAGTGGATCGGAACGATATGGGGGTGGGTCAGCCGCGCAGCGGTTTCGGCCTCCCGCAGAAAACGCAGCCGCACTTCTTCGCGAAAGGCGAGGTCGGGCGGCAGCACCTTGATTGCGACCTGCCGTTTCAGCCGCTCGTCTTTCGCCTGGAACACGACGCCCATGCCGCCACGCCCGATTTCACCTTCGAGCGTGTAGGAGGCTCCCAAGGCTTCGCCCAGCCGGCCGGCGAGGGATCGGTCGGGCCCGGTCATTTCAGATCGAAGCGCATGTCGGCCCTAGATTAGCCGCCTTGGGAAAGCCATGCAACCAGTCGAAAGCCAGCGACTTAGCCGTCGCGTGCCAACCTGACGGAACTGATGCAACCAGCGCAGCGGTTTTGTCAGTGCATGCCCAATTGGCGGCCCCGATACGGAACGATCCCTCACGACATCGTGTTTGATGAGTGGCATGGCCGATGCGTTGCGACACTCGCGTTGACCACCTTTTTCCGCTTGGAGCGATGAGAACATGACTGAACGTTTGACGCTGCCCGTGCTGCCGTTACGGGAGGTCGTCCTGTTTCCGGGCGTCACCACCGTCATCGGTGCCGGTCGTCCGGGGACGCTCCGCGCCATCGAAACCGCGTCGAAATCCGAGGGGCGTCTGATCTTTGCAGTCTCACAACGCGACAACGTCGACCAGGTCACCGCGGGCGTGCTGTACACCATGGGGACCATTGCGCGCGTCGGACAGGTGCAGCGCGGCCTGAACGGCGTGCAGATCCTGCTGCACGGCGAGCGCCGCGCCACCGCCGTGCACTACACCGAGAGCGACGGCCATCTGCAGGCCGTCGTGCGTGACGCTCCCGATCTGCCCCCGCTCAACGAGCACGATGCGGCATTCGTGGCGCTGTACCGCGAGGTGCGCGAGCGCGCGGCGGAGCTCGGTCAGAAGACCGGGCTGCCGGATGAGGTGGTGAAGCAGGTACTGGAAGGCGTCACCGACGCCGGCCGGCTCGCCGATCTCGTCGCGGGACACGTCGAGATGAAGCCGGCGGAGCGGCAGGGACTGCTCGAGACGCTGGCCGTCGAGGAGCGGCTGCGCCGCGTCCTGGTCGCCACGCAGCGCCAGATCGGCGTGCTGGACGCCCAGGAAGACATCAAATCGCAGGTACAGGAAGAATTGGGCGAGCGGCAGCGCGAGATGTTCCTGCGCGAGCAGATGCGCGCGATCCGCAAGGAGCTGGGCGAGGAAGACGAGGCGAACGAGGGCGACGATCTCAAGAAGCGGCTCGAAGCCCTCGACCTGCCGGAGGCCGCCCGCAAGGAAGTCGATCGCGAGCTGTCGCGGCTCGAGCGCACCAGCCGCGACTCGATGGAAGCCCAAGTCATCCGGACCTATCTCGAAACGGTCGCCGAGCTGCCGTGGAGCAAGCGCGCTGAGGAGTCGCTCGACCTGAAGCGCGCCGCGGCGATCCTCGAGGAGGACCATTACGGCCTTCCCGACGTGAAGGACCAGGTGCTCGAGTTCCTCGCCGTGCGTCAGCTGCGCCAGCGGCAAGAGCCCGACTCGGAGAACAAGGAGACCAAGCCGGTCGACCCGGAGTCGAAGGGGTCGGTGCTGTTGTTCGTCGGCCCGCCCGGCGTCGGCAAGACGTCGATCGCCAAGTCGATCGCCCGCGCCATGGGGCGGCCGTACGTGCGCATTTCGCTCGGCGGCGCGCGCGATGAGGCCGATATCCGCGGCCATCGCCGCACCTACGTCGGCGCGATGCCGGGCCGCATCATCCAGGGGATGAAGCAGGCCGGGGCGAAGAACCCCGTGTTCCTGCTCGACGAGGTCGACAAGCTGGGCGTCTCCTTCCAGGGCGATCCCGCGGCGGGGCTGCTCGAGGTGCTCGATCCGGCACAGAACGATTCGTTCACGGATCATTACCTCGGCGTCCCGTTCGATCTGTCGGAGGTGCTGTTCATCGCGACGGCCAACTTCCTGCAGAGCATCCCGACGCCGCTGCTCGACCGGCTGGAGACCGTGAACTTCGCGGGCTACACCGAGCGCGAGAAGCTCGAGATCGCCAAGCGCTATCTCGTGCCGCGGCAGCTCGCCGAGAACGGTCTCAGCTCTGCGCAGCTCGAGATCAAGGATGGCGGTCTCGAGGAAATCATCTCGAGCTACACCCGCGAAGCCGGCGTGCGGCAGCTGGAGCGCGAGATCGGCAAGCTGGGCCGCAAGGTGGCACGCCGTGTCGCCGCCGGCGAGTCGCAGACGGTCGTCGTCGACCGGCCGGAGATCGACGATCTCCTCGGCCGGCCCAAGGTCCACCCCGAGCACAAGGCACGGGAGGATCAGGTGGGCGTGGCGACGGGGATGTACTACACGCCTGTCGGCGGCGACATCATGTTCGTCGAGGTGAGCCTCATGAAGGGCAAGGGCGAGCTGGTGCTCACCGGCCAGCTGGGCGACGTGATGAAGGAGTCCGCCCGGGCCGCCCTGACGTACGCCAAGTCGCACGCTGACCGCCTCGGGATTCCCAGCGAGTTGCTGGCCCAGACGGACATCCACGTGCACGTCCCGGCCGGCGCCATCCCCAAGGATGGACCGTCGGCGGGCGTGACGATGGCGACCGCACTGGTGTCGGCGCTCTCGGGGCGCGCCGCGCGCCACGACCTCGCCATGACCGGCGAGATCACGCTGCGGGGCCGCGTGCTCCCCATCGGCGGGGTCAAAGAGAAGGTGCTCGGCGCCGTGCGGGCGGGCATCCGTACCATCGTGCTGCCTCACGAGAACGAGGGCGATCTCGATGACCTGCCGGAGGATGTGCGCCAGTCGCTCGAGGTGCACCTCGTCGAGGATCTCGGGGAAGTGCTTTCGCTCGCGCTGCGGGGCGCGAAGTTCGAGGCGGGCCATCTCGTTTTCGATGGCCCAGCCCCGGTCGAGCCGAAGATGGTGTCGAAGAACTGATGCCAGACTAGCGACATCGCCGCCGGCCACCGATTATTGGCCGGAACGATGCGTACCAACGGGATGGCACGGGCCGCGAGTGGAGTGTGGCTGATCGCACTCACCGCGGCCCGTGTGTCTGGGCAGGCGCCGCTCGGCGTGAGCGGCCTGCGCGTGGAGTATCTGCCCAACCCCGTGGGGATCGACGTCGCTCGTCCCCGTTTCAGCTGGCGCATCACGAGCGACACCCGCAACACCCAACAAACCGCGTATCAATTGCAGGTGGGGCTCTCGGCGCCGAACGTCGGCCGAGGCGTCGGCTTGCTCTGGGACTCGGGGCGCACGGCGTCCGACGTTTCGGTGTTCGTGGACTACGCCGGGCCGGCGCTCGCTTCCCACACGCGGTACTACTGGCGCGTTCGCGTGTGGGACTCGAAGTCCCGAGTCTCCTCGTGGAGTCCCGTTGCCTACTGGGAGACCGGACTCACCCAGCCGGGTGACTGGACCGCGCAATGGGTGGGCCCTGCCGCGACGCCCGCCGACAGCCTTCCTGGAGCATCGCCCTTGCTGCGCCGCGCGTTTCAGGTGAAGGGCCCCGTGCGCTCGGCCCGCGCCTATGTCACGAGCCTCGGGCTCTATGAGCTCCATCTCAACGGCGCGCGCGTCGGCGATCAGCTGTTCACGCCCGGTTGGACGTCATACAATCGGCGGCTGCAGTACCAGACCTACGACGTGACCGCGCAGCTGCACCCCGGCGCCAACGCGATCGGAGCGATGCTGGGGGATGGGTGGTACCGCGGATACCTGGGGTTCTTCGGGCAGCGCAACATCTACGGGCGGCAGCTCGCGTTGCGCCTGCAGCTCGATATCGACTATCAGGACGGCACGAGCGAGCGCGTGACCACCGACGCTACTTGGAAGACGACAGCGGGGCCGGTGCTCGCATCGGACATCTATGGTGGTGAGTCCTACGACGCCCGACGTGAGCGCGTCGGCTGGGCGGCGTCAGGCTTCGACGACCACGACTGGGCGCCCGTGTCTGTCGTCGAGCCGCCGAGGACGGCGCTCGTTGCCTCGCTGTCACCGCCAGTGCGGCGCGTCCGGGCGCTGCGCCCGATAGAGATTCGGCGGCTTCCCTCCGGTGAAACGCTGTTCGACCTCGGCCAGAACTTCACCGGGTGGGTGCGGCTCGTGGTGCGCGGCTCGGCCGGCACGACGATTACGCTGCGCTACGCGGAGGTGCTCGACCGGACGGGCAACCTCTACACCGCTAATCTGCGTCGCGCCGCGCAGACCGACCGTTACACCACGAAGGGCGGAGGCGAAGAGCGCTACGAGCCGCACTTCACCTTTCACGGGTTCCGCTACGTCGCCGTCGGTGGGCTGCCGGTTCCCGCGGATACGGCCACGATCACCGGCATCGCGGTGTCCTCGGACCTCGAGCAGACGGGTCGGTTCGAGACGTCGGATTCGCTCCTGAACCGGCTGCAGCGCAACATCGTCTGGGGCGAGCGCAGCAATTTCCTCGACGTGCCGACCGATTGCCCGCAGCGCGATGAGCGTCTGGGATGGACCGGGGATGCCCAGGTCTTTTCGCGGACCGCCGCCTTCAACATGGACGTCGCGGGATTCTTCGCGAAGTGGCTCGCGGATCTCGCGGCCGATCAGGACTCGAGCGGCATCGTCCCGTGGGTGATTCCCAATCCCTTCATGGACTCGGTGCACTTCGGCGGCACGGCGGGATGGTCGGATGCGGCCGTGATCATTCCGTGGACCATGTATCAGGTTTATGGGGACCGCGGGCTCTTGGAGCGCCAGTACCCGAGCATGCGCGCGTGGGTCGATTACATGCATCGTCGTGCCGGCACGGACCTGATCTGGCGACCCGGGTGGCAGTTCGGCGACTGGCTGGCCCTGCACAGCGACGATCCTTCGTATCCCGGTGCGACGACCAGCACCGACCTGATCGCGACGGCGTATCTGGCCCACTCCACCGACCTCCTTGCCCACGCTGCGGCTGTCCTCGGCAAAGCCGACGAAGCGGCCCGCTACCAGTCGCGCTTCCGCGCGATTCGCGACGCATTCGATCACGAGTTCGTTTCGGGAGCGGGTCGCGTCGGCGAGAATACACAGACTGCCTATGCCCTGGCGATTGCCTTTGGCCTCCTCCCGGACTCGATCGTCTCGGCCGCGAGCAACCGTCTGGCGGAGGACGTGCGTACACGCGGGGTGCATCTCACGACCGGATTCCTCGGCACTCCGGTCCTGCTCCACACCCTCAGCGCGACGGATCACCTCTCTCTCGCCTTTGCGCTGCTGACACAGCGGTCCTATCCGTCGTGGTTGTATCCGATCACCCGCGGGGCGACGACGATGTGGGAGCGGTGGGACGGCATCCGCCCCGACAGCTCGTTCGAGGACCCGGGGATGAATTCGTTCAACCACTACGCCTTTGGCGCCGTGGGCGACTGGATGTACCGCAACATCGGTGGTATCGATCTCGATTCTGCCGCTGCGGGATACAAGCGATCGCGCATCGCGCCGCACCCGGGTGCCGGGCTGACGAGCGCCAAGGCAGCGCTCGAAACCTCCTACGGCACGCTCGCATCGGCCTGGAGCATCGCGGGAGGGCAGTTCGTCCTCGACCTCACGATCCCGGTGAACACCAGCGCCACGGTGACACTGTGGGGCACGCGGATCGACCAAGTCCAGGAGAGTGCACGCCCGGTCAGCGGTGCTGCGGGCATTCGGGATGTGCAACAACGGGGCAACGACGTAGTCGTTGTGGTCGGATCAGGTCAGTACCACTTCTCCTCTCCTGCGACGCCTTAGCCGGCACGAACTCCATTCACGACGAGGTCGACCGCCGCGCGCCGCCACCGCTCCCGCAGCGCCGGCTCGTCGGCCGCGAGCGGCGGCGCACTCGACGCAATGACCGGTTCGAGTCGCAGGTACCCGAGCATCAGGATGAGGGCCTGCGCCGCGGCGACGTGAGGATCGATATCGTCGCGCACCATGCCGAGCCCCTGCCCCTCGGCGAGCAGCACGACGATGCGCCGGATCGGCGGCGCCAGCGGAGTGCCATCGGGTCGCTCGGCGTGGGCCAGGAGTGCCACGAGATCGGGGTGCAGCTCCAGGAACTCGTACAGCGTTGTGAGCAGCTGACGCAGCCGGTCGAGCGGGCGTCCTGAGAGCTGCGCCGAAGAACCCAGGGCAGCCTCGAGCTCCGCCGTAGCGCGGCGTACCGCCGCCTGAAACAAACCCCGCTTCGATTGGAAGTAGTAAAACAGGAGCTGCTTGTTGACCCCAGCGGCCCGGGCGATCCGCTCGACTCGTGCTCCCGCAAAGCCGCGCTTGGCAAACTCCTGCTTCGCCGCGGCAGCAATCCGTAATGCTCTATCGTTGTTAAGCTTGCGAGCCAATTGGTGTTTCCTCAACCGGACGGTTGAGAAAATATCACCATCAGTGGATAAGCGCCAGGTTCGCCGGGGCGGCGGGGAGTCCCGTCTTCAAGTAGCCGATCAACACCCGATTGAACTCCTCGGGACTCTCCTCCGGCAGCGCATGTCCCGCCGCTTGAAAGCGCGCCAGGGAGGAATGGGGCAGCTGGGCGGCCATCGCTGCGCCGATCTGTTGTGGGATCAGGCGATCCCGTGTCCCCCACATCACGAGCGTCGGCGTCATGATCGACCCCAGACGTCCTCGAAGGTCCTCGAAGCTGAATTCGCGCAGCATCCCGCGCAGGCCGCGGCCAAATTCGGGCAAGGCGATTGGGGCATAGTACTGGTCGATGTCCTGGTCGGTCACGCGTGATGCGTCGCCATAGATAACGCGCAGAATGCCCCCAGTTGCGCCGCGTCCCCGCAAATGATCGAACAGCGGACCGACGATTGGCCACTTGGCGACCCGCAGCATGAACGGCAATCCCACACCCAAACCGGCCGCGTCCACCAAAACGAGGCCGCGAACGCGCTCGGGCCGCGCCAGCGCCGCGTCGGCGACGATGGCCCCCCCCATCGAGTGGCCCACCAGGACCGCATCTGAAACGCCCAGGGAGTCGAGCAATCCGAACAGCAGGTGGACATAGGCGGCGTTCGAGTACCCGCTGGCGGGCTTGTCCGAGAATCCGAACCCCCGGTTGTCATAGGCGATCACGCGATACCCGGCCGCGACAAGGGGATCGATCGTGTAACGCCACGAATACATCGAAGCGGCGAGGCCGTGGACCAGGACGACGGCGGGTCCCCGGCCGACGTCCAGCACACGCAGCCGGCTGCTGTCCACCAGGACGAACTTCGTGACCAGCGCCGTGCCTGCCGGGAACGCACGCGATTGCGGGATCGGAGCGGCGCGACAGCCCGCCAGGACCACGACGCAACTCGCGAAGACGAGGGATCGACGCCTCAGGCTTGCTCTCCCAGGTTGGTTCGCGCGAGTAATACGACAAGCGGATGACTGCTCCACACCGCCGTCATCGAGGGCCCGCTCCCGGTTGCGGCGAGGGTGAACTGGTCGTCCACCACGAGCGTCGTCGGGGCTCCAGGCGCAATTTGGCCTGTCGCCAGCCCCTCGGGATCGGCGGCAACGCCCGAGATCCGAACCTGGACCGTGGCATGGCGGGCCGCGTGGCGCCACGCCGGCAGCGTCGGCGCCCAGAGCTCGGCGGCCACCACCCCCTCCACCCGCTGAGCGGCCCGAGCCACGAGCTGCTGGACGACATTGCCGATCGCGCGAGCGCCTGCTACGACGCGGGTGACCGGCTCGACCGGCTGATGGAGACCAGCGACCGCCCGCGCCAGTCGCTCGAGCCGTTCTCCCTGCTCACCCGACAACTGCAGCAGGAGCGACTGCGGATCGGTTGCCCGATAGCGAGCCGGGCGTCCGCTGCCGCGCTGCGCGGCGCCACGCCGCAGCAGCCCCTCGAGGGCGGCATAGGCATTGGCCCGGGCGTACCCGGCAACTCGTGCGACGGCGTATCCGGTGGAGGGACCGAGCTCGAGCAAGGCGCGATACACGCTCGACTCGGTCGGAGTGAATCCGAAAGGGGTGAGGTCTATCTCAGTAGTAGCAATAGCTACTACTAACATACATCATCCGACTTCGATCGGTATCCCCATCAACCGCGCGATCAGCCCCAACCGGAAGGTGATGTCCGTCTGCCGCTGCGCCGGACTCTTCCCCGGCCCCTCGAGCGGAAACCAGTGCGCCAGCACAGGGTTACCGCTCTTCGGCAATCCGCGCAGGTTTTTCGGAGTCCAGATCCCCTGATCGTCACACTCGCTGTACAGCCGAGCCAGGACCTTGGACGCGCTGGGAATCTGGCGTACCACCCCCAGCCGGGCCAGCAGCTCGAGCCAGTACGCGGCGAACGGGACGTCGGGGACATGCCCCTGCGCGTCGGCCCGTAGCGGGTCGCCCAGCAGCTCGAATACCGGCTTGAAGAACTTGCGCCCGGCGAGGATGGAGAACGCGCGCTTCGGTGCGGGCGTCGAGAAGTAGGCCGCCAGCCGCTCCACGAATCCGGACCGCTCCCGCTGGACGGCAGGCATGTACGCCAGCGTTTCCACGCCGAAGATCGTGGGCGGCGTCGCCGCCGGGTCGAGAATCGTCTTCCCCGACTGCTTGCGAAACGGCTTCTGGATCAGGTCGCTGCGCAGGTACGTCGACATGTCGCTCGCGATCTTGTGGGCGGCGCCGCGCAAGCGGGGGTCTTCCACCCGGCCAGCTCGCGCCAGCGCTGCTGCGGCGCCCTCGCGGGCCATGTTGCGAGCCCAGACCCCCAATCCCGCATCGCTTTTGGCGGGGCGCTGGAATTCGACCAGCAGGGCCGGATCCTCATCGCGCGACAGCAGCCGAAACAGAAACCGGTCGGCCAGCTTGAAGGGGTGTGTCTCCGGGTCCCACCCCAGCTCGATCAGGCGCCGGTACTGGAAGATCGTCCCCGCCTCTTTCCAGCCGAACACCTTACTGGCGCCGTAGCCGAGCAGATTCCCGCCCCACAGCCCATTCTCTTTCTGCTTGCGCGCGATCGCGGTCGCCCCCTTGTCCGCAAGCACGGCGGCTTTCAGCGCGGCGACGCGATCTGGATCACGCAGCGACGCTGGAGCGACTTCCGTAAGCGCCCGGTACTGGATAGGAGCGCTGGCCGCTTCGTAGAGCCAGGCCAGGGGGAAACGATGCGCGCCGGGGAGTTCCAGTATGCGCTCCGGTTGAACGAGACGGAAAAAAGGCGAAATACGGCGAGTAAAAAGCGGCGCAAACTTATCGGGGGACTGCCCAACGGGCCAGTCCCCCGAGTCGCAGCGGCTCAATCACCTGCAGGCAAAGGGGTTACAATTACTTCCCCGGGCGTTTGAACTCGGCAGTAGGCAGCCATGTTGGCAGGGTTGTGGCGTTCGCCACCGCGATCGCGACGCGCATCATCACGCGCGCCTCCTGCACCATCCCTTCGTAGGTGAAATCGGACGAGTACTCGTCCGACGGCTGATGGTAGTGCTCGCTGTTGTACTTCTCGTTCTGCTCGCGTCCCCAGCTGCTTGGCCGGCCCACGAAATCGATTCCCGACGCGAACGACAAGCCGGGGACTCCCGCGCGGGCCAGGGGAAAGTGGTCGGACCGGAAGAACGATCCCTTGCTCGCATCGGGGTCACCGGTGGGAGTAAGGCCCTCCGTGGCAGCGGCGCGGCGGAACACCGCTCCCAGCGAGGAACGCTCGATTCCCAGCGCCGCAATGTCGCGCGTCCGCCCCCGCACGTTGGCGCCGTCGATGTTGAGGATCGCCGCCGTCTGCGCCAGCGGCACCAGCGGATGCTCGGCGTACGTTTCACTTCCCAGGAGTCCGCTCTCTTCGGCGGTCGTCGCGATGAAGAGCAGCGTCCGTTTCGGACGGGGCTGCACC
>CAZXKN010000145.1:0-16751 GCA_964641815.1 uncultured Gemmatimonadaceae bacterium | reverse complement strand
ACCGAGAACAGAAGACCTATTGGGTATCGCAGGTCGAGTTTCATCGCGCTACCAGAAGATGATGTTGAGAACGAGTGCCAGCGCCAGCACGATCACGCCCAGGGTCGCCGGCCGCTTGAACCAGGGCATGTCGCCGTCCTTCTGGCGCGGCGTGAGCGAGTACACCAGGCCTTTCAGCTCCTCGTCCGACTTGTTGCGCCTGGTGGCGAGGGAGATGACGATGGTGGCGACGAAGCAGGCAGTCCACGCGAAAATCGCGCTCCAGAAGTTCTGCGCCATTTCGCTCGGATAGGTGTGCACGACGGTCCCCAGGAATCCGCCTTTGATCCCCGCGACGGCGCCGTGCGGCAGTGTGAGGCCGTGGTGCAGCGCGGCCGCGGCCGTCCCCGTCAGCAGTCCGAAGAACGCGCCGTGTCCCGTGGTGCGTCTCCAGAACATCCCCAGCAGAAACGTCGCGAACAGCGGGGCGTTCACGAACGCGAACACGAGCTGCAGCATGTCCATGATGTTGTTGAAGCGTGTCGTGGCGTACGCCGCCAGCACCGACAGCACGATGCCCACCACCGTCGCCGTCTGGCCCATGCGCAGGTAGTGCGCGTCCGACTGGCCGGGTTTGATGTAGGACTGGTAGATGTCGTACGTCCACACCGTATTGAATGCCGTGACGTTGCCCGCCATGCCCGACATGAAGGACGCCATCAGCGCCGTCAGGCCGAGCCCCAGCACGCCCGAGGGGAGGTAGTGCCCCAGCATCACCGGCACGGCGAGGTTGTAGTTCGGTGTGCCGTCCTTTTCGAGCGGCAGGAAGCCGCCGCGCGATACGTGCATCGCGATCGCCAGCATCCCCGGCAGAATCACGAGCAGCGGGAAAACCATTTTCGGGAAGGCGGCGAGCAGCGGGGTGCGGCGGGCAGCGGCCATCGAGTCGGCGGCCATGGCGCGTTGTACGACGAGAAAGTCGGTACACCAGTAGCCGAACGACAGCACGAATCCCAGTCCCATGACCATCCCGAACCACTCCACGCCCATGGGGTTGGCGGCCGCAGAGTCGAGGTGGCGCCAGGAGGTCGAGTAGGCGCTGGCGGCAAAGCCCTGGTTCGTGGCGACGGTGGCGAGCCGCTCGGTCAGTCCGTGCCACCCGCCGACGTCCTTCAATCCCAGCAGCACGAGGGGCAGGAATCCCATGACGATGAGAAAGAACTGCAGCACCTCATTGTAGATCGCGGACGTGAGGCCGCCCAGGAAGATGTACGCCAGGACGATGACACCCGACAACAGGACGCTGGTGTTGAAGTTCCATCCCAGTACGAGCTCCAGGAGCTTCGCGAGGGCGTACATCGAGATGCCGGACGAGAACGTCGTCATGATGGCGAACGTGATCGCATTGAAGCCGCGCGTCTTCTCGTCGAAGCGCAGCTTCAGGTATTCGGGGACGGAGCGGGCGCGCGAGCCGTAGTAGAACGGCATCATGAACACGCCGACGAACACCATGGCGGGGATGGCGCCGACCCAGTAGAAGTGCGACGTCATCATCCCGTATTTCGCGCCCGAGGCGCCCATGCCGATGACTTCCTGCGCGCCGAGATTCGCCGAGATGAAGGCGAGGCCGGCGATCCAGGCGGGGATCGAGCGTCCCGAGAGGAAGAAGTCCTCGCTGCTCTTGACGTAGCGCCTGAGCACCCAGCCGATGCCGAGCACGAAGGCGAAATAGATGATGAGGAGGGTGTAGTCGATCGCGCCGAGGTGGATGCGTTCCATGGTTACCCGGTTAATACGCCAAAAGTGAAAATCGTGCGAGAGCGGTACGCTTCGCCCGGCCGGAGGATCACGGAAGGGAAGTTCGGGTGATGCACGGCGTCGGGGAAGTGTTGCGTCTCGAGACAGAAGGCCGAGCCGTCGCCGGTGTAGAGCTGCATCCCGGGCTCGGTGGTGTGAACGTCGAGCGTGCGGCCGCTGGTCGGCTCCTCGACGCGCGCGGCGTGCGTCAGCCCCTTGGCGGCGCGATTGAGGGCGTAGTTGATGTCGTAGCCGGACGCCGGAACGTGGTCCCCGATCGCCGTTTTCGAGCGAAAGTCGTAGGGTGTGCCGCGCACCGACGCGATCTCGCCCGTCGGCAGCAGGTCGTTGTTGAGGACGGTGTAGCCGTTGGCGTTGACGTGCAGCAGGTGGCCCAGCACTTCCCCGGCACCGCGGCCCCGCAAGTTGAAATAGGCGTGTTGGGTCAGATTCACGGGGGTCGCCTTGTCGGTCGTCGCGTGGTAGTCGACGATCAGCTCGTTCTTCTCTGTCAGCGTGTAGGTGACCTTCGCCTGCAATGTCCCTGGGTAGCCCTCGTCGCCGTCGGGGCTCGTGAACTCGAACACAATCCCCGAAGTCGTGCTGCCTTTGAAGGGACTTCCCCGCCACTCGGCGCGTTGAAACCCTTTGGTGCCGCCGTGCAGGTGGTCGCGGCCTCGGTTGGCGCTCAGGTGATAAGTGGTGCCATCGAGGGTGAACTGGGCGTTGGCGATGCGGTTGGCGCAGCGGCCGCAGATGGCGCCCAGGGGACGCGGGTCCTGTGTGAATTCCTCATCGTTGTCATAGCCGAGCACGATGTCCGCGAGGCGGCCTTGGCGGTCGGGGGCGAGCAGGGAGGTGATGCTCGCGCCGCGGGCGATGGTGCGGAAGGAGAGGGCGTGCACGGCAGCAATCTTAGCCCTGCTTTTCTTTTCCATCAAAACGGCAGGACAGGTCGCGCTTGTAGTCCTTGTCCGACAACCTAATCAAGAACGATGTGGCCAGATTCAGCGGTCCTCTATTTGCAGCAACGTCCATCTGAATGCTAGCGTACCACACCATATCATGAGCCATCGCCTCGCGTGGCGTTGCACGATCGTCACACTGCTCGCGCTCGGGTGCGGCGATTCGTCCTCCCCGCCATCCCTCGTCCGCGTTGCAATTCTCACACATGCCGCGCTCACCCCGTTCATGGTGAACGACACCGCACAGCTGCAGCTCGCCGGGTATGACGGGTCGGGCCAGCCGCTTCCGACGGGGCCGGTGCAGTGGCGCTCCAGCAGTCCCACCGTCGTGCAGGTCGACACCAACGGGACCATCGTTGGACTGACCGTCGGAGCGGCGACCATCGTTGCGACCGCCGCGAGCCGTTCCGATTCGCTGGTCGTGACCGTGGCCGGCACTCGTCACCGCTATCCCATCACCGCGAATGAGACGTGGACTCTGGCCGGATCCCCGCACCTCGTGGTGGCACCGCTTCCGGTCGGTGGGCCTGGCGGGGCAACGCTCACGATCGAGGCCGGGGCCACGGTGCGGTTCACGGACACCGCCGGCCTGACCTTCGGGGTGAACGGCCCGGGTGCGCTGCTCGCCATGGGCGGCGGGGGCAGTGCCGCGGAGATGGTCAGGCTTACCGACACGAGCGCGATCCCGGCGCCGGGCGGGTGGATCGGTCTGACCTTCCTCGGCAGTAACCGCTCGGAGTTGCACAATGTCGAAGTCAGCGGATGTGGTCACGCGGGGTCCGACGACCAACCCGTGGGGTGTCTCATCGTTGGGCACCGGTTCCCGGGACCCGATCCGACGATCTTGCTGGACAACGTCCTCGTGATGCAGGGCAAAGGGGGCGGGGTGATACTGCAGGACAAGGCCCGTTTCGTCCCAGGGTCCACGGAGCTCTCGGTCACCAACATGCACGGCTATATCGCCTCGCTGCCGGCCGGTGCGGTCGCGGACTTTCCACCGGGCGGGTCCTACGTGGGCAATGACACGACCGAAGTCCGGGTCACCGCCGACACGCTGCGTGAATCCGTCACTTGGCCGACGCACTTTGCGTGGGCCGTGGTCGGCCCGGTGCTGATCGAGGGGTCTGCGCAGCCCGTGCTCACCATTCTTCCAGGCCAGATATTGCGATTCGGATTCGGTGCGGGATTTGTCGTCGGGAAGAACGCACCGGGTGGTCTGGTGGTCGGTTCTCCGAGCCCTGGCGCTGAGATCTTCAGTGATCTGCGCGGGAGTACGTGGGCGGGTGTGGATTTCTACCCGGCGTCATTGCCAAGCTCGATCAGCAACGCCTTTCTGCAGAACTGTGGCAACTACAACGATGTCCTGTACGGTCAGGCGTGCATTGCCATTGTCGGCAACTTCTCCGATTCGGCCCCTGCACCCGTCCTCCAGAACGTCACGATCGAGGGCGCCGTTGATGTCGGCGTCCTGGTCGTGGGCGGCGGCCGGTTCGGCGCCGGATCGCACGATCTCACCATCACGGGGACGGGAGGGACGATCGGCTCGCCGCTGTGGTTCCACCTCAGCTCGCCGAGCTCGTTGCCGGTGGGGACGTACATCGGCAATGCACACGATGTCATCAGGGTTTATGACGTCGACATCACGGCGAATGAAACGTGGCACAATCCTGGTGTGCCGTACTATCTCAGTACCGGCATCGCCATCGGGAACGTGGCGCATCCCACGCTCACACTCGACTCCGGAGTTGTGCTGCAGTTCCCGCCCGGAGGCATCCTTTTGATCGGCGATCTGGCGCCCGGTGCGCTCCGTGCCCTGGGCACCGACAGCGCTCCTGTGACGCTCATGGGACAATACGCCTACCAGGGGTCCTGGATGGGCGTCTCGATCGGCGCGTATGCCGACACGACGACGCTATTCGATCACGTGGTCGTGGACGAGGCCGGCGCAGACGACGGCATCCTGGCGACTGCCTACCGCATTGCACAGGACTACGGCCCCATCATCCGGAACACCCTGATCAGCCGGTCGGCGGGGTGCGGGATCACCCGGATGACGGGCGCGTCCTGGACGACCGATTTCACCGTCCCCGCGCTGAGCAACACCTTCCAGAACAACGTCGGCGCGGCGCAGTGCGGCCCCTGAGCGGCCCCTTCACAATCCCTTGGCACCGCCCTTGCACCAGAAGTCGCTCAATCTATGCCATCCCGTTCCCGCTCGAGAGAATCGATCATCAGCCGCCTTGCCGGCGAAGTCCCGCCCCTCAAGGCTCGGTGGGCGGCGTATCGGACGAGCGTCAACTACGAGTCGGATGGTCCCGAGATCCATATCGTGCTGTTGTCCGAGCAGATTGCCGGGATGGCAGCTCAGGGCGAATGGGCCGTGCTGGAGGGCTTCTTCGAGGCACTGGAGCTGTACGCCTCTCGGCGCCGGCTGCACGTCGCTCGATCCGTCGCCGTCGGGTTGCTGCTCGATCTCATCGACAGCCTGGAACTCGCCGACGCTGATCTCAAACCGTTCTTCGATCGCCTGGGGCCGAGCTCACGCAAGGCGTGGCGCGAGGCGTATCGCGACGGCCATCGGGGAGGGGAGTGGGCCGAGTAGGCTATGGCTTCGGCCGCTCTACGTGCGGCACCTGTATCTCCATCCTGCTCTGCCGCGACAACGCCGTATCGGCCCCGATCTCCGGCCCGTACACGCGGCGCAGCGCCGCGAGATACTGATCCTGCAGACCGGCCAGCGTACCCTGCTCATCCTGCACGGCGCGCCGGAAATCCGCTGACGTCAGGAAGTTGTACAGTACCGCCGCCTCGATCTGCGCGTCCAGCAGGAACGCATGGTGCCCGATGTCGGCGAACGTGTCGTCGCGCATGCCATACGTATGATTGGAGAAGGTCGAGCTCTTCACCGTGATCCCGATCCCCGGAATTTCGCGACTTACGAACCCTGTCTCCTCGTAGCCGGACGGACGCCCCTTCTCCTCCACCAGCCCGGGCGCGCCGAGTTTTTTCGCGTAGGCGAACCACAGCTCGGACAGCATCGCTGTCGTGATGCCGTCGCGGTATTCGCCGTAGCGCGTGACCTGCACCGCGGTGCCGGTCTGGAGCGCGGCGCCCTTCGCGGCGTCGTCCATCATGTGCGAGATGTGCTCGAGATACACCTCGTCCGGGAAGCGAATGAAGTAGTCGACGACGGTGTGATCGGGGACGACGTTGGGCGCGATGCCGCCCTCGGGGATCACGCCCTGCACGCGGTGGTCGGGGCGCCAGGTAGAGCGCAGGTGATCGACCGCGGAATAGAACTGCACCGCCGCCTCGAGGGCGTTGCGGCCGTTCCAGGCGGTGAGCTGGTGCGCGGGACGTCCGGTGAAGGTGTACTTCACGGCATCGATGTTGAGACAGCACACGCCGAAGCCGGGCCGGTCGCGCTGCGTCTCGACCACGGAGTGGCTGCGCACCAGGATGTCGGCGCCCTTGAACACGCCTGCTTTCCACATGATGTACTTCGCGGGTGGGTCGACTTCTTCCGCAGGTGTGCCATAGACGACGACACGTCCCGGGACCCGGGCGGTCCCCATGTACTCGACCAGGGCCTTGGCGGCGGCGAACGCCACGGGACTCTGCGCGTTGTGCTGGTCCCCATGGAAATCGCCCTGCGTGCCGCGCAAGGCGTCGTACTCGGCGATGAGGCCGAGTGTCGGGCCGTTGGCGCCGGCGGGGGAGGTCCAGGTGGCGACGAAGGCCGTCGGGAGACCAGCCGAACCGGTGTCGACGGTGAAGCCATAGCTCCGCAACGTCGCGGTGAGGGTGTCGAACGCGAGGAACTCGTGCCAGCCCACTTCGGGGTGATGGCCGATCCAATCGGACAACCCTTCCAGCCCGCCGTTCCACAGCGCGCCGACGCGCGCCAGCACGCGGTCGCGCGCCGGGTCGGCCTTCGCGGCGAGTCGCTCGGCGGTCTCGGTCGGGCGCAGCCGAGCCTCGAGGGAGTCGATCTGCTTCGTGATGCCGGCGGCGGCTTCGCGCTCGGTGTCGGTGGTCTGCGCGTGGGCGACGCCGGGGATTGCGAGGAGGGCGGCGACGAGGACGGCGGTCGGATTGGTCATGGGGTGAGGACTTAACGCTGAGAGATGGCTTTCGCCACTCACCCATAGACCTCAACCATCCCCATCCGTTCGGGAGCGACACCCTGAAGGGTGTGCCCCAAAGCTCACTGCGCTAATGCGCAGTGTTTATTAGGGCTCACTCTTCAGCGTGTCGCCCCGAGTGGAGTGGGAATATCTACTGCTTCGCCATCTGCGCCTTGTACGCCGCACTCGCGTAGATCGCGACCTCGACGCGCCGGTTGAGCTCGCGGCCACGCTCGGTGTCGTTGCTCGAGATCGGGTCGGTTTCCCCCATGCCGCGCGTGGACACCCGCGTGCGCTCCAGGCCCTGTACCACCAGGAAATCGGCGGCGGCTGAAGCGCGGCGTTCGGAGAGACTCTGATTATAGGCCGCCGGCCCGACGGCGTCGGTATGCCCCACGATCAGGATGTCCGACCCCGGATACTTGTCGAGGCTCTGCGCCAGCGTACGCAGGTTCTTCCGCGCCTCGGCCCGCACGACGTCGGAATCGAAGTCATACAACAGCCCCGACTCGAACGTGACGGTGATGCCCTCGCCGACACGCTCCACCCGCGCGCCCGGAATGTTCTGGGCCAGCTCCTTGGCCTGGCGGTCCATACGGGCGCCGATCAGCGCGCCGACCGCGCCACCCGCTGCTGCGCCGATGATCGCGCCGCGCGCCGTGTGGCCGCTGGCCTTGCCGATCAACCCACCCACGACGGCGCCGGTGCCGGCGCCCACGGCCGCACCGGTCTGCGTGTGCGTCGCACATCCATCGAATGTCAACGACAACGCCGCGACGGCCGCGGCGATTGTTGCGATGCGTCTGGTCCCCATGGTTCCTCCCGGTTCGGGGGCCTGCGCCCTCGTGTACCCCGGAGCGCGCAGGGGTTCTCACTTGATCGTCAATTGACTCGAGGTTCGCAGATTGGCCCAATCTCTCGTAACCGGAGTCACACCATGATCCGACTCCGCATCCACGTCGATGCTTCTGGCAGCGTGCCTCGACATATTGCAATTTCACGAGTCCAACATGGATTCCTGGATCCTCAATAAGATTCGCGCCGCTTCGCTGCGGCGGGTGGTGGCCTGGGCCCTGAGCCTCGGTGTCTGGGCTCTCGTTGCGATTGGTGCCAGCCGCTACTTCATCAACTTCGTCGCCGGTCCTTTCGCACTGACCGGCCGCGAGCTCGACTCGATCGACAATGTCGATGCTGCTCCACGATACTTCGTCCGTGTCACGGGATCGAGAGTCTTCGATACGGGCATCCGCGAATCCAACTCCGACAAGACCATTACCGCCACCTACTATGCGCTGCTGGTCGGTGACAAGTATCTGGTTTTCAAGAGCTCCGCGGCCCCGCCCAACGTTGCCGAAGGCGAGCTGGCGCCGTGGCCGAGTGATCTGGCCGATATGTTACGATCGAGCGACATGGGAGAGATGCGGCATCATCTCTACCCGTTCTACGTCAGCGACGAGTCATTCCGCGTCTCCGGCTATTTCGCGATCGCATTCCTGCTCGTGTATGGCTTCCTGTTCGTGCGATATGCCGTCCCAGCCTGGCGCCACCTGCGCGAGCCTACGACCCATCCACTCGCCATCCGCATGGCCACCTGGGGCGACCCGGTGGGCGTCACGTTCGCCGTGGAGCGGGAGTTCGGCGCACCACACTACAGGAACTGGCGCGGCTGGAGAGCAGGGGAGCAGTATCTCGTAGAGTCCCGGGTTTTCACCTTCGAGGTTCACCGGCTTGAGGATTTGCTCCACGCCTACAAGAAGGTGACGCAGCACCGCTATCACTTCGTGATTCCCATGGGAAAGACGTATGAGGCGAGGTTGTTCTGGGAGGAGGGAACGGCTGCAATCAGCGGGAGTCAGAAAAAGGTGGACGAGATTCTAGTGCACCTGCAGCAGCGCGTCCCGTGGGGGGTACACGGATACAACCCCGCAGTGGAGACCTTGTACAAGAAGCAACGTCAGGAGCTGGTTGCCCAGGTCCGCCAACGGCGCCTCGAGTGGGAGCACCGCGGCGGATCCCAGGCTCGCTAACCGCTATCTCCCTCCCGTCGCCCGATACAACGCCGCATACGCGGTCGCTGCATCGGTCCGTCCCTGCGCCAACCGGTCCTGCGCGTCGAGCTCGGTGCGCTGTGCATCGAGCACCGCGAGCAGGTCCGTCGCGCCTTCGCTGTAGCGCAGCCGGGCCAGCTCCGCCGCCCGCGAGCTCGCGGCACTTGCCTCCTCGAGCCGCGCCACCTGCTCGCGCGCCGCGCGATAGCGGCTCAGCGTCGTCTCGACGTCCTCGACCGCAGCCAACACCGACTGGCTGTACTGCGCCCGGGCGGCGTGCTCCCGGGCTTGTGCCGCATCGACCTCGGTTTTCACGCGGCCAAGGTTGAGGCCGGGCCAGGTGATCACCGGCCCGATGACGTAGCGATACGTCGAGCGGTCACCCACGGTGCTGAACTCGGGGGCGAGATAGCCGGCGCTGCCGCCGATGGTGACGCGCGGCAGATAGCTCGCCTTCGCCGCGCCGACGAGCGCTCCCTGTGCCGCGGCCTGCCGCTCCGCGGCCGCCACATCCGGCCGGCGCCGCACCACCGATTCGGGATTGGCAATCGCCGTGACGTCGGGGAGCGAGGGCAGCGGCGCTGCCTGATCGAGCTCCTGCGCAACCTGCGTGGGCGAGCGGCCCACCAGCGTGCCGATGTGGTACTGCGCGGCCGCGACCTGCGCTTCACGTGCCGGGATGATCGCGAGCGTAGAGCTGAGCTGCGCGTGGGCGCGCTCGGTGTCAAACGCGCTGCCGCGGCCCGCGCTGGCACGCTGCTCGGTCAGCTCGAGTGTCTTCTTCTGATTCGCAGCGTTTTGCCGGGCAACCTGGAGCTGCTCCTGCGCGCCGCGCAGCTGGAAGTACGCGCTGGCGAGCTGCGCCTGGAGCGCCACCGCAACGTCGCGCTGCTGTTCTTCCGCGACGTCCTGGAACGCGCCCTGTGCCTGGACGTTGTGGCGGATCTGGCCGAAGATGTCCAGGTCCCACGACGCATCGACACTGGTGCTCCACGCGTTCTGATCGGGGAAAACCCCGCTCGCACCCGGGAACGACGCGACGGCGTAGCGCTGCCGCGAGTACCCCGCCGATACCGTCGCCGACGGCGTCAGATCGAGCAGGCTGCGCACCCGATCGGAGCTGGCGGCGCTGACGCGCGCCCGCGCCGCCTGGAGGTCCAGGTTGCCGCGCGAGACTTCCCGCAGCAACCGGGAGAGGGTGTTGTCGTTCAGCTGATCCCAGTACGCCGACGACGTATCGGGTGAAGCGTCGTCGGTTGTCGGTTGATCCGGCGCGATGACCGCTGGGGTCACGTATGCAGGAGCCTGAGCGGAATCCGCGACGGCACGGAACGCTGCCGGGGGCGGCACCGCCGGAGATCTGTAGGAAGGGGACGTGGCGCAGCCGACCAGCGCCAGGAAACCCCAGAGGATGGCCTTACGCAAGGGACGCCTCCTGTGCCAATGCGGGTTGCAGCACGGGCCGCTCAGCCTCCAGCTCCAGCTCGTCCACCGGGTTGGGTTTGTGCTCGGCCGCAATGAGCGAGTAGAAGACCGGAACCACGAACAGCGTGAACAACGTCCCTACCGTCATGCCGGCGACGAGCACCGTGCCGATGCTGTTGCGGGCCGCCGAGCCCGGGCCGGTCGCGAACACGAGCGGCAGATGCCCGAACACCGTCGCCGCCGACGTCATCAACACCGGGCGCAGCCGGGTGAGCGACGCTTCCTTGAGCGCCGCAAGCTTCGCGACGCCCTTCTGCTGGAGCTGATTGGCGAACTGGACGATCAGAATGCCGTTCTTCGCGATCAGTCCCACCAGCGTGATCAACCCGACCTGCGAGTAGATGTTGATCGTGGTGAGGTTCAAGAAGCTGAACAGCAGCGCCCCGGAGATCGCGAGCGGCACAGACCCGACCAACACGATCAGTGGGTCGCGAAAGCTCTTGAACTGCGCGGCCAGCACCAGATAGATGAGGATCACGGCGAAGCCGAGCGTCACCGTGAGGGCCGAGCCCTCGAGGCGGATCTGCCGCGATTCGCCGGCGTAGTCGAGCCCCACCGCGGGTCCCGCGGCGGTTTGCGCCGCCTGCTCGAGCACGCGCAGTCCTTCTTCTTTCGTGACGCCGGGCTTCACGCCGCCGAACACGCGCACCGCGTTGCGCTGCTGGAACCGGTTCAGTGTGCGCGGCGCCGTCGTCGACTCGATGTGCGTAAAGGTCGAAATCGGGACGAGCTGCCCACTGGGCGTCTTGATCTTGAGATCGAGCAACGGCGCCACGGTGGTGCGGCGGTCGTCGCCGATCTGCGGAATGACCTTGTAGCTGCGGTCGAAGTAATTGAAGCGGTTGACGTACCCGCCGCCCAGCAGCGTGCCGAGCTCGCGCCCCACCGTCGCGAGGTCGAGTCCCAGATCCGCTACGCGGTCGCGGTCGATCACGACGCGCGCCTCGGGGAGGTCAATCTTGAGATCGGTATCGACGTAGAGGAACTTGCCGCTCGCCCACCCGGCGCCGAGCACCTGGCCGACCGTCTGCATCAGCTGCTCGGGGGGCGCGTCGCTGCCGAGCACCAGCTCGACGTCATACTGCCCGGGTGAGGGCAGCGGCGGATCGAGGCGCGGGAAGACCTGGAGCCCCGGCACCTTGGAGACCGCGTAGTAGAGCGGGCCGTACAGCTGCTCGGTGGTGCGCGAGCGTTCCTTGAAGTTCTTGGCGACCATGCCGCCGAAGCCGCCCCACGAGGCCGTCAGGGACCACATGAACTTCGCTTCGGGGAAGGAGCGGACCGCTTTCACCACCTCGAGCGATGCGCGGTTCGTGGCCGCGAGCGACGCGTCGGGCGGCGCCTGCATGAACAGGCTGATGTGGCTCTGGTCCTCGATCGGCGCCAGCTCGCGCCGCGAGTAGTTGTACAGCGGCCACGCGGCGACCATGACGAGGATGGCGGCCGCGACGATCCCCCAGCGCATCTCGAGGGCCCCATCGAGCAGCCGCGCGTAGCGGCGCCGCACCACCTCGAAGCCCCGGTGCACCAGCGTCGAGAGCCGGCCTTCGTGTCCCTTTTCGTTGACGAAGCGCGAGCTCATCACCGGTGACAGCGTGATCGCCACGATCCCCGACACCACCACCGCGGCGGCGAGGGTGATCGCGAACTCGAGGAACAGGGAGCCGGTGAGACCGCCCTGGAATCCGATCGGCGTGTACACCGCCGCGAGCGTGATCGTCATCGCGATGATGGGACCGACGAGCTCGCGGGCGCCGAGCAGCGCCGCCTGGAGGCGTGGTTTCCCTTCGCGCACGTGGCGCTCGACGTTCTCGACCACGACGATGGCGTCGTCCACCACCAATCCCACCGACAGCACGATCGCCAGGATGGTGAGCAGGTTGAGTGAGAAGCCGAACCCCCACATCACGACCGTCGCCCCGACGAGCGATACCGGCATCGCCACGAGCGGCACGAGCGCGGTCCGGATCGAGCCCATGAACAGGAACACCACGAGTGCCACGATCAGGATCGTCTCGATCAACGTCTTGGCGATCTCGTGCAGGGCATCCGTCATGAAGACGGTGGCGTCATACGCCAGCTGCATGTCGATGTCGGCCGGGAGCGTCGGCTTGATCCGCGCCATCTCGTTGTGCAGCCGGGTCGCCACTTCGATCTCGTTGCTGCCGACCACGGGCCAGACGCCGAGGTACACCGCTTCCTTGTCGTTGAACTTCGTGATGAAGTCGGCTTCCTCGGCGCCCAGCTCGACCCGAGCGACATCGGACAGGCGTACGATCGCCCCGTTGCGCTCGGCGACGACGAGATTCTTGAACTCCTCGGGCGTGCGCAGGTCGGTATTGGCGAGCAGGTTGATCTGCACCAGGTCGCCCTTGGTCTGTCCGACCGCCGCGAGGTAATTATTGCGCTGCAACGCGGCCCAGACGTCGCCAGGGGCGAGATTCAGCGCCGCCAGCTTGTCGGGGTCGATCCAGATGCGCATCGCGATGGGCCGGCCGCCCACGACGTCCACCCGCTGCACGCCGGCGAGCGTCGACAGCTGCGGCTGCATGTTGCGGGTAAGCCAGTCGGTGAGCGCCGGGATGTCGCGTTGGGTCGACGTGAAGCTCAGATAGAACGAGGCGTACGGCCGGTCGGCGCGCTGCACCTCGACCACCGGCGGCTGAGCCTCGGCCGGCAGCTCGGCGCGCACCTGTTGCAGCCGTGCGGTGACCTCGGCCAGCGCCGCGGTGCTGTTGTGGTTGAGCTTCAGGTGCACGGTGATCGTGCTGACGCCGGCGCGGCTCGACGACTCGAGGTAGTCGACGCCCGAGATCGCCGCGACCGCATGCTCGATCGGCGTGGTGAGGAAGCCGCGCACGGCCTCGGCGGATGCGCCGTAGTAGACCGTGGTGATCACCACCTGAGAGCTCTCGATCTTGGGGTACTGCTGCACCGGCAAGGAGCTGATCGCCCGCCATCCCACGAGAATGATGGCGAGGTTCACCACCGCCGCGAGGACGGGGTGCCGGATGAACGTATCGGTCACAGAACGCATGGACGGATTCCGGTTAACGGTTGCGTGAGGTATCGGCTGCGACCAGCACGGACTCGCGCAGCTTGAACGATCCCGACGTAGCGACCTTCTGGCCGGGCTTCAGGCCCGCCAGGATGACGACGTCGTCGTCGACCACCGGGCCGCTCTGGACCGGCTGATCGTGGGCGCGCGTCTTGCCGCTCGAGTCGGGGAGAATCAGGAATACGTGATCGCCGCCGGGGCCCTTGCGCAGCGCGCTCACAGGAATCGAGACGACGCTCTGCACGGGACCTTCGGGGACCTCGACGCGCACCGAGGAGCCGGGTGCCGGGGCGCGCGCGGCGATACGGGCGCGCACCATCGCGTTGCGGGTGGTGGGATCGATGCGCGCGTCGACGGCGACGATCTGCGCCGCGATCGCATGCGGATCCTCGGCGGCGTACACGGCGATCGGCTCACCGGGGCGCAGCGCGGCGGCGACTTCCTGGGCGACGGTGAAGTCCACGTTCGCCGCGGCGTCCACGCCCTGCAGCGTCGTGATCTCCGTGCCCTCGTTCAGGTACTGGCCGGGGTGGATGTCGGAAATGCCGACGCGCGCGCGGAACGGGGCGCGGATCGTCTTGCGCGCGATGACGGCTTTGGTGCGGTTGATCTGGGCGATGGCGACGTCGCGCGCGGCGCGGGCCTGGTCCAGCTCCTCCTGCGAGGCGGCCTGGGCGTCGAGCATGCGTTGCACGCGCGCCAGCGTCGTCTGCGCCAGGTCGGCTTGGGCCTGCTCGGCCTCGAGCTCGGCCTCTTCGACGGAGACGTCGAGGGCGACGAGGACGGTGCCCTGATCGACCACCTGCCCGGGGGTGAGCGCGACGCGCTTCACGGTGCCCGACAGCTCGTTGCGCAGCGTGATCGAGTTCAGCGCCAGGATCGTCCCGATCGACGTAGCGGTGGGGCGGTACTGCTGCTGCTTCGCCACCGCCATGGTGATCGATTCGATCGGTTCCGGCTGGTGCGTCGCGGCTGCGTCGGATTTCTTTATGGAGTTGCGTTTCCAGGCCACCAAGCCGCCCGCGGTGAGCGCGATGACCAGCAACAGGACGATGGATCCGGAACTGCGCATGGCTGATCTCCTCGGTTCTGAATGTTTCGGCACTGGCTTCCGATACTGGACGAACGGCTGGGCTGGAAATCGACACGCCCGGGCTCTAGATGTGCAACAGTTTTACAACAATCGAACAATTGGGGTTAAAAAAAAGGTCCCGGCGGGGTCCCGTTGCCTCTACGCTACGCTCCCATACGGCGTTTCAGCTCTTCGGTGTAGGCGGTGATCGTCTCGCGGTCGACCTCGAAGTATTTGTACTGGCCGTCGCGGCGGGAGCGAATCAGGCCGGCGCGTAGCAACTCCTTCATGTGGTGTGAGATAGTGCCTTTTGAAACGGGGAAGATGTGGCACAGCCGGCTGCACGGGAACTCGCGCTCCGAGCCGATCGCCTCGAGCAGGGACACGCGGCGCGGGTCGGAGAGCGCTTTCGCCACCAGCTCGAACTGCCTGGTGGGGAGAGGATGCGGGGCTGTGGTCTTCATCGAGACGATTTGATGATCATCAAACTACGCACAATTGTCAAGATCCTGTGCGGGCGCCCCTTCTTGCCTCTGCCCGGGGGCGACACGCTGAAGCGTGAGCCTCCCAAAGCACTGCGCCTTAGCGCAGGTGGTTACGAGGCACACCCTTCAGGGTGTCGCATACAGGCGGCGCGCGAACTACCCCTCGTCCTCCGACCCTCTCGCCGGCTCCTGCACACCCGGCACGGCCCGCACCGCCGTCGGCAGCACGACCGGAGCCAACCCCGCCGCCTTGCGCTTCGCATTCAGCCCGCCGAGCCCGGTGGTGCGGAGCTGCAGCCACTTGGCCATCACGGCGCGCGATTGCAGCCGCGCCGTGTCGCACGCGGCCACCTCACCCGCGGTCGGGGTCACATCGGCGTTCTGCATCGCCATGGCTGCGCCGAGCATCGCCTGGCTCAGGTTGGCGAGCGTCGCTGGAGCGGGCGGGCCGCGGCGCGGGAAGCCACCACCGCGCGGAGCGGGTGTTGGTGCCGGGGCGAGGGACTCGACGCGCGCCTTGAACGCCTGGGCGTCAGCGCCGCCCGCGCTGTCGAGCCGAGCGATGAGTGCTCGGGCCTGTGCATAGGCGGCGTGCGCCGTGACGGCCCCGCGATACATCTCACGGGATAACGTCGCGAGCTGGAGCAGCCCGACGGCCGGGGTTTTCACTCGGGGATCGAGCCGCACGGTGAAGGGCTGGGTGTACTGATGACCGTTTACCGATAACCGGACTCGATATTGTCCTGGTGGCGCCCACGGCGTCTCTGCCGCTGGATAGGTCCGATGCGGCACCGCTCCGGTCGCGTCGCCCTCTCCGGCGGGGCCGCGGTCGAGCGGATCGAAACGCAGGTCCCAGCTGAAGCGGTGCATTCCCGCCTTGGTGGAAACCCGCGCTTCGGGAGCGGGCCAGTACAGCGGCAGGGAGCAATACGGCGCGTCGGGCTTCTGCTGGCAGACCCGGTTGTACGCGGCGGGATCGACAGCCGGGTCGGGGGTGATGACGGAGTCGGTGCTCGAGTAGGAGCGTACCACAGCGCCCGTCGCATCGAGGATGTCGAGTGTCACGGGACCGGTCGCGTCTGCCGCGAGCGCGTAGTCGATGATCCCTCCGGCCGGTGGGTTCTCGCCGGCTGCGACCTCGGGGGGCCACGGCGTCGGCTCGTTCGTGCCCGGCCGCACCCGCACCGCGGTCGCGGGACGGAAGAGATAGGCCTCCTTCGCCGCACGCGCCGCGGCCATCTGCCGCAGCGGCGTGACATCGTCCAGGATCCAGAAGCCGCGCCCGTGCGTCCCGGCCACCAGGTCGGAGCAGAGACAGGCGCTGTCATCCTTGACCTGCAGGTCGCGCACCGAGATCGCCGGCATGTCGAGTCGCAGCGACTCCCAGTGGTCACCGTCGTCGAAGCTCACCCACACCTGCGTATCCGAGCCGCCGTAGAGCAGGCCTGGCTTGCGCGGATCCTCGCGGATGGAATTGACGACCGCTCCCGGCGCGATCCCGGTGTTGATCTCTGTCCAGGTATTCCCGCCGTCGTGCGTGCGCCAGAAGTGCGGATTCATGTCGTCGATGCGCAGCGTGTTGGCGGCGGCGTAGGCGGTGCGGGTGTCGAAGTGCCCCGCCTCGATGTTGAAGATCCTGGTCCACGGCTTGATCTCGTGCGGCGTGACGTTGGTCCACTTCAGGCCGCCGTCGACCGTGACCTGAATCGTGCCGTCGTCCGTCCCCGCCCAGATC
>CAZXKN010000144.1:0-20650 GCA_964641815.1 uncultured Gemmatimonadaceae bacterium | reverse complement strand
GGGGCAGATGGCACCCGCCGAGTCCGTTCCGAGCTGCCCCATGAAATTCGCCCCCCAGCAGAGCACTTGCCCATCTACCGTCAATCCGCAGGTGTGGAGGTCCCCGGCACTGATCGATCGGAACGAGATATCGCCGGCAACGGGGACGGGGAGGGGGCTGCGGCACGGCAGCACGCCGTTGGGTCTGCAGTGCAACGCGTTCGAGTCGGCTCCAAGCTGTCCATCGACGTCGTTGCCCCAGCAGTAGGCTTTCCCAGCCGCGGTCAGCGCGCAGGCGTGCGCCCACCCCACAGTGATCGCACGGAATCGCAAGTGCCCCTCGACCGGTATCGGTACGAGACTACAAGGGCCTTCGTCCTTGCCGAACTTGCACTGCCCGGCCACCGAATCCTGGCCCAGGACGAGATGCCCATTGCCTCCCCAGCAATAGGCCGCACCGGAATCGGTGAGTGCGCAGCTGTCGAAACGGGAGACCGCGATGGCGGCTACGCGCGCGGCGCCCTGTCCGTAGAGCGCATTGGCGCAGGCGAGAGCCAACCCGATCAGGCCGATACGTTGAGAGAGCATGTGTTGTCGACGATAGGGGATCACCGTCAAATCGCGGTCAAACTGTCCTATCTGCGACTCAGGACGTCTTCAGTTCGTACAGCTGCCGGTACCGATCGCTCGACGCCACCAGCTCCTTGTGCGTCCCAGCCGCCGAGATGCGCCCGTCTTCGAGCAGCAGCACCTGGTCCGCGTCCGCGATCGACGGCAGGTCGTGCGTGATCATGATGACGGTCTTGCCGGACATCAGACGGTCGAGCGCTTCGCGCACTTTGCTCTCGCTCTCCACGTCGAGGCCGGTCATCGGCTCGTCGAGGATGAGGATCGGGGCGTTGCGGATCAGCGCCCGCGCGATCGCGATGCGCTGGCGCTGCCCGCCCGACAGCGTCGCGCCGCGCTCGGCGATGACGGTGTCATAGCCGTCCTCCAGGTCCTGGATGAACTCGTCGGCGTTGGCGGCCCAGGCCGCCGACTCGATCTCTACGTCGCCGGCGTCGGGGCGGCCGTACGCGATGTTCTCGCGCACCGTCGCCCCGAAGAGGATCGCCTGCTGCAGCACGAGCCCGACGTTGCGGCGCAACGACTTGACCTTGTAGTCCTGAATGTCGCGGCCGTCGATACGGATCACGCCGCTCTGCGGCTCGTACAGCCGCAGGATCAGGGAGACGATGGTGGACTTGCCCGCTCCCGACGCGCCCACCAGGGCCAGACGCTGACCCGCCGGCACCGTGAACGACACCTCGCGCAGCACGTTGCGTCCGTCGCCATAGTCGAACGACACGCGGTCGAACACGATCGTGCCCTTCAGGTCGGTCGCCTCGACCGCACCCGGACGATCCGCGATTTCCGGCTCGATGTCGAGCACCTCGGAGACGCGCTCGGCGCTCGCCATCGCCTTGGAGAAGTCGGTCGAGAGCGACGCGAGGTTTTTCAACGGTTTGTACAAGCTGTTCAGGTACGACACGACGAGGACCAGCGCCCCCGGCAGGAGCTCGCCCCGCAGCACCTCGAGCGCGCCGAACAGCACCGCGGCAGCGGTGCCGACCGCCGTGATGAGCTCGGAGGAGCGGCCGGCGGCGGCTCCCATCCGGGCCACGCGAATGCTCTCGATCACCGTTTCGGCCGTCACCTTGTCGAACTTCCGCATCTCGTGCGTTTCGCGCGCGAACGCCTGCACCAGCGGCACCGCCGAGAGTACCTCGCCCATCCGTGCGGCGACCTGGCCCTCCTGCTTTTTCTGCGTCTTCACCGAGATCTTCGTCTTGCGGTACACGTGGAACAGGCTGTAGCCGAGGAACGGCATCGTCGCGAGCGCGATCGCGCCGATCCGCCAGTCGACGGTGAACAGGATCACGAGCATGCCGAGCACGGTCAGGAGCTGCGACGTGAACTTCAAGAGCGAGTCCGCGAACCAGTCCTTCAGCGTGTTCGTGTCGCCGGCGATCTTGGTCAGGAGATCGCCCGAGCGCGCGGTGGTGTGATACGACAGCGACAGGCTCTGCAGGTGGGCGAACAGCTCCCGGCGCAGGGCGTACACCGTGCGATAGCCGACGGAGGAAGTGATGAATGTCTGGAAATAGGAGCAGACGCCGGCGAGGAGCGAGATCAACACGATGCTGACGCAGGCGGCGATGATGAAGGGCACCGTGCTGTCGGCGATGAGCGGCTGCAGGGATCGCAGACTGTGCGGCAGCGCCTTGTGGAGCAGCCCGTGATCGATGATGAGCTTCAGCGGCCACGGCTTGGCCAGCTCGGCCAGGATGCCGAGGACGGTACACAGCGCGGCGATCGTCAGGGGGCCCTTGGCCTCCCCCAGGTGGGTCACGAAGAACTGGCGGAACCGCGTGCGACGGGCTGGTGGCATAGCGAAACGATGCCACCGAAGAGCCGATTTTGCGAGATTCTGACGCTGCAGCGGCGATGCCGCGATTCCTGCTGCAACCTTTGGGTTCCGTTATTCGTCCTTAGGGCATGCCGTTTTCCCTGCTGCTCGGTCTTGCCGCGCTTCAAGGGCCCAGCTCGCGAGCACAACCGGATCCTGCGCCGCCGACCAGCGTCGCGGCGACTCGGGCTGCCGTTCCTCCCGTCATCGACGGCAAAGACGATGACGCCGTATGGCAGCAGGCGCCGCGCGTCACCCAGTTCCGCGTATTCCGTCCCACCGACGGCGCCACCCCGAAGTTTCAGACTGAAGCACGCGTCGCCTACGACAACCACAATCTCTATGTGTTCGTAAGGGCCTGCGACCCGCACCCTGACAGCATCGTCGCGCTCCTGGCCCGTCGCGACGTGATGACCCCGAGCGACGTGATCAGCATCTTCATCGATTCCTATCACGACCGCCGCACCGGATACGAGTTCGACGTCAACCCGGCGGGCGTGAAGGTCGATGCCGCGATCTTCCAGGACGGCAACGAGGACATGGCCTGGGACGGGGTCTGGGAGGTCGCCACCCAGATCGACTCGCTCGGCTGGACGGCGGAGTTCCGCTTCCCTCTTTCCCAGCTGCGCTACGCGGTCGGGAAGACGACGTTCGGCTTCACCGTGGCGCGCCAGGTGGAGCGTACACTCGAGGCGTCGAGCTGGCCGCCCTACCACACGTCACAACCCGGTCTCGCCTCGCAGCTCGGCGAGCTGACGGGGCTCGACGACCTGGCCGCGCCCAAGCGCACCGAGTTGTTGCCGTACGTCGTCACCAAGAACATTTCGGTGCCGACCGCGACCGGCTTCGACCGCGGCCAGCGCCTCACCGGCGGCGCCGACTTCAAGGTCGGCATCGCGTCCAATCTCACGCTGACGGGCACCGTGAACCCGGACTTCGGCCAGGTCGAAGCCGATCCCGCGGTGCTGAACCTCACGGCGTTCGAGTCGTTCTTCCCGGAAAAGCGCCCATTCTTCGTCGAGGGGAACGGGCTGTTTCAGTTCAACGTCGACTGCAGCGCCGTGAACTGCAACAGCGAAGAGCTGTTCTATTCGCGCCGCATCGGCCGCGCGCCGCAGCTCGCCGCCGGCGGCGACCTCGCGGCGCCCAGCGCCACGACGATCATCGGGGCGGGGAAGCTCACCGGACGGCTGCCATCCGGGTTCGCCATCGGTGTGATCGACGCCGTGACGCAGCACGAGACCGGCACCGGCGGCCTCACCGTCGAGCCGGCGACGAATTACGCCGTGGTGCGGGCGACGCAGGACTTCGACAGTGGCGGCAGCGGCATCGGGGTGATGTTCACCGGCGTCGACCGCAGCACCGACTCGATCAGCTCGCCGTACCTGCATCGCACCGCGTACGTCGGTGCGTTCGACCTGCGCCATCGCTTTCTCCACCATCGCTTCGAGATCTCGACCTCCGTCGATCTGAGCCGTGTGGCGGGGAGCCCGGCGGCGATCCTCAGCACCCAGCTCGATCCGGTGCATTTCTACCAGCGCCCCGATGGGCCGCTGCACGTCGATTCGACCGCCACCCGTCTCTCCGGCGACGCCGAGGAAGTGCATTTCGGCAAGATCAGCGGCAACATCCTGTTCGAGACGAGCTACCTGCGGCGGTCACCGGGGTTCGAGATCAACGACCTCGGCTTCCTGTTGCAGGCGGATCAGCAGAGCTGGAACACCTGGATGGGAGTGTTCTTCCGCAAGCCGAACAAGGTGTTTCGCCAGCTGCAGTGGAATTTCAACTGGTGGCAGTGGTGGTCGGCCGCCGGGCTTCCGACCGAGCGTGCGGCGAACACCAATACCCACATCCAGCTCGCGAACCTGTGGTGGCTGCACGCCGGCGGAACGCTGGGCCAGCTGGGCACGACGTTCTGCGACCGCAATTGCACGCGCGGCGGACCGGCGGTGCGCCAGGACTCCTACATCGCCCCGTGGGCGGGGATCAACGGCGACGACCGCAAGCGCATCATCCCGAATCTGTTTGTGAACTACTTCCGTGGTGATGCCGGGCACAACGAGCAGCTCAGCCTGTCGCCGCAGGTGACGATCAACGCCTCCACGAGGGTTTCGGCCAGCCTCGGCGTGAATGCCACCACCGCGCACGCCGACAATCAGTGGTACAACAACTACGACACCGCGGGGACGCACTACACCTTCGCGCACCTCGACCAGCGCACCCTGAGCCTCACCGCCGACCTCGGCTACACGGTGACGACCACGCTCTCGATCCAGTGGCACCTGCAGCCGTTCGTCAGCCGCGGCACCTACTCGAATATTCGGGAGCTCAACAATCCCCAGAGCGTGAGCTACGACGGGCGCTACAAGGCGTACTTCGATACCACGGTCACGAACCACCCCGGGGGGGTGGACTCGAAGCAGTTCAACTCGAATCTGGTGCTCCGCTGGGAGTACCGGCCCGGTTCGACGCTCTTCGTCGTGTGGACGCAGGGGCGCGGCGGCTTTACGCCGTTCGCCGGGCCCAACGGGATGAGCGGGGACTTCCGCGACCTCTTCCACCTGCACCCCGACAACACGTTTCTGGTGAAGGTGTCCTACTGGCTGAACGAGTGAGCGACCGCCTAATCCGCTCGCAGCGCCGCGATCGGATCCACCCGCACGGCCCGCCACGCCGGCACGACACTCGCCAGGGCGGCGACCGCGGCGACCGCCAGCGTGACTCCCAGGAACGTCACGATATCCCTGGTCCCGACGCCGAACAGCAGCGTCCGGATGGCTCCGGCGCCGGCGAGCACGACCGCGAGGCCGATCGCGGCGCCGGCCGCGGTGAGCCCCAGCCCCTGACGTAACACCAACTGCACGATGTCCCGCGGTGTCGCGCCGAGCGCACTGCGCAGGCCGATCTCGCGGAACCGCTCGGCCACCGCTCCCGCTAACGCGCCGAACAGCCCGGCGGCTGCCAGCAGCAACGCGACCCCCGCGAACACGCCGAACAACGTGAACGCGAGCGCGCGCTGCGCTGTGGAGCGGGCGCGCACCTCGGCCAGCGTCGCGAGCCGCGTGATCACGGTACCGCGATCGGGCTCGAGCACCGCGCGCCGCAGCGCGCCCAACACCCGCGCTGGATCGCCGCTCGTGCGCACCACGACGTCGACGCCGTTGTCGGTGAAGAACCATCGGTGCGTGGGGACATAGATCTGCATCGTTTCCCGGACGTCCAGCCCGCGGTGGTGCACGTCCCCCGCAACCCCGACCACCGTGTACCAGGGGCGGTTGTCTTCGCCCATGTGCACGCGCTTCCCGATGGCGCGCTCCTCACCCCAGATGCGCCGCGCGAGCGAGCGGCTCACGATCGCCACCGGCGGCCCCTGGGCCGCGTTGTCCGCTTCGGTGAAGTCCCGGCCATCGAGGATCGGGATGTGCATCGTCTGGAGGAACCCCGTCGTGACCCGATACTCATCGGCGCTTGGCGCCAGCTCCGGATTGGCGAGCGGCTTGTCCGCCGCCTGGATGCCGTACGAATCGAAACCGCCGCCCAGCGGAAGCTGATTGGCGATCGCGGCGTTCTCGACGCCCGGCACCCCGCGGACGGCCGCCAGCAATTGATCGTGCCAGACGAGCACCGCCGCCGAATCGGTGTAGCGCGGGCCGCTCACCTGGACCGCGACGGTGGCCGCCTCCGCGGGATCGAATCCGGCGTTCACGGAGAGGACCGCGAAGAGGCTGCGCGCCAGGAGGCCCGCGCCGGCGAGCAGCACCACCGCCACCGCGACCTCGCTGACGACGAGCGCCTCCCGCAAGCGATGCGGGGCGACCGCCAGCCGGCGACCGCCGCGCAACGACTCGGCGAGTCCGCGCCGCCGGGCGTGCCACAGTGGCGTCAGGCCGACGGCGAACCCGGCCGCGAGGGTCACGATCCCCGTGAGCACCAACGCGCGGAGGTCGAGCTGCACCGCCGCCAGGCGCGGCAACGTGGCGGGCAGGCGACTCACGAGCTGGATCAGCCCCACCTTCGCGACCACGAGGCCGACGACCCCAGCGACGGCGGCGAGCACCAGCCCTTCGGCGAGCAGCTGGCGCGTGAGGCGGCCGCTGCCGGCGCCGAGTGCGGCCCGGATGGCGAACTCTTCGTCTCGCTGGAACGCGCGGGCGAGCTGCAGGCCGCTCACGTTGACGGCCGCGATCACCAGCAACAGCAGCACCGCCGCGAGCAGGGCGCCGAGCGCTGGGCGCACCGCGCGGGTCGCTTCGTGCTGCAGTTGGACCAGCTGGAATCCTGCTGCTGGATAGTCCTTGGGGTAGTCGCGCACCAGCCGAGTGGAGATGCCGTCGAGCTCGGCCTGGGTTGCGGAGAGAGAGGTCCCCGATTTGATCCGCGCGATCATGCGCAGGTGGCGGCAATCGCGGCAGGCGTAGGGCAGCGTCGCGTCGTAGCCCAGCACGCGCCAGATCTGGGCGCCCGGCGTCAGCACGTCGTCGTAGTCGGGCGGCAGCACGCCCGCGATCCGCATTGGTGTGCCGCTGATATCGGCGAACGACCCGATCACGCCAGAGTCTCCACCGAACCGCGTGCGCCACAACTGGTGCGAAAGCATGATGACGTTGCGCCGCGCGGGCGCGTCGTCTTCGGAGGAGAAGTCGGTCCCGAGGACCGGACGCACCCCCAGCGTGCGGAAGTAGCTCCAGGACACGCGCACCCCCAAGAGCTGCTCTGCCGTGCCGTTGCGGTTGAGCACCGGCTGCCAGTCGCCGAGGGCGGCCGCCGCGGCGAGCGTCGTGGCTGAGCCGCGCACGTCGGCGTAGGTCGCGAACCCGACGTTGTTGCGCTCCCCGTTCTGGTCGTTCTCCCATGCGACGTAGACACGGTCCGGCTCGGCGTAGGGGAGGGGGCGGATGATGATGGGATCGGCGAGGCTGAAGATCGCCGTCGCCGCACCGATGCCCGTCCCGAGCGTCACGGCGCACAACAGGGTGAATGCCGGAGCGCGCCGCAGCGTGCGCGCCGCGCGGCCGATGTCTTCCACGAATCCGGTCACGATGCCGTCTCCACGTGAGGGCCAGGGTCTGGGGCGGGTGGGGAAATGCGCGATGGCAAGGAGCGTCTCCCGCCAGAACCACCAGCGGGAGGGGCTGGTCTCGAACCGTTCGACGAAATCACCGACGACCGCCTCGCGGACGCGCTGGTCGATCAGGCGCTCGGCAAGCCACAACGCGAGGCGGGGCGGGTTCATGACGGCTCGAGCCCCACGTCCAGGCCGCTCGCCATGCGCCGGATCGCGCCGAGGGCAGCGCGCAGCTCCTGTTTGCCGGCGTTCGTCACGCGGTAGAGGTGTTTGCGCCGGCCGCCGCGCTCGGGGGTCGGTGCGCCGGTGCGCATCGAGAGGAAACCCTTGTGCTCGAGCCGTTCCAGCGTCTTGTACACAGAGGCGAGTGAGGGGTCGCGGCGGGTGTGGCGCACCAGCTCGGCGTGCACCGGGATCCCGTACGCCTCATCCCCGGCGCGCAACACGGCCATCAGAATGAGCTGCTCGAATTCGCCCAGCACCGCGTTCGCCTCGATTTGTTCGACTAAGGCGAATATATTACCGGGTGTGCACCCGGTCCAGTACGAAGCGGATCGCCTGCACCACCAGATCGGGCTCCTGGTCCTGAATGGCGTGCCCGCTCTTCGTCGTCACGATGTGGATGGCGTTGGTGGAGCGGTGGAACCACTCGTCGTGCATCTCGCGCCACGCCTCGTGCCCCCGGGCGGTGCCGTTCACATAACTGGCCTTGGGATCGACCCGCATGCTCGTGAGCACCGCCAGGGGCATGTCGGGCAGCGGCTTCATGCCCTCGACTTCGCCGGCCGCCTGAATGCGCATCGTCTCGCGCGTCTCGGCGGCGTCGGCTCCGGGCTTCAGCGTTGTGAGCACCGAATCGAAATACCTCCGGAAGGCCGCGGGGTACGTGCTGTCGATCGCTCCCCAGCGCCGCACCTGCTGCTCGTGCGTCGCATCGACCAGCACCATGCCGGCGACCTCGTTCGGATAGAGCGACGCAAAGAGCCGCACCAGAATCCCGCCGTACGACCGGCCCACGAGAATGTAGGGCGGCTTGAGGTCGAGGTGGGTGAGCAGCGCGTGCAGCTCGACGGCGCAGGTGTGGGCGCTGTGGTCCCCGGGCCCCGGCTGCGAGCGCCCGTTCCCCGAGCGGGAGTAGACCACCACGCTCGACATCTGAGCCACCACGGGCCAGACCTTTTTCCAGTCATCGAGCCCATCGTCGCCCAGTCCCGCTTCGAACACGATCGTCGGCGTGCCGGTCCCCGCCCGCAGCACGTCGAGCTTGTGGGTGCCGATATCGACCAGCTGGGGAGACTGGGCGGAGAGCACGACCGGAAGCGCAACGGCGGCAAGCCAGACCAGCGGACGTGTGCAGGACATCATGGAACTCCCGGCGTTCCTCAGGTGATGGCGCGCCACGTCAGGAAGATCCCGAAGGCCGTGACTCCCACGCCGATCAGTCGGACGATGGGCATCGGGCGCGGCAGCAGGCGCTCCGCCGCGATCAGGGCGCCGACCAGGACGATCGTGCCGAGCCGCATCATGCCGGCGGCGAAGAGCAGGGCCATGAGCGCGAGGCAGCACTGACAGCAGTGCAGCCCCAATCGCAGCCCGTCGCTCCAGGCGCTTTGCGAGACACGGGGTGCGCAATCGCGGCAGCACGCCAGGTGGCGACGCTTCCATTCCGTGAACTGCACCAGGCCGCTCGCCGCGAGTGTCACGCCGAGCACAATCGGCAGGGCGCCGGCCAGCGCGGGGGAGTGGCGTGACGCGCGCACGAGCATGGTACCCACAACGTAGGCGACGGTGCCGAACGCCGCCCACACAACGAAGTAGGCGGCCGCGAGCGCAACGGGGCGCCCGTACCGCAACAACACAGGGACGAGCGATGGCAGCATCATCCCCACCATCATCACCACCCAGATCGCGACGAATGTGATCGGATTCCCCAGCCACAACATCGTGTCGTCGGACACCGCTGGGTCAGGCGTCGTAACGGTCGTGGTGGCGCACCCAGTCCTGCGTGGCCTCGGGGTCCTCGTCGCGCCCCTTGGGGACGAGGTCGAGGATCTGATACGTCCCGTTGATCATGTCGATGCCACGTGCGTACGTCGAGTAGGTGCGGAAGATCGCGCCACTCGCGTCCTTCGTGAACACGCTCAACCCTTCACGGTCCGCCATCCCGGGAACCAGCGTTCCCACGTTGTAGAGCGGCTGCGTGCTCTCCTCCGGGGTGAAGGACGCGCGATAATCGTAGTTGAACGAGTTCTTCCCCGACGAGAGCCACTTGAACTTCCACCCCATGCGCTGCTGGAACGCGGCGATCTTGGCTCGTGGCGCCCGCGAGATGACGACGAACGACACGTCGCGCGCGCGCAGGTGTGGCATCGTGGCGTCGAAGTGATCCACCCAGAAGGAACAATGTGGGCAGCCGGCATCGTCGGCGGGGTTGAACATGAAGTGGTACACCACGAGCTGGCTCTTCCCGGCGAACAGGTCGCTCAACGACTCGGCGCCGTCCGGGCCGTCGAACACGTAAGTCTTCTCCACCTTCTCCCAGGGAAGCGCGCGGCGCTCGCGGCTCAGCGCGTCGCGCAACCGGGTAAACTCCTTTTCCTTCTGCAGCAGCGCCGCGCGGGCGGCCTGCCACTGGTCGGGGGAGGCGACGGGATGGGGCATCGGGAATTCCTCTCGCGCATCAGGGTAGCACCGGCAGGCGCCGGCCGTTAATATTCTACCAGTCGGTTGAACAATATGGCAACTGCCGCCGTGCGCAATCGGTCCCTCGACCGGGTCTACGGCGCGATCGCGGATCCGACGCGGCGCGCGATGCTCGCCGTATTGGCGGACGGCGACGCCACCGTCGGAACCCTCGCCGGACGCTTTCCCATCACGTTCAACGGTGCCTCCAAGCACGTAAAGGTGCTGGAGCGCGCCGGCCTGGTCTCCCGCCGTGTGCACGGGCGCGAGCACTGGCTCCGGCTCGAGCCCCGCCCCCTGCTCGATGCCGCTCGCTGGCTCGAGCACTACCGCGCATTCTGGGACACGCGACTGGCCGCGCTCGAGACGTTGCTGGTGCGGCGCCATAACCGCGCTTGAAAGCGCGGCTCGGCGCGTCGCGAGGGGCCCTGAAGGGCAGGAGCCGCGTGATAGTGATTGACGTCTTTCAAGACGTGTCGCGTCCGCGCCGAGCCCCGGCTTCAGCCGGGGAATCAACGCGCCGCATCTGGGGGGTTGATGACCGTTGATCCGGTTCCCGGTTCCCTTGTTTTGCGACGCACCATCCCGGTGCCACGCGAGATAGTCTTCGCCGCCTGGCTCGATCCGGAGACCCTCCCAGCCTGGATGTGTCCCGGCGGGGGCCGGACCACGGCGGAGCTCGACCCGAAGGTCGGCGGCTCGTTCCGGATCGTGATGCATCATGGGAGCGAGGCGACCGAGCACACCGGCACGTACCTCGTGATCGAGCCGCCCAGCCGGTTGTCGTTCACGTGGATCTCCAGCTACACCGATATGCGGCCGAGCGTGGTGACCGTCGAGTTCCACACGCGGGGCGACGGCACCGAAGTCGTCCTGACGCACGAGCGGCTCCCGGCTCGCCACGTGGACGCACACAAGAAGGGATGGGGAGAGATTCTCGCCACGCTCGAGATCGCCCTGCGGTGAGCGGATAGCGGACGGCTGACAGTTGAACGCGACCTACCGGTAGATCCACCACACAATCGGCGCCGGCAGGAACGCCACGAGATCGATGATCCCGCTCCACGGGCCATGCTCGGCGCGGCGAAAGTCGCCATCGCCGAGCTCGTGGGCGAATCCCACCGCGAACACCGCGACAAAAATCGCCGCCGGCGGCGCGCCGAGCAGCGCGAGCACCGCGGTCAGCCCGATGCCGACGAGAAAGTGCTCGACGAGCCCGATGGGCGTGATCCAGCTGGGGAGCATGTCCCCAAGGCTACTACGATTTCCGTGTCGCCGTAAACCGGCGCGGCTGTCCCTGGGACGAGTGATCGACGGCCACCCAGCGCTCCGTCCCGACGAGCGAATCGCCAGCGACGGCCACGTCGTAGTGCATGATCACCTGCGTGTGCGTCTCGCTGTCCATCTCCCGCCGCACGATCTCGCTCGGCTGCACGCTCTCGAAATGCGCGCTGTCCGCCGTGATCGTGCCCGCCAGCGCCTTGGCGGGACCCTGCGCCGCTCCCGCCATATCGAGGTTCTGCCAGGTGCCGTGGATCGAATCGCCGGCGACCCGCACGTCGATCCGTGCGTGCCCCTTCACCGTCGACCTGACACCATTTTCGATGCGGACCTGAGCGTCGAACTCGGTGCGCCAGCTTCCGGCGACCGTGCGTTGGGCAGAAAGGTGTGCCGCAACGCCACACGTGAGGGTGGCGACGAGAGCGAACGGCCGGTGCATGACGCGCTCCAGAGGGTTTGGATGACGACATGATGCCCGGGCAGCGTGATCCGTCGCAGCGGCGTAGTTTCGGACCCTTCTCCCGGAGGCTCCATGCACGTCCGCGTCGCCGCTCTGCTCGCCGTCCTCGTGCCCTGCACGCTGCGCCTCGCCGCGCAGCGCGCCATCGCCGATACCGACCTGTACGCGTTCCATTGGGTCGCAGGGCCACAGCTATCCCCGGACGGCAAGCAGGTCGCCTATGTCCTCGTCACGGTGAACGCGAAGCGGGACGGCTACGAGACCCGCATCTGGACCGTGGCCAGCGACGGCAAGAGCGCCCCGCGCCGTCTCACCGCGGGCCCGCACGACGCCGCGCCGCGCTGGTCTCCCGACTCGAAGACGCTGGCATTTCTCCGGCCCACAGGAGACGACGGATCGCAGCTCTTCCTTCTGACGCTCGACGGCGGCGAAGCGGTGCAGCTCACCGACGTCGTGAGCGGCGCCTCGCCCGCGGTGTGGTCGCCCGACGGGCGCACGATCGCGTTCGTGAACGGCGCCACTGCGGAAGAGATCGCTCAAAAGGCGAAGGGTGGCGAGGCCCCGAGGAAAAGCGACGTGCGCGTGATCACGCGCGCCGAATTCCGCAGCGACGACGAGGGGTACACCGACCCCGCCGAGCACGGCCACCTGTGGACGGTCCAGGCGTTGCCGGGCGACAAGCCGCAGCCTGCCCACCAGGTCACCTCGGGTCCATTCGACGAGGCGATCCGCCAGTGGAGCCCCGATGGACGCCGCATCTACTTCGTGTCCCAGCGCGTGGTGGAAGACTACTATGCGCGTCCCGATCAGGACCTGTTTTCGGTTGCGGCGACGGGCGGGCCGATCGATACCGTCGTGAACATCGACGGGCCGGTGAACGCGCCGGTTGTCGCTGCCGACGGCCGGGTGGCGTTCGTGGGGTTCGTGAATCCGGCGCAGCCGCGTTCCTACCAGGAGCAGGACCTCTACATCTGGCGCGCCGGTCAGTTGTCGAACCTGACGGCCGACTACGACTTCGACATCGGTTCCGGCGTCCTGGGCGACCAGGCGCCGCCGCGCGGCGGCGGCGGCGGACCGATCGTGTGGTCACCGGATGGCAAGTCCCTGATCACAGCGACGACGGAGCACGGCCGCTCCAACCTCATCCGCTTCGACGTGGTGAGCGGCGCCCGTACCCCGCTCACCACGGGTGATCACGCCATTCTCGCCTGGTCAGCGACGCCCGATGCGCACACCTTCGCCATCACGATCAGCGATCCCACGCACCTCACCGACCTCTACGCCCTCGACGCGACGACGAAGAAGCTCACGCAGCTCACGCACGCCAACGACTCGCTGTTTGCGGGCCTGACGCTGTCAGTCCCGGAGGACCTCTGGTACCCGAGCTTCGACGGCCGCAGGGTCGAGACGTGGATCCTGAAACCGCCCGGCTTCGATCCGTCGAAGCGCTATCCGCTGATCCTCAATATCCACGGCGGCCCGCACACGGCGTACGGCGCCATCTTCTTTCACGAGATGCAATGGATGGCGGCGAAGGGGTACGTCGTGCTGTATCCGAACCCGCGCGGCAGCACGACCTACGGGCAGGACTTCGGCAACATCATCCAGTACAACTATCCGGGGGACGACTACAAGGATCTGATGGTTGCCGTCGACTCGGTGGTCCGCCGCGGCTACATCGACACGACGAAGCTCGGCGTCACGGGAGGCTCGGGCGGCGGGCTACTCACCGACTGGGCGGTGACGCACACGCACCGCTTCGCCGCCGCGGTGTCGCAGCGCGACGTCGCCGACTGGCTCGGCTTCTGGTACACGGCGGACTTTACGCTCTTCCAGCCGACGTGGTTCCGGTCGGTGCCGTTCCACGACCCGCAGGAATTCCTGCGCCGCTCCCCGGTGCAGTACGTCGACTCGGTGACCACGCCGATCATGTTCGTGCTGGGAGACGAGGACCTGCGCGCCCCGGCGACGCAGGGCGGGGAAGCGATGTTCCGCGCGCTCAAGTATCTGCACAAGACAGCGGTGATGGTGCGCTTCCCGGGGGAATCGCACGAGCTGTCGCGCTCGGGGAAGCCGAATCACCGCGTCGAGCGGCTCGACCACATCCTCAACTGGTTCGACAAGTACCTGATGGGCAAGGACATCGCGCTCTACGACCAGCAATAGGTGCATACACCCCGCGGCCATGCCGCGGGGAATCTAGCGCAGTCCCACGGACCCCTTCGCCGCGGCGATCAGCTTCGCCGGGTCGTAGCCCGTCCCGGCCCGGAAGACGAGCTCGACCTTCTCGACGTCGGCGATCTGCGCCGCTGGATTGCCGTTCACGACCACGAGGTCGGCGTCCTTCGCAACGGCAATCGTACCGATGTGGTCGGTGCGGCCCAGGTACGTCGCGCCGTTCAGCGTGCCGATGCGGATCGCCTCGAGCGGAGTGAATCCGGCCTCCACCAGCAGCTCGAGCGCCCGCTGGTTCGAGAATCCCGCCACCACGCCGCCGTACCCCGTGGGGTCGGTACCAGTGAGCACGAGGCCGCCCGCCTGCGCGTACATCCGTTCCAGCTGCATCTCCTTGCGGAACAGCACCACCCAGGTCGAGTCCCGGGACGTCGCGATGCGCAGCCGCGTACGCGTGTACTGATCGCGTGCCTCGGGGAGCATCGCGTCGAGTACCGCCGCGGGGTCAGCGGGGCGTCCCGGGACGAAGGTCTCGAACACGGTGAGCGTCGACGTCATGGCGACGTGCTTCGCGACGAGGTAGGCGATGAGCCCGCGTGCCGCGCTGCCTGCGGGATCGACGGCCACGAGCGACGCGACGACCGAGTCGCGGTCGGGACACACGTCGGGCTGCTTGTTGTGGACGAAGTCGGTGGCGACGAGGAAGCCGTGCTCGAGATCGTCGATGCCCAAGTCCGCGGCTTCGCGGAACGTCACCGAGCAGAGGTGGGCGGTGAGCTTCGCCCCGCGACGATGCGCTTCCGCGATCGCCGCGCCCAGCTCGGCGCGCGTGATATGCATGTACGCCTTGAACGAGGTCGCTCCCTGGTCCGCCCAGTAGTCCACCATGCGCCGCGCCTCGTCGGCGTCCTTCAGCGCGTGCACCTGGGAGAGCGGCAGTCCCGGTCCCTCGAGGTAGGGGCCCGTCACATCTATCGTGGGACCGGCCATCTCTCCCGCGGCGATGCTGCGCGCGATGTTCAGGTCGGCGTAGGGCTCGATGCTCCCGGCGGTGCGCATCGTCGTCACGCCGCCCGCGAGGTAGAGCTTGGGGAAACTCCACCCCTGCTCCGTGTACATCCCATTGCCCGCCGGATAGAACATGTGCTCGTGCACCATCACGAACCCGGGGAGCACGGTGCGGCCCGTGAGGTCTTTCACCTCCGCGCCCGCGGGGACGGCGACGCTCGCCGCCGGTCCCACTGCGGCGATCGTGCCGTTCTTGATCACGATCGTCTGGTCGTCCTGCGCCGGGGCGCCTGTCCCGTCGATCACGCGCACGTGAGTGAGCGCCACGACGGGGGACGACACGGCGACGTAGGGGCGGACGGCGGGGCCGGGGACCTGGGCGGCGAGAAGAGCCGGGGCGAGGACCAAACCGATGGTTGGGATTGAGGTTCGCATAGCTGGTAGGATACGGCTCCTTAAGAGAGGGCGGTAGAAGACGGTAGAGGATGGTAGAGGTCGACCACCTCGTCCGCCTTCTGCCGCCCTCTACCGTCCATTTCCCGCCCTCGTGCAACCCTTTTCCCGCACGTATTGTCGAATGACAAGGTATCGCCCGGTTGGAGGCTTTTGTGGCTGAACGCGCCGATCTGCTGCAGGGGACGCTCGATCTGCTGATCCTCAAGACTCTCGTCCTCGGGCCGCTGCATGGGTGGGGGATTTCCAAACGCCTGCGCCAGCTTTCCGCGGACGTCCTCGACGTCGGCCAGGGGAGTCTCTACCCGGCGCTGTATCGCCTCGAGGACAAGGGCTGGGTCAGCACGCACTGGGGCGAAAGTCCCGAGGGACGGCGGGCCAAGTTCTACACTCTCACGCCGAGCGGCCGCAAACAGTTCGCCGCCGAGCGGTCGGAGTGGAAGCTGTTTTCGAACGCCGTGAACCATGTCCTCAAGGCGACCACATGAACCGTTTCGTACGCCGCATCCGGGCGCTCCTCCAGGGTGACACGTTGAACCGCGAGCTGTCCGACGAAATGCGCCAGCACATCGAGCTCGAGACCGAAGATCTCGTTCGCACCAGGGGTCTCACCCCGGACGAGGCGCGGCGGCAGGCGCTCATCGCATTCGGTGGAGTGGAGCGCTACCGCGAGGCGCAGCACGACGCCCGCGGCGTGCGCTGGATCGAGGACTCGCTGGCGGACCTCAGCTATGCCGTGCGCGTACTGCTGCGCAGCCCCGGCTACACCATCCCGGCCATCCTCGTGCTCGGGCTCGGGATCGGCGCCACGACCGCCGTCTTCAGTGTGGTGGCGACGGCGTTCGGTCGTCTGCCGTACCCGAATGACGAGCAGCTGGTGCGGATCTACGAGCAGAATTCTCCGACCAATCGCTGGACCAACTCGGTGGCGGACTTCCAGGCGATCGCGGGCCAGGCGCACACGCTGAGCGCGGTGGGCGCGCTCTCGTTCCGCTCGGTACCGGTCGCCGCGGGCGGCGATCCGCAGACGCTGACCGTCACGCCGGTGACGTCGGGGTTCATGCGCGTCCTCGGGGTCCGGCCGATGATCGGGCGCGCGATCGAGCCCGCCGACGACCCGCTGGGCGCGCCGCCCGTCGTGGTCGTGAGTGATGCCTTTGCCCGGGGCACCCTGGGCGGCACCGCGGTGGTGGGGAAGAGCATGATGATCGACGGTCGGGCCTACACCGTCATCGGGATCCTGCCACCGGGTGTGCGTGGCCTGGCCGGGATTCGGTCCGACGTCTGGCCGGTGCTGCAGCTCGGCACCCCGACGCGGCGCGGGCCGTTCGGGCTCCTGGTCATCGGCCGGCTCAAGTCCGGTGTGACGCTGGAGGCGTGCCGCAAGGATCTCGCCGACGTGAGCCACCGCCTGCAGGGCGTGTGGTCCGATTTCTCCGACGCCGCAGCGCGTCTTACCCCGTACTCCCTGCGCCGCACGATCCTGGGGGGCGGGGCGGGAACCATCGGCGTCTTCGCCGCCGCGGTGCTGCTCGTGTTGCTGATCGCGGTGGCGAATGTGGCGTCGCTCACCCTGGTGCGGACGACGGGGCGGTGGCATGAGCTGTCGCTGCGCGCGGCGCTCGGCGCATCCCGCACGCGCATCGTCCGACTCGTGACGATCGAGTGCGTCGCCCTCGCCTCAGCCGGGGCCGTCCTCGGGATGGCCCTCGGGGCAGCGGGGCTGCGCCTGCTGCTCGCGATCGGGCCGTTCATCCCACGACTGGACGAGGCACGGCTCGACGCCAGAGCGGTCCTGTTCGCCGTCGGCCTCGCCGTCCTCACTGGTGTCGTCGTCGCCGCCTATCCGCTCGTGCTGCTGCTGCGGCGCGATCCCGGCGGGTCGCTCGCGGGGGGCACTCGCACGGTTGGAGGCGGGCGGCACGCCCAGACCGTACGCGGCGCTTTCGTGGTTGGAGAATTTGCACTCGCGCTGCCGCTGCTCGCGGTCGCGGGGCTCTTGCTCAACAGCTTCCTGCGGCTCCAGCGTGTCGATCCCGGCTTCGCTCCCGAGCCGGTGGCGACGGCGCGGATCTCGCTCCCGGCCGCGCGCTACGGCAATGATTCAGCGGCCACGGCATTCTGGAACCGGATGCTCCCGGCGCTCGGTCGCCTCGGCGGCGTCGCGCTCGTTGGTCTCGGCGACGCGTTGCCGCCAGACGCCAACCAGACGTTCAACCAGAACAACTTCGACCTCATCGATCACCCTGCGGGCGTTGGGCGGCCGCAGGCGGTTTCCTCGTGGATCACCGTCACGCGTGATTATTTCGGGACGCTCGGCGTCCCGTTGCTCGACGGCCGGCTCTTCACGCCGGGCGACACGGGCGCAGCGCCTCCGGTCGTCGTCGTCAGCCGCTCCTGGGCGAGCCATTACTTCCCCGGAGAGCACGCCGTGGGCCGTCAAATGATCGAAGGGGGATGCGTGACCTGTCCGCGCACGACGATCGTCGGCGTCGTCGGGGACGTGCGCTACGACGGCCTCACCCTTCCCGGCGAAGCGATCTACGCGCCGATGGAAGAGGGCAACTGGCGCAGCAGCGTCCATCTCTTCGTGCGAACCCGGGGCGGCGGCACCGACGCCATCCCCGCGATTCGGGCCGCCCTCCTGGCGTCCGATCCCGGCGTGTCGATCGATCAGCCCCAGGCGATGCGCGAGGTATTCGAGGGCTCGATCAACCAGCCACGCCATCTCACGACACTGCTCCTGGGATTCGCCGCCGCCGCGGTCGCGCTCGCCGCGGTCGGGATCTTCGGTTTGCTCTCCTTCGTCGTCGCGGCGCGACGCCGCGAGATCGGCGTGCGCATGGCGCTCGGCGCGGACCGCCGGGCGGTCGTGCGGATGATCGTCGCCCGGGGACTGAGGCTGGCCGGCCTCGGCGCCGTCATCGGGCTGGTCGTCGCGCTCGTGGCCACGCGCTGGCTCGCCGAGTCGCTGTTCCAGGTGAGTCCGACCGATCCGGTGACGCTCGGGCTCGTGACGCTGGCGTTGTTCGCCGTGGCGCTCGTCGCGTGCTGGGTACCGGCGCACCGCGCGGCGGCAACCGATCCGGTGCAGGCGCTCCGGTCCGAGGCTTAGCGCGGCGGGTAGAGCGCCGCCGTTTTCGCCGCGTCGAGGCTCTGCGGACTGAGACCGAGGAGCGGAGCGGGAAGTCACTCGTAATGCAGGGCTTCAATCGGATCGAGGTTGGCCGCGCGTCGCGCGGGCCAGATCCCGAAGAACAAGCCGACGGTCACACTACAGCAGAAGGCGAGGAGCACCGCGCTCGGGGCGATGAGGGTATTCCAGTGCGCCAGACGGGAGAGGAGCACCGCCCCGGCAGCACCCACCAGGATGCCGACCACACCACCAACGAGGCACAAGACTACCGCTTCGATCACGAACTGGAACAGCACGTCGCGCCGGCGGGCGCCGATCGCCTTGCGCACGCCGATTTCTCGTGTGCGCTCGGTGACCGAGACCAGCATGATGTTCATGATGCCGATCCCGCCCACCAGCAGGCTCACGGCAGCGACCCCGGCGAGCAGGGACTTGAAGGTCTGGGTCGTCTGCTCGAACGTCGCCAGCACGTCGCGCTGGTTGCGGATACGAAAGTCGCTGTCGGTGCCGGGACGCAGCTTGTGCTGACGGCGCAGCACGCGCTCGATCTCGATCATCGCGAGGCTCATGGAGTCGACGGCGACCGCCTTGACCGTGATGGTCCGCAGCCGGTCGGTGCCGATCACGCGGAATCGCGCGGTCTGAAAGGGAATGAGGACGTCATCGTCGTTGCTGCCGGGGCCGCCCCCCTTCTCACTCAGGACGCCGATGACGGTGAACGTAAACGGGCCGATCTGGATGTCTCGACCGGTGATCTGGTCGGCCGTGGTCTGCAGCTGCGCCGGAATGATGGAGCCGAGGACGGCGTAGCGGCGCAGCGCGGCCGCTTCACCCGCCGTGAACATCCGTCCCGACGCCAGCCTGTAGTTGCGAACCAGGACGAAGTCGGGGGTCGTGCCGATCACGTCCTGGTTGACGTTGTGGTCGCCGAACTTGATCTGGAAGTTTCGCTGCAGCTCGGGGACGACGCCGACGATATACCGGGCGCCGTGCTCCAGGGCGGTATCGTCGGCATACGTGAGGCTTTGTGCGCCGTTGATCGCCACGCCGCCCCGGAAGTCCTGCCCCGAAAACACGTTCAGGATCGTCGGCCCGAGCGCGGCGATACGATCCTGCACCGCTCGTTCGGCCCCCATGCCCAAGGCCACCATCGTGACGACCGCGGCAATGCCGATGATGATGCCGAGTGCGGTGAGCAGGGACCGCAACGCGTTGGCCCGCAGGCCGTCGAGGGCAACGCGGACGCCTTCACTGAGGATCATTCTGCCCGGATTCCGCGGGGGTGATGCCGCGCGCTTTGGCGGCCACTTCCATCAGGGCTTTACGAAATGCTCCAGGAGTGGACCACTTCCCGAAATTGGTGGCGAGCCGCAGCGGAATGAGGCCGAGCCGGATCGCCGCACGCTCTCCCTCGGTGCTGACGGCCCAGGCCTGTTTGGCGAAGGGCATCGCATCCTGAACGGAGCTGCTGGGCTTGGGGTCTGGCTTCGGCCTGCTCATGGGCTTCGACATTAGCGTGTAACCTCCCACTACGGCAACAGTTCCGGGCCCGGAAACCGTCCAGGGCCGGCGTTCGTAGGCCAGCGCATGATCATTCCACTCGTGCTGGCGCTCGCCGTCGCAGCTCCCCTCAGTCCGCAGCAGGGCGTCCCCGGAACCCGTTACACCTTTCGCATGACCGTCGGCTCGGACGAACCGGTCGTCGGGACGGTGCGCGAGGGGACGCATCGTGCGCGGGTCGACATCCAGAAGCACGGTCGGTCCGAGGACGACTATCTCGTGATCACGCACGATGGGCACCGGGTGATCTCGGTACACCCTTCCTCGGGTGAGTACTCGGTCGTCGACGATTCGGTGTTCGAGCGGGTCGCCGGAATCGGGTTGCAGGCGGTGTCCGGGATCGGGATCGTGCGGTTTCGGGTGCATGACACGCACATTTCGGCCGAACGCCTCGGGGCGGGA
>CAZXKN010000143.1:0-6777 GCA_964641815.1 uncultured Gemmatimonadaceae bacterium | reverse complement strand
GTCGTCCGTGCCGGAGCGCGGGAAGCAGCCGATCAGGACATTCCAGTCGGCGGGGTTGAGGTTATCAAAGTAGGCGCCGGTAACGGGGGCGACCCACTCGCCCGCGATGAAGTTCTTGAAGTTGTCTGGCATCGGTCCCTTGGCTATCGGCTATCGGCTTTCGGCAATCGGCTAAGCACGCAAACAACCAGCGATGTTGCCGATGGCCTACTGCCGACAGCCGAAAGCGCCTTCTTGTTTACGGACAGAACCACGTAGCAGGAGTCTTTGCGTACCCCATCCGCGGCAGCAGCACCTCCGCCGTCAGCACCAGTCCCCAGACCACCAGCAGCTGCGAAATGAGGTGCGCGGTCCCCATGCGGCGTTTCCAGGACGACAGGCTGCTCCACACGCCCGCCACGACCACCGTCAGCACGCCACCCAGATAGATGAAGAGCTTGATGCCGCAGGCGTGGTCGTAGGGCCACAACGGCATGCCGATTCCGAGCAGCAATCCAAGGCCGACCCGTGCCCAGGTGCCGATACGGCCGCCGCCCGCGTCCGCAGCGCTCGGGCCGGGACGCCCCGCGGGCTGGGCACGCTTCGACGCCTGCGCTGCCACCTGCTCCTCGCGATGCGACGGGAGCTGGTTCAGCAGCCGGTCGACTTCGGCCAGCTCTTTGTCCCAGTCTCGCTCCTGGTTCTTCTGCACTCAGCTCTCCCGGGCCAAGTGGTACCGCTCGATCTTCTTATAGAGGTTGCTGCGCGGCATCGACAACGTACGCGCCGTCTCGGAAACGTTCCAGTCGTGCTCCTTGAGTTTGGCCAGGAGGTACCACTTCTCGGCGGCCTGCTTGAACTCCTCGAACGTCCCGGCGCGGAACAGCGCTCCCCCGGCCGCCGCGTCCCCCGCGGCCACGGAGCGGCCCCCGTCGCCCACCAGCTTGTCGACATCGGCCTCCGTCACGGACTCCCCCAACGCGAGGATCAGCAGCCGCTCCACGGCGTTGCGCAGCTCGCGGATGTTACCGGGCCAGTCGTGCACGGCGAGCCGCTGCATTGCCGCCTCGGCGAATGGCTTCGGCTTCAAGCCGGCGCGGCCGGTTCCGGAGAGCTGATCGGTGAAGTGCTGCACCAGCTGGGGGATATCGGTGCGGCGGACGCGGAGCGGCGGCACTTCGATCGGCACGACGTTGAGGCGGTACAGCAGATCCTCGCGAAACCGCCCGGCCGCGATTTCCTGCTCCAGCATCTTGTTGGTTGCCGCGATCACCCGCACATCCACCTGCTGCGGTTTCCCCGAGCCGATCCGCGAGATGACGCCCTCCTGCAACGCCCGCAGCACTTTGGCCTGCGCGTTGAGACTCATGTCGCCGATTTCGTCGAGGAACAGCGTCCCGCCGTCGGCCAGCTCGAACTTGCCGGGACGGTCGGAGATCGCACCGGTGAAACTCCCTTTCAGGTGGCCGAACAGCTCGCTCTCGATCAGTTCCGCCGGGATCGCCGCGCAATTGACCTCGACGAACGGACCCCGCGCCCGCTGGCTCAGCGCGTGAATGGCCCGCGCCACCAGCTCCTTGCCGGTCCCGTTCTCGCCGGTGATCAATACGCGGGCCGGCGTCGGCGCCACTTTCTCGATGCGCTCGATCACCGACTTGATCGCCTTGCTCGAGCCGACGATCTCGTATTGCGCCTCGACCTCCGCCCGCAGCCGCACGTTCTCTTCCGAGAGGTCGATGTGCCGCAGTGTGTTGCGCAGCGTCAGCAGGATTCGATCGGTGTCGAGGGGCTTCTCCAGAAAATCGTAGGCACCAAGCTGCGTCGCTTCGACGGCGGTCTGAATCGTCCCGTGGCCCGAAATCATGACGACCTGAGCGTGCGGGTCCTGCTCGCGCAGTCGCCGCAGCACCTCGAGCCCGTCCATCCCCTGCATCTTCACGTCGAGGAACACGAGGTGGGGACGGAATTCCCCGTACGCCAGCACGGCGTCGAGGCCGGAGGCGCACGTCTGGACCTCGAGATCTTCGAATTCGAGAACCTGTTTCAGCGCTTCGCGCACGCCCTTCTCGTCGTCGACGACCAGGACGCGGCGGCTCATGAACGGCGTTTCCGGTACACCACGACGCCGGCAGGATGGATCGCGAGACTGGCGATGGACGGATCGACCTGCAGCGCGACCGAGCCGGCCGTATCGGCGCCCGCGGTCTGACGCGCCAGCGCCTTCACTGCCGGCGCGGGGAACGGGAAGCCGCGCAGCGCGATCGACTGCACCGTCCAGCGCGCCACGCCCGGCCGCGCGATCTTCAGCGGCCCCGCGATGCGGATCGGCTCGCGCTCGGCCAGCAACCCGCGCAGCGGGCCGAGCGCGTCCTGGGGAATCAGTTTCGTGTCGAGCCGGGCGTTGACGGCGATCGATCCCTCCGACAACTCGATGCGCAGCGAGTCGAAGGTCTTGCGGACCGTCCAATCGATCCCGTTGCCGACGAGCGACGCCATCTCGTTCGGCGTCAGCACGACGGAGTCGGGGCCGCGCGCCGCGGCCAGCGAGGCGAGCTTGCGCTGCGCCGAGGCCAGCGCGGCCGGCGTCGGCGCGCCGGTGCCGGAATCGGCGGACACCTTCGGCAGCGCGGTGCCGCGGCGTCCCACCAGACGGTCGAAGGCGCGGCCGATCGGCTGGCGATACCAGTACGCCGCGGCGACGCCCACGAGCAGCAGGACGAAGACGAAGAGGCGAAACAGCCCCTTAAGACAACCGTTCACGATGTATCCTGTGATACACCGACCCGCCGCGGCGGAGCTCGCTCGAGACCAGATCCACACCGTCGAGCACGGCGCTGGCATCGACGGCAAGCCCGTCGAGCAGCTCCGCCACCCCCGCCCAGTCGCGCGCGCGGGCGGCGCGCTCCGCCCGGCCCAGCGTCAGATGTGGCCGGAACGGCCGGCCCTCCGGGGGAAATCCCAGCGGCGTGCAGCTGCGCTCGACCCGGTCCGCCAGGATCTCGATCGCGGGATCGGGCTCAATGCCGGCCCACACCACGCGCGGGGCCCGCGCGTTCGGAAACGCCCCCGCCCCTCGTACCACCAGCGCCAGCGTCTTCGTCCCCTGTGCCGCGGACGCCAGCGCCCCGACGATCTCCGGCTGCCGCTCGGGCGTAACGTCGCCCAGGAACTTGAGGGTCAGATGTACATGCTCCGGCGACACCCACTTCACCGGCAGCGGCCGGGCGCGCAGCGGCGCGAACGCGTCCCACACCTCGCGCTGGACCGTCGGAGGGGGCGTGAGCGCGATGAACAACCTCACGCGTGGGCGTCGAGAATGAGACTGCCGCGGCGATAGCCGCGCGGGTCGATCTGCACCGACGCGAATCCCAGCGCCCGCAATCGGCTCGTCACCGCCTCCCGTCGCGCCTCGACCCAGCCGACCCACTCCGGATCCACTTCGACCGAAGCCGTCGCGCCGCGATGGCGCACCCGCAGGTTCCCGGTGACGCCGAGGGCGCGCAGGTATGCCTCCCCCGCCTCCACCTGCTGCAGCCGCCGCGGGGTGATGGCGATGCCATACTGCACCCGGCTCGAGAGGCAGGGCGCCGCCGGCGCATCCCAATTGGGGAGCCCGAGCTCCCGGGCCGCCGCCCGCACATCGGCCTTCGTCAGACCGGCTTCCGCGAGCGGCGAGCGGATTCCCGCCTGCCGCCCCGCGGCGTACCCTGGCCGGTGTTCGTGCAAATCGTCGGCGTTGGTGCCGTCGCACACCACCCGCATGCCCCGCTCGGCGGCGAGGGCGCCGAGGTGCGTCCACAGCTCGGACTTGCAGTAGAAGCAGCGGTTGGTGGGGTTGGCGAGGTAGGCGGGATTCTCGAGCTCGTGGGTGTCGATCGCGACGAGCGGCAGATCGAAGCGGGCGGCGATCGTGTCCGCGGCCGCCCGCTGCTCCTCCGGATACGACGCGCTGCGCCCGATCACTGCCAGCACCGACTCGCGTCCCAGGGCCTGGCGCGCCGCGACGGCGACGAGGGTGGAGTCGACGCCGCCCGAGTACCCTACCAGCACGGATTGATAAGGACGGATCGTGGTGAGGAGCGCTTCGAGCACCTGCATGGCGGCAAAGTAGCCAAGCCGGGTGTCCTAACTCAAGGACAGTTTGCTTACAAGAATCGGATGGTTCGTTCGCTGGAAACCTCTTAGACTACCCGCTTGTTAGGTCTAGATAGACTGACATCGACGAAACGTCCGACTTGAGCGGTACAAGAGGACAAAATGGCAACCAAACTCGCCCTCGACGCCATTGATCGTCGCATTCTCGGGCTTCTCGCGACCGACGGCCGCTCGAGCTACCAGTCCGTCGCTGATTCGGTCGGCCTCTCCCGCCCCGCCGTGATGGAACGCGTCAAGCGACTCGAAGAGTCGGGTTACATCACCGGCTACGGCGCGCATCTCGACCGCAAGAAGCTCGGCTACCCCGTCACGGCGTTCGTCTCGGTGCGCTACGGCAATCCGACCTACGTCGTCGACGAGCCGCGCATCCGCCAGATGGCCAAGAACCCCGGCGTCATCGAGTGCCATCATGTCGCCGGCGAGGACTGCTACATCCTGAAAATCGTGGCCCCCGACCTCGAAGGAGTGCAGACGATCCTGCGCACCCTCACCGAGGGCCAGAAGTCGATCAACACGCGCACCACCATCGTGCTCGGTACCGTGTTCGAGAAACCGGGGCTCCAGCCCGCGGAGCTCGACTGATGGCCGGCCTGCGCGGCAAAGCCCTCATCGCGTGGCTCCTGGTGTGTGTGTTCTGGGGGTCGACGTACCTCGCGATCAAGATCGGCGTCGGCGTGCTGCCGCCATTCCTGTTCGCGGGATTGCGCTTCGCCATTGCCGGCGGGCTGCTGCTGGCCCTGGCCCTCGCCTGCGGCGATTCGCTCCCTCGTCGTGCGGAGGATTGGCGGACGTCGGTCATCGTGGGCGTCTTTCTGCTCGCCGGCGGCAACGCGTTCGTCGTGTGGTCGGAGCAATACACGCCGTCCGGGGTCGCCAGCGTGTTCGTCGTGACGGTGGCGCTGTGGATGGCATTCTTCGACGCCACGATCCCGGGCGGCACCAGCCGCCTGACCTGGCGCGTGATCCTCGGATTGCTGGTCGGCTTTTTCGGGACGGCGCTGCTCGTCGGCGCCAACCCGCGCGAGATCCTGTCGGCCGACCTGCGGGGACCGATCGCGCTCACGTGTGCCAGTGCATCGTGGTCGCTGGGGTCGATCTACGCCAAACGGCACCCCACGCAGTCGAGCGCGTACATGTCGGCGGCGATTCAGATGCTGGCGGGCGGACTCACCGTGGCGATCGTCGGGTCACTGCTCGGCGAATGGAGCCAGTGGCACCTCACCGGGCGCGGCGCTGCGGCGATCGCGTATCTCGTGGTCTTCGGATCGATCATCGGCTACAGCGCCTACGGCTACGCGCTGCGCCACGCCTCGGCCACCATCGTCGGCACCTACGCCTACGTGAACCCAGTGATCGCGGTGCTGCTCGGCTGGGCCATCCTGGGCGAGCCGATCACGGGCCGGATGGTAGTCGCGATTGTGTTGACGCTGGCGGCGGTGGTGTGGATCCAGCTTTCGCACAAGGCGTCATCGGTGGTCGGTCATCGGTCATCAGTGACCCCCCCGACAACCGACGACCGAGAACCGACAACGCCGTTGCCTGACTCGGAGGCTGCGTGAACGAGTTGACCCTCGACCCGCAATCGTGGGCCGAATTCCGGGCGCTGGGGCATCGCATGCTCGACGACATGATCGATTACCTGGCCGAAGTGCGGGAGCGGCCGGTGTGGCAGCCCTTCCCGGACGCCGTGCGGGCGCGGCTCGCCGAGCCGTTGCCGCACGAGGGGAGGCCCGCGGAAGCGGTCTATGAGCAGTTCAAGCGGGACGTGCTTCCCTACCCACCCGGCAACATCCATCCGCGGTTCTGGGGCTGGGTGATCGGCACCGGAACACCGCTCGCGATGCTGGCCGACATGCTCGCGTCGGGGATGAATCCGCAAACGGCCGGCGTGCAGGAAGGAGCGCGCCATGTCGAAGAACGTGTCATCGCCTGGCTCGCCGAGGTGATGGGATTCCCCGCCGGCTCGAGCGGCCTCCTCGTCTCCGGCGGCTCGATGGCGAACCTCGTGGCCCTGGCCGTCGCGCGCCAGGCACAGGCGGGGTTCGACGTACGCGAGCAGGGTGTGGGCAACGGAGCACCGCCGCTCGTCGTCTACGCGTCCACCGAAGTCCACAGCTCGGTGAAGAAGGCCGTCGAGCTGATGGGTCTGGGACATCGTAATCTCCGACTCATTCCCGTGGACGCCGCATACCGCATCGACGTGGCGGCCTTGCAAGCCGCGATCGTGGCGGACCGCGCGCAGGGCCGGCGTCCGATCTGCGTCATCGGAAACGCCGGCACCGTGAACACCGGGGCCACCGACGACCTCGCGGCGCTCGGACGACTGTGCCGCGCGGAGCACATCTGGTTCCATGTCGATGGCGCTTTTGGCGCACTGGTGCGGCTGACTCCGGAGCTCGCGCCGCTGGTCCAGGGTCTCGAGTCGGCCGACTCGGTCGCTTTCGACCTCCACAAGTGGGGCTACCTGCCGTTCGAGGTCGGATGCACGCTGGTGCGGCACGCGGACGTCCACCGCGGCACCTTCGCCGAGGCCCCGAGCTATCTCGGCGCGACCGCGCGCGGGCTCGCGGCGGGCGGCGTGCTGTTCGCCGATCTCGGGATCCAGCTGTCGCGCGGGTTCCGGGCGCTCAAGGTGTGGATGGC
>CAZXKN010000142.1:0-13894 GCA_964641815.1 uncultured Gemmatimonadaceae bacterium | reverse complement strand
CGCGATCCTCAAGGTGCACAAGCGCGTCGGGTTCTTCATGAACTGGACCGGACAGCAGCAGGCCGGTCAGGAAGGCTTCGAGTATCACCTGCTCGTGCTGGCGATCTGTGCGGCGTTGCTGGTGACGGGTGGCGGAGCGTTCTCCATTGACGGGATATTGGCCCGATAACCAAGTGCGCTATCGGCTTTCGGCCATCGGCTTTCGGCAAGAGGCGTGAACTTGCTTAAGCCGATTGCCGATCGCCGACAGCCGAAAGCGTCTTTCTGAAGTAGAAGTAGACGGGCAACCCCACCGCGATCAGCCCCCCCGCCACCGCCGAATCGATCGGATCCTGGATGATCGTATTGGCCACGAGCCAGAGCGAGAACCCGATGAACAGGATCGGCGTGACGGGATAGCCCCAGGCGCGGTACGGCCGCGGCAGGTCGGGGCGGGTGCGCCGCAGCCGGATCAGCGCCCCGCATAGCAGCGCGTAGAAAACGAACTCCGCGAAGATCACGTACGTGTAGAGCCAGTCGTACTCGCCGGTGAGGGTCAGAGCGATCGAGATGACCGCCTGCACGATGAGCGAGTTGGCCGGCGTGAGCCAGCGCGGGTGCACCCTTCCAATGGACGAGAAGAGCAGCCGATCCCGTGCCATGGCGTAGGGGATACGCGCTGCCGTCAGCACAATGCCGTTATTGGCGCCGAGCGTCGAGACCAGGATCGCGGCGGCGACGAGCCCCGCACCGATCGCCCCGAGGGTGACGGCAGCGGCATCGCTCGCCACCAGCTTCGAGCCGGCGACGTGTTCCGGGCCGAGCACGTACGTGAACGACACCGTGACGAGCACGTACAGCACCATGCAGATCAGCGCGGAGTAGATGATCGCGCGCGGCAGGTTCCGCTCCGGCTGCACAACTTCCCCGCCCACGTACGTCGTCTCGATCCAGCCGTCGTAGGCCCACAGCACCGCCAGCATGGCGACCCCGAACGCACCGACGCTCGTGCCACCACCCGGCCAGAACGGCTGGAGGTTGGCGCTCGAGCCCCCGGGGAGGATGAACCCGACGAGAATCAGGCCGGTCACCGTGGCGATCTTGATCAACGTGAGGACGTTCTGCGTGATCGCCCCGGCTTTCACGCCCACCACGTTGAGCCCGGTGAGGGCGAGAATCGAGACGATCGCCACGATCTTGATCCCGCCCGCCGACAACGCGGTGAAGTGCCCCAGGTAGCCCGCGAAGCCCACGGCGATCGCCGCGATCGAGGCGGGATTGATCACGATGCCGTTGGCCCAGCCGTACAGCCACCCCCACACGGGGCTGAAGGCTTCGCGTAGATAGACGAAGCCCCCGCCCGCCTCCGGCATCGCGGCCGCGAGCTCGGCGATCGACAGCGCGCCGAGCAGCGACACGATGCCCCCGACGACCCAGACCAGCACCATCAGGGATGTCACGTGCAGTCCCTGCGCGATTTCGGCGGGGACGATGAAGATTGCCGAGGCGATGATCGTGCCCACGTTGATCATCGTCGCGTCGAGCAGCGTGAGCTGGCGCTTGAGGTCGGTTACCGGGGGGGCAGCGGCGTCAGCCATGCTCGGTAGGCCTGCTTCAGGAGTTGTTGGAAGTGGTAGACGCCTTCTTCGAAACGCACCGAAAAGCGGCCGCGGTCGTAGGCGCGGCTCGACAGGCCACGCTGCACGCGCTCGCAGATCTCGGCGTCCTCCTGCTGCACCTGATCGGAGAAGGTGACGTCGGACTCGACGCGCTCGCGCGCCCCCGGGCCCTCGAGATCGTCATAGTAGTAGCGGAACAGCACACGGCACCGGTCCGGGCCGCGCGGCTCCACGACATTCAGCTGTAACCGGCCCGGCACGACGTTGAGCATCAGATTGGGAAAGACGAAGTAGTAGAGGCCTTCCCCCCCACCCGCCGTATACACGTTGCGCTCACCGGTGAGCGGTCCCACCTGTACGCTGTAGTACTCGTGCACGTCGGTGACGTAATTCTGATAGTCGTAGAGATTGTGAAGATCGGGATGGACGTAGGGGACATGATAGCCCTCGAGGAAGTTGTCGACGTACACTTTCCAGTTGCAGGCCACCTCGTAATCGACCTGCCGCGCGAAGCGCAAGGACCCCAGCACCGTCGGCGCCACACGCTCGCGGATCCCGGCGAACACCGCCTCGATCGGCAGCGGCGAGGGCCCTAGGTGCACGAACGCGAGCCCTTCCCATACGACGAGCGGCAGCCGGGTGAGGCCGTAGTCTTCCTTGTCGAACAGCTCCACGCGGTTGAAGTGTGGCACGCCGCGCAACATGCCGTCGAGCCGGTACGTCCAGCCGTGATACTTGCAGATCAGCATGTCGCAGTTCTCGTCCTTCAATGCCAGCGGCCCGCCGCGGTGGCGGCAGACATTGAAGAACGCATGCAGCTCCCCCGTCTTGTCGCGCACCACGATCACCGGCTCTCCGGCGACGTCCGTGACGACGACATCCCCCGGACGCGCGAGCCGGCTCAGGTCGCCGACGTGTTGCCAGGTGCGGGCGAACACCGCCTGGCGGTCCAGCTCGTGAAACGCGGGATCGGTATACCATGCCGAGGGAATCGTCTCCGATCGTTCCAGGGGTACGGAGGCGAGATCGGCGGGATCGATGTCGGGGAGTGGTTCTGGCAAGCTGCGAAACTACAGACGCTATCGGCAGTCGGCTATCGGCGGTCGGCAAAAGCCGAAGGCCGATAGCCGATGGCGCCTACAGAATGGCGTCCACATACAGGTCCACGCGCCATCCCTTCGGCGCCGCGAGGCCGCGCGCCAGATCGACGCGCAGGATGCCATCGAGGAAGGACGCCCCGACGCCGACCGCATACAGCGGACGCCCGACCGACAACGCCCTTCCTGCTCCCGCCCACCCAGCGTCGCTGAAGACCGCGATTCTGGCACCGGGCGATGCGTTGGCGACTTCGACGCGGGTGCGCCAGAAATCGGGGCCACTGACGACGCCGCCGCCGTAGCCGCGCAGCGTCGCCGGGCCGCCGAGGAACCACAGGCCTTGCACCGGCGCGGCGCCGCCCGTCATCCCTCCCGCGACCTCGATGGCGCCGAGCAGCGTTCCCGGCAACGGAGTGGTGAGGCGCATCGTGAGGCTGGTGCGGGCGTAGTCGAACGTCCCGAGTGCGGCGTCCATCGTCCACTCCGCACCGATCGTCAGTCCGCGCGTAGAGACGCCGTGTGCGCCGCGCACCGTGAGCGCCGCCCCGAATTCGCGTGCCGTATCGGCCGCGATATTGCTGTCGAACATGTGATTCGAATGAAACAGATGCGGCAGCGAGATATCGGTCTCCTTCAGGGCCGGTCGCTGCCATTCGACGTAGAAGCGGAGCTGATAGTTCTGGACCGCCGTGGCCGCCGGCCGCAGCAGGACTTCCCCGCCCCAGCTGCGATAGTACACGCCGTCGTCGCGACCGAGCACGAGTGCCCCGATGGAGTTTCCGATGCCGAGCGGCTTGGCGTCGGGATTCGCGGCGGCGAGACGCCGATACCCCGCGATGCGCAGCGACACGGTGGGAGACTCGCGCCCGACGTCCAGCTCCGCATTGGGCCAGAGGTCGCCCGATCCCAGCCGTGCGGCGGCGGCCGCGGTGAGCCGCCCGAAGTCGAAGTCGAGACGTGCGCCGACCGACAGCGCCTCGACGCGGTTGTAGCGAATCAGTCCCGCGCCGCCGGGACCGAAGCGCAGCGTCGGAGCGTGCGCGTGCCACGGTGTCTCGGGCAGCGTGCCGATGGCCTTTCCGAGATCCTCCATTTCGCCCGCCGACATGAACGGCGTCTGGTCGTCGAACGAATGCGGCAGATCGGCGCTGGTGAGCAGGCTCGCCGTGTCGTCGGGGACGATGACTACCGCGGTACGGCAGCGCCGCCGCGTGCAGCGGCACGAGGCCCGCCCCCGACAGGCTTCGATGGCGGCGGAATCGGGGGGCGCCTCCGCCACGACGCTGTCGCCCGGCGCAGGCGGCGGCCCCGCGGTCACGTCGTAATCGGTGTACGCGCGCTCATAGCGCAACGGCGCCGACAGCCAGGTGCCGGCGGTGGCCACGGCATCGAAGGCGAGCAGATGCGGCAGCCACCACTTCCCCTCGAGCAGCGCGAACTCCACGGTGATGTAGCGCACCTCTCCCTTGATCGGCTTCAGGAAGCCGGGGATGTCCTTGATGTCGTTCTTGTCGTTGGGGTCGTTGAGGTCCCGCTCCAGGTCCCAGGCCCGCGCCGGCCGGAACACGGCGCGCACCAGGGCGACGTGCTCCTGCTCCAGCCAGAACGAGCCCGCCAACAGATGAAAGTCGTCGCGCCGTGGGATGATGCGCAGCTCGATGACGCGGATCGTGCGCCCATCCTGCAGCGTGAGCGTCGTCGTATCGCCCGACTGGAAGCGGTAGCGCGACTCGCTCCCCGGCGCGATCGGATCGTAGACGAACTCCGAGTCGCCGATCCCCACTGCCAGACGCTCCTCGCCGGGCTTGCCGATCTCGAAACCCAGGTCGGGGGCATCGGTGTCGATATCCTCGGGAAGACGCGTCCCCGCGTAGGCCACCGGGATCGCCTCGCGGGCGCCGAGCATGGTCACGGTATCGGGGCCGACCTTGTGCCAGGCGAAGCGCGCCGCCAGCTCGCGCTGATAGAACGTGCGGTCGCGGCGCAGCGCCCGGAGTCCGAGGGAGATGCGCTCGGTCACCCGCACGTGATAATCGGTGATCAGCTGTTCGGCGCTGGCGCGCCGCTCGCGGGCGCGGCGCACGAGTTCGCGCGCCCCGGGGTCCAGGTAGGCGGACGAATCCTGCGGAATCGCTGTCTGAAACGCCAACAGCAGTGCTACGGGGAGCATGCGCCCCAACATACGCCCGCCGGCAACGGAAGTTTCGGGAACTACGCAGACACTCGTAGATTCTAGAGGACCTATGGCCACTCTCCCGGCTCCCGGTCAGCGCCTGCGACAGGCATGGGCACGGCTCTCGCCTCTACCAGGGGGCAAGTGGCTGTTCAGCCGTCTGCTGGGCCGGATCGCCCCCTACAGCGGCTCGATCGGCGCGCTGGTCACGACGCTCGAGCCGGGATATGCCCGACTCGAGCTCCCGGACCGCCGCCGCATCCGCAACCATCTCGACTCCATCCACGCGGTCGCCCTCATGAACGTCGCCGAGCTGGCGAGCGGTCTCGCCATGCTGTCGGGGCTTCCGGCCGACGTGCGCGGCATCGTGCTGGGGTTGTCGATCACGTTTCTCAAGAAGGCGCGCGGCCGCCTCGTGGCGGAGTGCCGCTGCACTATCCCCGCCGTCGGGGGCAACATCGACTACGAGGCCACCGCGACGATTCAGGACGCCTCGGGAGAAACGGTGGCGCGCGCCGTCGCACGCTGGCGGCTGGGACCGGTCAAGGGAAAGTGACATTGCTCGACACGCCGCTCACACGGCAACTGCGCATCGAGGTCCCGCTGATCTGCGGGGCGATGTTCCCCTGCTCCAACCCCGAGCTCGTGGCCGCGGTCTCGGATGCCGGCGGCATCGGGGTGATTCAGCCGCTGTCGCTCACCTTCGTACACGGCTACGACTTCAGCGACGGTCTGGCGTTGATCCGCCGCCTCACCCCGAGGCCGGTCGGGATGAACGTGCTGATCGAGCAGAGCTCGCGGCACTACATGGACCGGATGCGCCACTTCGTCGATCTCGCGCTCGAGGGCGGGGTGCGCTTCTTCGTCACGTCGCTCGGCAATCCGCGCTGGGTGGTCGAGCGGGTGCAGGGTGCCGGCGGGATCGTGTACCACGACGTGACCGAGCGGAAGTGGGCCGACAAGGGACTCGCGGGCGGCGTGCACGGCTTGATCGCCGTGAACCATCGCGCCGGGGGACATGCCGGCGGTCGCAGCGCCGAGCAGCTCGTCGAGGAGCTGTCCGGATATGGCGTGCCGCTGGTGTGCGCCGGCGGCATCGGGGACGCGGCCGGGTTCGTGGCGGCGTTGCGCATGGGATACGCCGGCGTCCAGCTCGGCACCCGCTTCATCGCGACCGATGAATGCCGGGCAGCACCGGAGTACAAACAGGCGATCGTGAATGCCGACGCAGGCGACATCGTCCTCACCGAACGGGTGACCGGCGTGCCGCTGTCCGTGATCCGCACGCCGTACGTGGACCGGGTGGGGACCCGGGCAGGCCCGCTCGCCCGCTGGATGCTGCAACACCGCCGCACCAAGCATTTCATGCGGACGGTGTACGCACTGCGCTCGGCGTGGGCCCTCAAGCGGTCCCTGATGGACGGCGGCGGGTCCACCGATTACTGGCAAGCCGGGAAGAGCGTGGCCGGGATCGACGCCATCGTTCCCGCCGGGCAGATCGTGCGTGACTTCGCGGCGGCCGCCCGAGGCTGATATCTTGGCTCTACCCACACCAGCCACGAGAGAGCGATGTCGACTCCGGTTTCTGTCGAACGGTTCGTGAAGACCCTGGAACAGCTGAAAACCGAAATGGACGCGGGCTCGCTGAAGCACTCGGAGTACGACCAGCGGCTGGCCCGGGCGATCCAGGAGCTGCGCGAGCGCGGACTCGACGCCGACCGCTCCGGTATCAAGACCACGATCGACGGGCTGCTGCAGCGCGGCATCATCACCCCTGGCGTCAAACAACATCTCGAGAAGCGACTCGGCCTGGCGTAACGGACTCCCGGCCTGATGCGGGCCTATTGGCAGGACAGTCGCAAGCCGCGCTACAGCCTGCTCCTCGCTCTGCCGCTCTTCATCATCTATCAGGTGCTGGAGGCGCTCGAGCCCACGACCCGTGGGGGCGGGCTGCGCAACGGCGCTGACGTCATCCTCGAATCCCTGTTCTATCGCGTCGCCGGACCCCGTGGGCCGCTGCTGTTCATGGTCTGCCTCGTCGCCGTCGGGCTGTGGCTCGTGATCCGGGACTACCACAAGAGCGGGCGCGAGCTGCACTTCTCAGTGCTGCTATTGATGCTCGCGGAAGCCACGGTGCTCGCCCTCAGCCTCGGGATCATCGTCAGCGCGATCACCTCCCAGCTGGTCCGGCCGACGGCGATGCTGCAGCAGAGCGTGGAGAAGATGGCCACCTCTACGAAGCTGATGTTGTCACTCGGGGCCGGGCTGTACGAGGAGCTGCTGTTCCGCGTGCTGCTCGTCGGCTCGCTCGCGTGGGCGGGCAAACGGGTGCTCGGACTGCGGCCCCTCATGGCGGGAATCTGGGCCGCGCTGATCGGGGCCCTCATCTTCTCGGCGTTTCATTACGTCGGACCGTACGGCGACCGGCTCAGCGCCTACTCGTTCGTGTTTCGCACCATCGCCGGCCTCGCGTTCAGCGCGCTGTTTCTGTTGCGCGGATTCGGCATCACGGCGTGGACGCATGCGTTGTATGATGCATTCCTCTTGCTGCGATGAGGCGCCTTCAGCTGTCGGCTGTCGGCCCAGGCGTCATCAGTCATCGGTTTTCGGTAAAGGCACACTGAAAATGCGAACGTTGCCGCGAACAGCCCTGGCCGTCGTGCTCCTCGTCGCGTGCGGCGCGAAGAAAACCACCGAGGAGCGGGCACAGGACCTGGAAACCTGTACCGCCCTTTCCACGGCGCCGCTCGAGATCGCGCAATGTCTGCGGGGTCGAGGCGGCTGGTCCGAGGCGGCCGCCGATTCGGCGGCGAGTCAGCGGGCGCGCGAGCTGGACAGCGTGAAGAGCCAGATCGGGGAGATCGCGGCGCGGGCCGACTCGCAGCACACCGCCGAGATCCACTCCTGCGATCAGCGGCTCGTCGACCTGAAGTCGTGTCTCATCACGCGCTACGGGTGGGATGAGAACCAGGCGACGGCCATTGACGACTCCGTCTGGCACAGCCAGTCCGCCGAACACCTGCGCCAGATCCGGAATTGCTCGAGCCGTCGCGGCGTGGGGACCGGGGCCTGCCTGCAGCTCTACTACAAGTGGCTGCCGCGGCGGGCGCTGGCGCTGGATGATTCGATTCGGCGGGCGAATATCAACTAAGAAAGGCGCGATCGGCTTTCAGCTGTCGGCTTTCGCCATGTCACATCCATTCAAGGTTCTGTTCGTCTGTACGGGCAACTCCGCCCGCAGTCAGATGGCGGAGGCGATTCTCGCGTCGCGGGGGGCGGGACGCTTTGCGGCCGAGAGCGCCGGCGCGCAGCCCGCGGGACGGGTGAGCCGCCGCGCGGTGGCGGCGCTGGCCGAGTTGGGGATCGACTGGAGCGGCAAGACGCCGCGCAAAGTCGACGGGCTCGAGCAACGCGACTGGGATCTCGTCGTCACGGTGTGCGATTCCGCGCGCCAGGCGTGTCCCGTCTTCCATGCCGCCCGCGCGGTGGCGCATTGGGATCTGCCCGACCCGATGGACGCCCTGGGCACGGACGAAGAGGTGCTCGCGGCGTTTCGCCGCTCGCGCGACACGATCGCCGAGCTGATCGAGCGGCTCATGGCGCTGCCGGTGGAAGCGACGCCGCCGCGCGTGCTGGCGCAGCAGGTCTCGGCCCTTATTCCTCGTCTTCCTTGACCAGGCCGTCGGCGCGACGCTCGTCGTGGGCGAGCCGCTCGAGCGTACGGCTCAGCGCCCGCTGCTCTACGGTCCGCTGCGTGAGCGACTCGATGGCATCACTGCGGACCCGCACGCGCGCGCCGGTCACGTCCACGAAGACGATCCACGCTGGAACGGGGGTGGCGTCGAGACAGTCGTCGATGTGACGCGCCATCTCGGTGCTGACGCACCACGTGTCCCCTTCGGTCGACACCACAAAGAAGTCGTCCAATTTCATGGTCTCCTCCTGTGGTGAGAGAAAACGCCCCGTCTGCAGAACGGCACAGGCGGGGCGGTCGAATGACGCGGAGCACCGACCTACATCTCGGTTGACGCTCCGACCCCTCGTCCTGTGTGAGATACCCGACTCCTGCGATTTCGCTTCATGCCCGCGACGAAACTCCCGTGGCTGCAGCGCACACAATGAAAAAAGTCGCCTCCCGGCTGTTCGCTCCCCACCGCCACTACTGGCTCGAGGCACTGAAACAGCGGGACGCGACTCCCTGCTGACTATCCTAGCGAATCCGGTGAGCGAGTTCAAGACCTCTATATTCCTGAGTCGATGACGTCTCCGCTGTGGTCGCCGTCGCCCGCGCGCGCCGCCGCGACCCGGCTGCACGCGTTTGCCCGCTCCGTCGGCGCGCACGGTGACTACGCGGCCCTGCATCGCTGGTCGATCGATCACTCCGCGGAGTTCTGGTCCGCCGTCTGGCAGTTCTGCGGAGTGGTGGGCGATCGCCCGGGACCAGTCGCCGTCGGGCTCGAGCACATGGGACCGCCCACGGCCCAGGGCCCGCGCTGGTTCCCCGAGGCGCGGCTGAACTTCGCCGAAAACCTGCTACGCCCCCTGGGCGACGGGCCCGCGATCATCGCCGTGCGGGAAGGAGGGGAGCGACGCGAGCTCGACCGCCCTGCCCTCGCCGCGCTCGCGGCCCGCGTCGCGGCGGCATTGCGCCACGCCGGAGTGCAGCCCGGCGATCGGGTCGCCGCGTACGTCCCCAACATCCCCGAGGCGATCGCCGCCATGCTGGGCGCGGCCAGCATCGGCGCCATCTGGTCGTCCTGCTCGCCCGACTTCGGGGTGGCCGGCGTGGTGGACCGGTTCGGCCAGATCGCGCCGCGGCTGCTGCTTGCGGTCGACGGCTACCGCTACGCCGGGAAGGAAATCGATCTACGCGAGCGGATCGCGGCGGGGATGGAACGGCTACCGCCGGTCGCACAGCTGGTCGTCATTCCCTATCTGTCGGCACATCCCGACGTGCGGTCGATCCCGCGCGCGACCCTGTGGGACGAATGGCTCGGGCCGGAGACGGAGACCGTCTTTACCCGGCTCCCGTTCGGTCACCCGCTGTACATCCTCTATTCTTCCGGGACCACGGGACTCCCCAAGTGCATGGTGCACGGGGCCGGCGGGACGCTGCTGCAGCACCAAAAGGAACACGTGCTGCACTGCGACCTCGGCCCGAACGACCGGCTCTGCTACTACACAACCACCGGCTGGATGATGTGGAACTGGCTCGCGAGCGCGCTGGCGACGGGCGCGACCCTGGTGTTGTACGACGGAGCACCGCTGGCGCCCGATCCCGAGGTGCTCTGGGACGTGGTCGCGCGAGAGCGCGTGACGGTGTTCGGCACCAGCGCCAAATACCTCGCCCTGGCGGAAAAGACGGGGCTCGACCCCGCGCGCACGCACGACCTGACGGCGCTGCGGGCGCTGCTCACGACGGGCAGCCCGCTGGCGGGGCACAGCTACGACTACGTCTATGCGCACGTCAAACAGGACCTGCATCTCTGCAACATCTCGGGCGGCACAGAGCTGATCTCCTGTTTCGCGCTGGGGGTGCCGACCGAGCCGGTGTGGCGCGGCGAGCTGCAAGGACCGGGGCTTGGCATGGCGGTGGACACGTTCGACGCCGCAGGGCGGCCGGTACGTGGCGCCCCGGGCGAGCTCGTCTGCACGAGACCTTTCCCGTCGATGCCGGTGGCGTTCTGGAATGACCGGGATGGAGCGAAGTACCGCGCCGCCTATTTCGAGAAATTCCCGGGCGTCTGGCATCACGGTGATTGGGCGGAGATCACGGAGCACGGCGGGCTCATCCTGTTCGGCCGTTCGGACGCCACGCTCAACCCGGGTGGCGTGCGCATCGGAACGGCGGAGTTGTATCGGGTGGTCGAGCGCTCCCCCGAGGTGCTCGAGAGCCTGGCGATCGCCCACGAGACCCGAGCGGACGTGCGCATCGTGTTGTTCGTGAAACTGCGCGAGGGCCTGCGGCTCGACGACGCGCTCGTCGAGCGTCTGCGGCGGGGGCTACGCGAAGAGGCGAGCCCGCATCACGTGCCGTGGCGCATCATCCAGGTCGCGGATCTGCCGCGCACGATCAGCGGGAAGCTGTCGGAGCTGGCGGTGCGAGCGGTAGTACATGGGCAGGCGGTGACGAACGTCGAGGCATTGGCGAATCCGGAGGCGTTGGAGTTGTTTCGGGAGTTACCGCAGTTACGGGACTAAAGAGGCGTCATCGGTACTCGGTCATCAGTAAAACCGATTACCGATAACCGATTACGTCTCTCTATCTCATGTTCCCCGTATGCCCCAGTGAAAACCGCCCCGGCTGCGGCCAGACACACAGGCCGTGGGGATCACGTCCCACCTTGATGCGGTGCGTGAGCGCACCGGTGCGCGTATCGAATACATACACTTCCTGGTCGTAGCGTCCCGAAAGCCACAGCTCCGAGCCGTCCACCGAAACGTTGCCCATGTCGGGACTGCCGCCGCCCTCGATCGGCCAATTGGCGACGACGGAGCGCGCGATGGGATCCACGACGCTGATGCTGCCCGGTCCATGGGGACCGGCGTGCAGCGTGTGCCAGCCCCGATTCGACACGTAGAAGAACTTGCCGTCGCGGCTGGGATAGATGCCGTGCGTCCCGGTGCCCGTGGGGAGAAAGCCGATGCGCTTCAGCGAATCGGCGTCGATCATGAAGACGCCGTCCTCGAGCATGTCGGCGACGAAAAACACCTTGCCGTCGGGGGACAGCCGCACGTCCTGCGGCATCGACGGCTTGCCGGGATCGAGCTTGAGGTACGCGGTGACCTTGTGCGTTTCTACGTCGAGCCGCAGCAGCTTCCCCGAGAACTCGCACGACGCGACGGCGAAGCGCCCGTCCGCCGTGAAGTCCAGGTGGTCGACGCCGGGACAATCGACCTTCACCGAATCGTGCAGCGCCATCGTGTGCGGGTCGCGGAAATCGAGCCGCTGGTCGCGCTCGGCGACGACCACGGCGTACTTGCCGTCGGGCGTGAAGTAGAGGTTGTAGGGATCTTCGACGGGGACGCTCTTCCCTTCCTTCCCGGAGACGGGGTCGATCGGCGTCAGGCTGTTGCCGATGTCGTTCGCGACCCACAGCGTGCGCAGGTCGTACGCGGGGACGACGTGCTGCGGCAGCGTCGCCGTAGCGAACGTGCGCAGCACTGTGTGCGTCACCGGATCGATGATCGTGACGCTCCCCGCCCCGCCGAGCGGGACGTACACGAGCGGCTTGGCGCGGCGCGCGACGGAATCGACCATCCCGGCGCCGGCGCCGGCGTAGACGTTGTTGCGATCGAGCGGCGGCGGCATGCCGGGCAGCAGCGTGTCGCGCTGCAGCACGGCTGGGTGCGCCACCGCCGCCGAATGGGCGGCGCGGCAGCCGATCGCCAGAGCGATGAGGAGGAGGCCGGGGCCGGGGAGCTTCACGCGCATCTGCTCGTTCAAGACTCGGGCGTAGGGGAACGAGTCACGGGGTCGACGGAAGGAAGGTAGCGCGCGGCGAAAGAGCCCGAGCGACGGGCTGTTTCGCAGGGTGCCGCCCGCTGCGCGGCCCGTTTAGATTCTGGCGCCCGAGCACCCCAGCCAGGGAATGCCCGGCGAACGCTTCTCGTCAGGAATCCGTCCGATGCCGATTACCGCCACCAACATCCGCCGCGGCATGACCATCATGTTCGAAGGTGAGCCGTGCCGGATCATCGAGTTCAATCATCACACACCCGGCAATCTGCGGGCGATGGTACACGCCAAAATGCGCAAGTTGAAGAGCGGCGTCACGGTCGAGCACCGGTTTCGGGCATCGGACCAGGTCGACGAAGCGCGCATGGAGACCCACGAGCTGCGGTACATGTACCATGACGGGCACTCCTACCACTTCATGAACACGCAGAACTACGAGCAGTACGAGCTCGACGAGGAGGCGCTCGGCGACCATGCGCAGTGGATGACGGATGGCATGGAGGTGATCGCCGAGTACTTCGAAGGCCGGCCGATCGGCGTCGAGCTGCCGAACGAAGTCGTGTTCGAGATCGTCGAGACGTCGCCGGTGATGCGGAGCGCCACCAAGACGGCGTCGACCAAGCCGGCCAAGCTCTCCAACGGGGTGACGGTGAACGTCCCCGAGTTCATCCAGTCGGGTGAGAAGGTGCGGGTGAACCCCAACACCGGGGAGTACCTCGACCGGGCGAAATAACCGGCCGGTCACTCCGCCCGGTGCACCACCTGCGTGCTGCGTTGCGCGGTGGGCATCAGCACCAGATCGAGCACGTCGACGTGCTCCGGCAGATTGACGACAAAGCTCACCACCTCCGCGACGTCGTCGGCCGTCAGCGGCCGCATGCCCTGATAAACCGTCTTGGCACGCGCGGCGTCGCCGTGGAAGCGCACCACCGAAAACTCGGTCTCGACGAGACCCGGATCGATGCTCGAGACGCGCACCGGCGTCCCCACGAGATCGAGGTGCATCCCTTCGGTGAGCGCCCGTACCGCGTACTTCGTCGCGCCGTAGACATTGCCCTTGGGATAGGTCTGGTGCCCCGCGAGGCTCCCCAGGTTTACGACGTGCCCCCGCCCCAACCGCACCATGTGCGGCAGCACCGCGCGCGACACGTAGAGCAGCCCCTTCACGTTGGTGTCGATCATGCGGTCCCAGTCGTCGGGATCGCCCTCGTGCAGCGTGTCGAGGCCCGCCGCAAGACCGGCGTTGTTGAGGAGAATGTCGGGGACGATTGCCTCGACCACGAGCGCCGCCACTGCGGCATCCACCTCCGCACGCTCGCGCACGTCCACGACGGCGGTGCGCACCTGGATGCCGCCACCGTGGCGCGCGTGGATCTCTCTGGCTTCCTGCTCGAGCCGGTCCGTCCGGCGCGCCCAGAGGACGAGATGCGCGCCATCGGCCGCGAAGCGCCGCGCGCACGCCAGTCCGATGCCCGCGCTCGCCCCCGTGACGAGCGCCCACTTCCCCGCGATCCGCGCCGTCACGGCAAGGGGTCTCCCACGATGCGCTTGGCGAGCGACCCTGCGG
>CAZXKN010000141.1:0-9839 GCA_964641815.1 uncultured Gemmatimonadaceae bacterium | reverse complement strand
CATCGAATGGGCCCAGGCCGAGGCGCTCGCCTTCGCGTCGTTGCTCGCCGAAGGCGTCCCGATCCGCCTCACCGGCCAGGACAGCGCGCGCGGCACGTTCAGCCAGCGCCACCTCATGCTGCACGACGCGACCAACGGCCGCCGCTACGGGCCGATCCAGCACCTACCGGGCGCGCGGGCGCCGTTCGAGCTGCACAACAGCCCGCTGTCGGAGCTGGCGTGCATGGGCTTCGAGTACGGCTACGCGGTGGCGGCGCCCGAGGCGCTGGTGCTGTGGGAGGCGCAGTACGGCGATTTCGCCAATGGCGGCGAAGTGATCATCGATCAGTTCATCATCTCGGGACTCGCCAAGTGGGGCCAGACGTCGCGCCTCACGCTGCTCCTGCCGCACGGCTATGAAGGCCAGGGACCGGAGCACTCGAGCGCCCGCCTGGAGCGGTTCCTCGCCCTCGGCGCCGAGGGGAATATCCGCATCGCCAACTGCACGACGCCGGCGCAGTACTTCCACTTGTTGCGGCGCCAGGCCCGGCACGGTGACATGCGGCCGCTGGTCGTCTTCACGCCCAAGAGTCTGCTGCGCCTCCCCGCGGCGACATCGCGGCTCGAGGAGCTGACGAGCGGGAAATTCCGCGCGGTGCTCGACGACCCCGGGACCGCGGACCGCCGCGGCGCCGTCACCCGGCTCGTGCTGTGCAGCGGCAAGATCTACTACGATCTCCTCGCCGCCCCCGCGCGCGCCGCGGCGGCGCACGTGGCCATCGCGCGCGTCGAGCTGCTCTACCCCTTCCCCGTCGCCGATCTGACGGAGCTGGTGCGCCGCTATCCGCAGCTCACGGAAGTGGTATGGGTGCAGGAGGAGCCGCGCAACATGGGCCCGCGCAAGTTCATGCTGCCGAAGCTGCGCGACCTTACACCGACCGCCATCACCATCAAGGACGTCTCCCGCCCCGAACGGGCGAGCCCCGCCGAAGGTTATCCGGCGGCACATCAGGCCGAGCAGGCGAGGATCGTGAAAGAAGCACTCACCTGATCGACGACCCGATCCTTCGCGTCATTCGATACGCCGTTTTCGCAGTCTTCGTTCTGGCGGTGGTCGTCGCGGGGCTGTCGTGGCTCGTTCGTGCGCGGAAGATCTCGCCGTTCAGCCCCGTCGGCCGGGGGATGCGACGGCTGACCGACCCGGTGATCAACCCGATCGAGCGCGTCGTGGTCCGCCGCGGCGGCAATCCCGTGCAGGCAGGGTGGTGGCTCGTCATCCTCGTGGCAGTCATCGGGGTCGTCGTTCTGGCCATCGTCCAGTTCATCATCGAGTCGGGGCACCGACTCGCCTTCGCCGCGGCCCTGGGGCCGCGTGCCCTGATCGGGACGGGCGTCGACGTCGTCTATTACGTGCTGGTCGTGGCGCTGTTCATCCGCGTGATCGGCGGCTGGTTCGGATACTTCCGCTATACGCGTTGGATGCGACCGATGTACTGGCTCACCGACTGGATCGTCGAGCCGATCCGCCGCATCCTCCCACCCATGGGCCAGGTCGATTTCAGTCCCCTGGTGGCGTGGCTGCTCCTCATGGTGCTGCGGGCGTTCGTGGGGCGCGTACTGCTGTGAAACCGCTTTCAGTTCTCAGCCATCAGCCATCAGCTTGAAACCACCGGTCGGAAGGATCGTCGTGCAGGTGGTGCCACGTGCTAGAAGGACACAAGTCATTGGCTCCTATGGAGACGCGATCCGCATTCGAGTCGCTGCTCCACCGGTCGACGGAGCGGCAAATGAGGAGCTGGTTCGCCACATTGCCGAACGCCTCAGGGTGCCTCATCGTGCGGTGACGATCTCCCATGGACTCGCGGCGCGGCGCAAGACGATCCTCATCAATGGTCTGGCAACGAACGAGGCTGTCCAACGGCTGATAGCCGAAAGCTGATGGCTGACAGCTAGTACGGAGGACACGTGAGACTGCTCAAGACGCTCGTCAGCTTCGTCGTCGCCACGCTCGTCGGCGTGCTCGGCAATCAGCTGTTCGGCGCTTTCGGAATGATCGTGGGATTCGTTGCCGGGGGCGTTGCGGCCTGGTGGGTCGCGCGCCGCATCATGGATGGCTGACCGCTGACGGCCGATCGCCGCTCTTGAAGACGCGAAACAGGTAGACGAGCGACGGCACGAGCACCAGCGCGCCGAGCGCGAGGGCCCCGATTACGAGCTGGAGCGTCGCCGCCGGAGCGGCTGCGGTCGTGACGTCCAGGTCTGGCGGGACGACGTAGGGATACTGACTCCACGCCCATCCCCAAAGCACCAGCGACACCTGCAGCATGACGGCGACGCGCGCCAGCGCGTAGCGCCGCCGCACCAGCGCCGCCAAGCCGGCGATCGCCGCCAGCCCGGTGAGCAGCTGAAACGGCAGCGCCCACCGTGATCCGATGAGACCGTGCCGCATCAGGGGCGCGCTCGTTCCAGCGGTCACGAGCGCCAGGAGTGCGGCGGCACCGACCGCCACGCCGGACCCGAGCGCGCGCCGCCGGAAATCCTCGCGCAGCGCCCCTGCGGGCGCTTCGAGCGTCAGATAGGTGGCGGCGAGATACGCGAAGCAGGCGAGGGTCACGACCCCGATACTGAGCGGGAATGGGGCGAGCCACGGCGTGATGTACTGGGCGGCGAAGGACGCGGCTGGTCTCCCCCCCGTCGCCACACTGCCCACGGCGCCCGCCGCGATGGCGCCGAGCGCCGTCCCGAGCAAGAGCGGCGTCACGAGGCTGGCGATGGCAAAGACGCGACCCCAGCGCCGCTGCACCGCGTCGCGGTCGCCGCCGTAGCCGCGAAACGCGAACGCCGAGCCGCGCAGCACGATGCCGATCAGCACGCCCGTCAGCGGCAGGTTGAGCGGCACCACGAGTCTGGCGAACGCCGTGGGAAAGCAGGTGAAGAGCAGCACGATGGCGAGAATCAGCCACACGTGGTTCGCCTCCCACACCGGCCCGATCGCCTGCGCGATCAGCTGCCGCTGCGCTTCCTTGCGGGTCCCTAGGGCCAGCAGGTCCCACACACCACCACCGAAGTCGGCGCCGCCCAGCAAGACGTACGCATTGAGCGCGACGACGAGCGTCCCGGCGAGGAACGTGGCGGCGCTCACCGGCTCGTCCCCGGGAACTCCCCGGTGTGCATCGGGCTGCGCACGATCTGTCGCGACAGCAGCACCGTCACGACGACGGCGAGGAAGACATAGATCAGGGCGAACACACCCGTGCGCCACGGCTGCCCGGGCATCGGCGTGACCGCGTCGGCGGTGCGCAGCACGCCGTAGATGATCCACGGTTGCCGACCCAGCTCGGTCACCATCCAGCCCGTCTCGATCGCGATGAACCCGAGCGGCGCGGCGAGCACGACGGCGCGCAGAAACGCCCGACGCTGCGGAAGATCAGCCCGCCGTAACGCGAGCCACGCCGCCCACAGGCCGACGAGCGCCAGATACGTCCCGCAGGCGACCATCACGTCGAACGAGAGGTGCACCGCCGGGAGATTGGGCCACTGGTCGCGCGGCACCGAATCGAGACCCACCACGCTCGCCTGGGGATCACGAAACGCGAGCAGCGACAGTGCGTACGGTAACCGGATGCCGAACCGCGTCTGGCGCGTCTCGGCGTCGGGCCAGCCACCGAGGGTGATCGGGGCGTGCGCCTGCGTCTCGAACAACGCCTCCATCGCGGCGAGCTTCGCGGGCTGGTGCCGCGCGACGGTCGTCGCGGCGTAATCCCCCGAGATCGGCTGCAGCACGGCGGCGGGCGCGCCCACGAGGAGCGCGACCGTCAGGGCATGGCGATGAAACGGCGCGCGCCGCCCGCGCAGGATCAGCAAGGCGTGGATCCCGGCCACCGCGAATCCCGTCGCCGCGTACGCCGCGAGCGTCATGTGCAGCACCTGCGCCGCCGCAGCCGGGTTCAGCATCGCAGCGATGGGATGAACGTGCACCGGCGCCCCGTTCACCAGCTCGAATCCCGCGGGCGTGTTCATCCAGGCATTCGCCGTCACGACGAACACGCCGGAGAGCGCCCCACTCACGGCAACCATCACCCCCGCGAAGCTGTGCGCGCGCGGCGACACGCGCTCCCACCCGTAGAGGTAAACGCCCAGGAAAATGGCTTCGGTGAAGAACGCGAACCCTTCGAGCGAAAACGGCATCCCGATGATCGGCCCGGCGAACCGCATGAATGTGGGCCACAACAGACCCAGCTCGAAGGAGAGCACCGTGCCCGAGACGGCGCCGACGGCGAACAGGATCGCCGTGCCGCGGGCCCAGCGTTTGGCGAGATCGAGGTGGATGGGATCACCGCTTGTTCGCCAGCGGCGTTCGGCGAGCACCATCATCACCGGCATCGCGATCCCCACCACCGCGAAGATGATGTGGAAGGCGAGCGACATCCCCATCTGGAACCGCGCGGCGAGGAGGTCGGACACGCGTGTCTTCCCTACCCCCCGAGCTGCGCCAGGCGATCCTTGAGCCGCTGGAACATCGGGAATTGCGCCACGAGACGGCGCAGCACCGCCTTTGCCGAGTCGGCCTGCCCGAGCGCGACGTAGCTGTCGGCCGTCAACATCCCGACCCGCACGGCGAGGCGCGGGTTGTCCGGTGCCGCATGCAGCGCGCCGAGCGCGGCGAGCGCGGCCTTCGCATCCTGGCGGTCGCGCAGCTGCGACTCGATGTGCAGCAGCTGCACCGTTGTGTCGTTGGGCGAGCGGCGCGCCAGCTCGTCGAGCAGGGCCGCGGCCGCGGCGGATTGGTGACGGGCGCGATCGACCATCGCCTGCTCATAGACCCCGGCGGTAAAGAGGCGGGCGATGTCGCTCGTGTCCCCGGTCCGTAAGCCCGGGCCGCCGGCGAACGTGTACACCAGCTTGCCGCCACGGTCTGCCGTTTCGTACACGGCGTAGCAGCCGAACAACCCCACGAGACCCGAGAGGACGAGCGCCCAACGGCCCCACGCCGCGCGGCGCCGGGCCAGCACGAGCGCCACGATCTCGAGCCCGGCGACGATGAGAAACACGGTGCGCGTCGTGTGGCCCCAGTCCTCGTGGTCGCGCACCGCCTGCCCCACGCCCGGGATGCGCTCCACCACGTCGTGCGCGTCGGTTCCCGACGACGCCGCGAACACCGCCGCCACGGTGCCCAGAAGGAGCAGCGTGGTGGCGGCGGGACCCGTAAACGGCAGCTTGCCGGTGAGCGAGATCCAGCGCAGGGCGACGCCGACGAGCAACAGGGCGACGACGAAATGAACGATTTGCGGATGCAACGGGCCGAGGTCTGGCATGGGGAGAAGATAGCACTACATTGGATACTACAACGGACGTCGTGGCGATTTGCGGCTATTGCGGCCACGTAAAACATCCCGCTAAAACGCCTGCCCGGTGTGGCGGCCGTTTCCGCACCGGGCGTTTTTCATCCTTGGAGTCGCACCGTGCCAAGACTCCGTTTCCCGACCGCGTTGCTCACCGCGACGTGCTGTGTTCTTCCGGCGCGAACGGTGGGTCAGCAGGCGTCTGCCGACAGCTCCGTCCGCGTGACGACCCTCGACAATGGCTTGCAGGTGATCGTGGCGGAAGATCACACGGTCCCACTGGCCACCATTCTCATCGCGGTGCGCAATGGTGCCATGACTCAGGATTCCGGTGAGCAGGGTCTTGCGCACCTGTACGAGCACCTGCTCTTCCGCTCGTACAAGGCGGACCCTGGTGCGTTCGCGGGCGAGGCATCCGAGCTCGACGCTGCCTGGAATGGGGGGACGACCGAAGAGGTCGTCACTTACGAGCTGGAGCTCCCCTCGCACAACGCGATCAGGGGAATCGGGCTGCTCGCGCGGTTGGTCCAAAATGCCCGCTTCAACGATTATGACTTGAAGAGGGAACGGCCGATCGTGTTGAACGAGCTGCAGCGGGACGAGGCCGATCCCGAGCAGGCGTTAGATCGACAGGCGTCACGGCTGTTGTGGGGAGCCTCCTGGGGACGGAAGGATGTCGGGGGCGATAGCGCATCGGTCATAGGCATCTCGCTCACCCATTTGCAGGAGATGTATGCCCGGTACTACGTACCCAACAACGCCGCGCTCGTGGTCACGGGCGACGTGTCCGCGCCCGACGTGTTCACGGCAGTTCGAGAGCAGTTCAGTCAGTGGACCAGGGCCCCCGATCCGTTCGCCGAGCGACCACTTCCCCCGATCGCCCCGCTGACTTCCAGCAGCGCCGTCGTGATCGCGAGACCGGTCGCCTACACGACCATTATCGTGAAGTACCGCGGCCCGAGCGTCGGACAGGATACGATCGCTCCGTACGCCGCGGACTTGCTGTGCGACGTGCTCAATGAACACGGCTCCACGTTCCAGCGTCACCTGACAGGGAGCGGCTTGTTCCAGTCGGTGCGCTGCGAATACGAGACATTGGCCCACGTCGGCCCGATTACGTTCCTGTGCGCGACCAGCCCTGAGCACGCCGCAAGGGCGCTGGCCGCCTTGCTGCACGAGCTGAACGTCATCGGGAACCTGGAGGGAGTGACGGACGAGGACCTCGCGATCGCCAAGAAGCGACGACTGATGAGCAGCGAGCTCGCCGTCGAATCGAGCTACACCCTCGCGCCTGTCCTGGCCTGGTGGTGGTCGATCGCGGGAGCGAACGCGTATGAACTGTACGATCGACGCGCCGTCGCTCGCCGACTCAGCGATCTGAAGGACGTCGCCACGACATTCGTGTCGGCGCAGCCGAGAATCATTGCCGTCCTCTCCGCGCCGGACCTCATACCCACTCTCCGGGCCGTGCTACTCCCGGCAGCCAGCACGATCGAGCGCGCCCCATGAACGCGCTCGCCCTGTGCTGCGGCCTCGCAGTCATCGCCGGTCCGCCGACCGACGTTGACACGCTTCCCTCCATCCGCGAAGTGTCCGGCGTCCGGATCATCCAGCGCATCAACCGCCGAACCGACCTGGTCGCGGTACGCCTGTACCTCCTCGGCGGTACGCGCCAGCTCAGTGACAGCACCGCCGGGGTCGAGACGCTGTTCCTGCACGCAGCCACCCTCGGCACGGAGCATTACCCCGGTGGACTGTCGCAGCGGGCCATGGCCCGTACGGGAGCCGTCGAGGCGCTCGAGCCCGGTGTGGACTGGACCGTCACGGGCTTCATTACGCGGCGCCAGGACCTCGACTCGGCCTGGGTCGTGTTCGCCGATCGATTGACGCACCCGACGCTCGACCCGGAGGCGGTGCGCCAGGCGCGGGAGGAGATGCTCAGCACGGCGCGGCGCCGCTACGCCGACCCCGACGAGCGCATCCGGGCGCTGGCAGACCAGGTTGCGTTTCCAGACCACCCGTACGCCCTCGATCCCGAAGGCACGGAAGAGTCCCTCGCCGCCATCAGCGACCGGGATGTGACCGAATACCCCCGCATGCAGCTGGTGACGTCGCGGATGCTGCTGGTGGTCGTCGGCGACGCCGACACGGCGCAGGTGAGCGGGCTCGTGACTCACACGATCGGCACCATCCAGCACGGCGATTACCGCTGGACCCTTCCTCCCGCGACACGTCAGGAGGAGAGTCATTACCGCATGGTGCGCCGCGAGCTGCCGACGAACTACATCCTCGGGTACATGGTCGGGCCCCCCGTGTCGAGTCCCGACTACATGCCGTTCCGAGTCGCCACCGAGCTGCTCTCGAGCCGATTGAACGAAACGATTCGCATGGGGATGGGCCTCTCCTACGCCGCCTACGCCCCGTTCGTCGAGCGCGCCGTCGGCGTGGCGGGTATCTACGCGAGCACGCCGAAACCCGAGGCCGTGGTTCCAATCATGCTCGATCAGATTCGCTGGCTGCTCCAGACGAAGCTGGACGGCTTCGGGCTGAACCGGTTCGTGAACTCGTTCCGGCTCGAGTACCTCTCCCGCAACGACGGGAACGCGAACCAGGCGGACTACCTGGCGCGTGCCGAGCTGTATCTCGGCGACTACCGGGAGGCGGACCGATTTCTGCAGCAGCTCAACCGGGTCAGCCCTGATGACGTGGTGCGGGTGGCCAAGCGGTACATGCGAGCCGTTCAATGGGCGTATATCGGAGACACGGACCGCATGAAGGACCACTGGTAGCCCGATGCCGACCCTGCGCTCCCTCATCGACGACAGCCGCGTCCATCTGTTCGATGGCGCGATGGGGACAATGCTGTACGCCAAGGGATTCTTCCTCAACGTCTGCTACGACGAGCTGGTGCTGAAGCAGCCGCGCCTCGTGCAGGACGTGCACGAGGAGTACGTCCGCGCCGGCGCCGAGATCCTCGAAACCAACACCTTCGGCGCCAACCCCGTGAAACTCGCGACCTACGGTCTGGCGGAGCAGACCGATCAGATCAACCGCGTCGCCGCCGAGCTGGCGCGCCGCGCGGCGGGCGACCGCGCCAGCGTCGTCGGGGCGATCGGGCCGCTGGGGCTGCGCCTCGAGCCCTTCGGTCCGACGTCGGCCGCCGAGGCCCAGGGGCACTTCCGGGCCCAGGTCGACGGATTGCTCGCGGGCGGCGTGGACGGCTTCGTGCTCGAGACGTTCAGCGACACGAGCGAAATCCACGCGGCGCTGTGCGCGGTGCGCGACGCCTGCGATCTCCCCGTCGTCGCGCAGATGACGATCGGCACCGACGGGCTGACCGCGTACGGGACGGCACCGGAGGATTTCACCGCGACGCTGGCGGCGTGGGGCGCCGACGTCATCGGCGTGAATTGCTCCGTGGGACCGGCGGGGATCCTCGAGGCCATCGAGCGGATGGCCAAGGCGACCGACCGTCCGCTGTCGGCACAGCCCAACGCCGGCCTCCCCCGCGACGTCGGCGACCGCAAGATCTACCTCGCCAGTCCCGAGTACGTCGCGAGCTACGCGCGCCGGCTGGTCGAGGCCGGGGCGCGGTTCGTCGGCGGGTGCTGCGGCACGACGCCGGAGCACATCAAGAAGATGCGCGACTACCTCGCGAGCGTGGCGCCGCGGCGCTCCGCCGTCGTGGTATCGCGCACCGAGATCCAGCCGCCCGCCGGCGTGACGCCCGTGCCCCTGGCCGAGCGCAGCCGCTGGGGCAGGAAGATCGCCGCCGGGGAGTTCGTGACGTCGGTCGAAATCGTCCCCCCCAAAGGGGTCGACCCGGCGCCGATGCTGGCGCAGTGCCGCGCGTTGCAGGCGGCGGGCATCGATGCGGTCAACGTCCCCGATGGGCCGCGCGCGCAAAGCCGTATGGGAGTGCTGCCGAGCGCCCTGTTGATCGAGCGCGAGACGGGGATCGAGACGGTCATTCACTACTGCTGCCGCGACCGCAACCTGCTGGGGATGTTGTCGGACATCCTGGGCGCTGCAGCCGGGGGGCTGCGCAACATTCTCGTGATCACCGGTGATCCGCCGAAGATGGGCCCCTATCCCGATTCGACGGCGGTCTTCGACATCGATTCCATCGGGCTCACCAATCTCGTCTACCGGCTCAACCATGGGCTCGACCCGGGGAACAACCCGATCGGCGGTTCGACGCGGTGGGTGATCGGCGTCGGCGTCAACCCGGCGGCCGTCGATATCGACCGGGAGCTGTCCCGCTTCCACTGGAAGGTCGACGCCGGCGCCGAATTCGCCGTGACGCAGCCGGTGTTCGATCCGCGCCAGCTGGAGGTGTTCCTGGAGCGCGTCGCGTCCTACCGCATCCCGGTGGTGGCCGGGATCTGGCCGCTCCTGTCCCTGCGCAACGCGGAATTCCTGGCGAACGAAGTGCCCGGCGTGGCGGTGCCGGAGGAAGTGCTGGCGCGGATGCGGACGGCCCAGGAGAAGGGGAAGGAAGCGGCGCTGGCCGAGGGG
>CAZXKN010000140.1:0-3823 GCA_964641815.1 uncultured Gemmatimonadaceae bacterium | reverse complement strand
CGCAGTATCGCTGCCGTCACGGGCAGCACGATGCAGGTGGAGATCATGGAGATCGGAGCGGACGGGAAGGCGCGCGGCACCGGCACCTATGAAACGCTGGAGGCCGACGCCGTCGTGCTCGCCGTGGGGCAGGACGCGGATACGCGGTTCCTCGCGGGCGTACCCGGCGTCGTGCAGCAGCGCGACGGCACCGTGGAAGTCGACCAGCGCATGATGACCGGCCGCCACGGGCTCTTCGCCGGCGGCGACATGGTGCCCGCGGAGCGTTCCGTCACGGTCGCCGTCGGCCATGGCAAGAAGGCGGCCCGACACATCGACGCCTGGCTCAAGAGCGGCACGTATGAGAAGACGCCGGTGCGCGGCGACGCCACGTTCGACAAGCTGCGCCTCTGGTTCACACGCGATGTCGCCCAGCGCGCGCAGGAGCGGATGCCCCTCGCGGCTCGCCGCGAGAGCTTTGGCGAGGTCGTCAAGGGACTGACCGCCGACGAGGCCGTGTTCGAAGCGAAGCGCTGCCTCTCGTGCGGCAACTGCTTCGAATGTGACGCCTGCTTTGGTGCCTGCCCGGAGGATGCGATCACGAAGCTCGGAACCGGGCTCCGCTATCGGTTCGAGTACGATCGCTGCACCGGCTGCGCTATCTGCTTCGAGCAGTGCCCCTGCCACGCCATCGAAATGCAACCTGAGCCGGCGGCTGCCACGTGACGGCGACCCTGGAAACTCCCGCGCAGCGCGCGGCGCGCCCCGACCGGGAGCCCGCCATCGCCATGACGGTAGACGGAAACGAGGCGTGCGCCAGCGTCGCCTACCGCCTCACCGAGGTCTGCGCGATCTACCCGATCACGCCGTCCTCCACCATGGCGGAGCTCGCGGATCAGTGGTCGAGCGAGGGAAAGCAGAACATCTGGGGATCGGTTCCCCAGGTGGTGGAGCTGCAGAGCGAGGGCGGTGCCGCGGGCGCGCTGCACGGCGCCCTGCAGGCCGGCGCTCTGGGAACGACGTTCACCGCTTCCCAGGGATTGCTCCTGATGATCCCCAACATGTACAAGATCGCGGGTGAGCTGACGAGCACAGTCTTCCACGTGGCCGCGCGCTCCATCGCCGCGCATGCCTTGAGCATCTTCGGCGATCATCAGGACGTGATGGCGGTCCGCCCCACCGGTTTTGCCCTGTTGGCTTCCGGCTCCGTGCAGGACGCCCACGATCTCGCGGCGATCGCTCAGATGGCCACGCTCGAGGCTCGCGTGCCGTTCTTGCACTTCTTCGACGGGTTCCGGACCTCGCACGAGCTGTCCCGCATCGCGGGCCTCACGGACGATGACCTGCGGGCGCTGATCGACGACGAGCTGGTGCGGGCACACCGCGCGCGGGCGCTCAATCCCGACCATCCGTTCATTCGCGGCACGGCGCAGAACCCCGACGTGTACTTCCAGAGCCGCGAGGCCGCCAATTCGTTTTACGCGCGCACGCCGGAGATCGTCGCGGGGGCGATGCAGCGGTTCGCCGCGCGCACCGGACGCGCCTACCGGCTGTTCGAGTACTCGGGCGCCCCCGACGCCGAGCGGGTCGTGGTGCTGATGGGCTCGAGCGGGACCACCGCGCGGGAGACGGTCGAGTGGCTCGTGGCGCGGGGCGAGCGCGTCGGTGTTCTCCAGGTGCGGCTGTACCGCCCGTTCTCGGCGGCGCACTTCCTCGCGGCCCTGCCGGAGACGACGCGCGCCATCGCCGTCCTCGACCGGACCAAAGAGAGCGGTGCGCTGGCCGAGCCGCTGTGCCTCGACGTCGTCGCGGCGTTGGCGGAAGCGGGCCGCGCCGTGCCGGTGATCGGCGGGCGCTACGGTCTGTCGTCGAAGGAATTCACCCCGGGGATGGTCAAGGCGGTGCTCGACCAGCTGTCGGCCGCGCGACCGCGCAATCACTTCGTCGTCGGCATCGACGACGATGTGGGCCGAACCAGCCTGGACTACGACCGTGGGGTGCGCACCGAGGCGGCCGACACCTTCGGCGCCGTGTTCTATGGTCTGGGAGCCGACGGCACCGTCGGCGCCAACAAGAACACCTGCAAGATCCTGGGCGATGAGGCGGGGCTCTCCGTGCAGGGGTACTTCGTCTACGATTCGAAAAAGTCCGGCTCGCGCACGGTGTCCCATCTGCGGTTCGGCCGCACGCCGATCCGGTCCGCCTACCTGATCGATCAGGCGCAGTTCGTCGCGTGCCACCAGTTCGCCTTCGTGCGCTCGCTCGACGTACTCAGCGTCGCGGCTCCCGGCGCCACGTTCCTGCTCAACAGCCCGCATGGACCCGAGGAGACCTGGCAGCGGCTGCCGCGCCCGGTCCAGGAAGAGATCATCCGCAAAGGGCTCGCGTTCTGGGTGGTGGACGCCACCGCCGTGGCGCGCGAAGCGGGGATCGCCGGTCGCACCAACACCGTGTTGCAGACCTGCTTCTTCGCGATCTCGGGCGTGCTGCCACGCGAGCAGGCGATCGAGAAGATCAAAGCGGCGATCAAAAAGACCTACGGCGCCAAGGGCGATGAGGTGGTGCGCAAGAACTTCGCCGCCGTGGACGCGACCATTGCCCGGTTGCGCCAGGTGGCGGTCCCCGAGCGCGCGACCAGCCGCATCGACTTCCTCCCGGTCGTGTCCGCCCAGGCACCGCCGTTCGTCCGCCAGGTGACCGCCCCGATGCTGGCGGGGCGCGGCGATACCCTGCCGGTCAGCGCCCTGCCGGTGGACGGCACCTATCCCAGCGCCACGTCGCGTTGGGAAAAGCGCAACATCTCCGACCTCGTGGCGGAGTGGGATCCCGACACCTGCATCCAGTGCGGCAACTGCGCGATGGTGTGCCCACACGCGGTGATCCGCGCGGGCCTGCTGGAGGAAGCGCAGCTGACGGGGGCCCCCGCGGGGTTCCGCACCGCGCCGATCGACGAGCGCGGCTTCCCGTCCACGCGCTACACCCTGCAGGTCTACGTGGAGGACTGCACGGGGTGCGGGCTCTGCGTGGAAGTCTGCCCCGCGAAACAGCGGGAGGCCGCCGGGCGACGCGCCATCAACCTCACCGAGCGGGAGCCGATCCTCGAGCGTGCGCGGACGAGTGTCGCGTTCTTCGAATCGCTGCCGCCGACCGAGCGGGCGCACGTCGATTTCTCCACGGTACGCGGGACCCAGTTCCTGGAGCCGACGTTCGAGTTCTCCGGCGCCTGCGCGGGGTGCGGCGAGACGCCCTACCTCAGTCTCCTGTCCCGCTTGTTTGGGGACCGGATGCTCGTCGCCAACGCCACGGGGTGCTCCTCCATCTACGGCGGCAACCTGCCGACCACCCCCTGGGCCACGAACGCCGAGGGACGCGGACCCGCGTGGTCGAACTCGCTGTTCGAGGACAACGCCGAGTTCGGGCTGGGCATGCGCCTCGCCGCCGACGGCCAGGTCACCCTGGCGCGCCGCCTGGCCGAGTCGCTGCGCGAGACACTGGGGGACGAGCTGACCGGCGCCTTGATCGATGCGCCGCAGCGCATCGAGCGCGACATCCGCGCGCAGCGCATGCGGGTTGCCGCCGCGCGCGAGCGAGTGCAGCCGCTCGCGGCCGCCGGCGACGAGCGCGCGCGCCACCTGCTGTCGGTACTCGACGGCATGGTGCGCCGCAGCGTCTGGATCGTGGGCGGCGACGGTTGGGCCTACGACATCGGATCGGGCGGCCTCGACCACGTGCTCGCGAGCGGCCGCGACGTCAACGTGCTGGTGCTCGATACCGAGGTGTACTCGAACACCGGGGGGCAGGCTTCGAAAGCGACGCCGCTCGCAGCGGTGGCGAAGTTCGCCGC
>CAZXKN010000139.1:0-6667 GCA_964641815.1 uncultured Gemmatimonadaceae bacterium | reverse complement strand
AATCCGAAACTTGCCGGCTGGGCGGCCGGGGCGAGCCAGCCGCCTGACTACCAGGCCTACCAGGAGTTCGTCGAGGGACTGGATCGCTTCGCCCGATTCGACTACATGGCAGCGCGCGAGCATTTCGACCGGGCCGCGGCAGGCGATTCGACGTTCAGTGTCGCCTTGATCTGGTCGGCGGTGGCGCGCCTCAACATGGGCGATCACGCCGCCGCGGATTCCATCGTGCGCCGGCTCGAGAGCTCGAATCGGCCTCTCGCCCCGGTCGACCGCGCCTATCTCGGGTGGGTGGCCGGCATCGTGCACGGCAATGGTCCGGCCGCCCTCGAGGCCTCGCGCGAGCTGGCCCGGCTCGCTCCCGGCTCCGATGCCGAGTTCCTGCTCAGCAGTGGGGCGATCGCCTTCAATCGCCCGCGCGAGGCGATCGCGTCCCTGGAGCGAGTCGATCCGGACCGCGGTCTGTTTCGGGGCACCTACGCCTACGCGTGGGACCTGACGTCGGCGCTGCACCTGCTCGGCGATCATCGCCGCGAGCTGAGGGAGGCGATGGCGGGTCGCCAGCGCGCACCGGGGCAGCTCGGGGGCCTCGTCACCGAGGTGCGTGCCCTGGCGGCGCTCGGCCGCACCGACGAGCTGCGGCAACGTCTCGACGAAGCGCAGCAGCTCGCGTCCGAGGACAACTGGACGCCCGGGAGCGTGGCCCGGATGGCGGCCGCAGAGCTGCGCGCGCACGGGTATCCCGACGCGGCGCGGGACGCGCTCGCCCGAGCCATCGCCTGGCACGAACGACGGCACGCCGAGGTGGGGCAGGAGGACGATGGCGGGCTGGGCCTGGCGCTGACGTACTTCGAGGCCGGGCGGCTGGAAGAGGCGCGGCGACTGTTGGAAGGAATGGTCGCACCGCTGCGCGTCCGCGGCACCAGCACCATGGGTCGGTATGCTGTCCTCGGCACGCTCGGCGCCATCGCGGCCCGAGAGGGGAAGCGGGCGGAGGCGTTGCGGTTCGACGAGCAGCTGAAGGCGGTTTCCACGCGGTACATGGTGGGCGGGGACACGTACCAGCGGGCGCGCATTCACGCGTTACTGGGTGAGCGCGAGACCGCCGTGGACCTGCTGCAAACCGCCATGTTGCAGGGGATCGATTTCGCCTACGTCCACGCCGACATCGCCCTCGACTCGTTGCGGTCCTATCCGCCGTTCGTGGAGTTCATCCGCCCCAAGGGCTAGGTCGGCCGCCCCCTCTTGAGGCTCCACAGTCCGCGGACCGAGAGGATGAGGGAGAAGGCCGTGGACGTGCCGATCGCGAGGCATGTCCAGACGAAGAAGTAGTCGCGACCGACGAAACCGCGCGGCCCCATGAGGTGGAGAAACGGGATGACCAGCCCGAACAGCGACCCGAGCAGCAGGATGACCAGCCCCGATAGTCGCTCGGCCAGCAGCAGCGCGCCGCACAGCCAGACGACCAGGATGATCACGACCGTGAGAAACCCTCCCGGGGTCATGACCTCGCCGCCGACGATGTCGCTCGTCAGGTGCAACGTGGCGAGCAGGACTGTGAACAGCGACGTAATGCGTAACAGCACGTTCTGTTTCATGAGATCCTCCTCGAGCCATTCCCCGACCCACCTTACGGGGCCAGGAACACGACCTCCCGCACCTCACATTCGCCGACCCACGTGGGCCAGTGCTGCACGTGGAGGTCCATGAAGCTCCGTGCCGCGTCGAGCGCCTCAGCCCGGGTTGCCGCCGCGAGCACCGCGTAGCCGCCCACGACCTCTTTCGCTTCCGTGAACGGACCGTCGGTGACGGTGAGCTTCCCACCCGACATCCGGATCTTGAACCCCGCGGCACTCGGCGCCAGACCACCGGTCTGGATCACGCCCTCGTCCTGAAGCGACTGCGCGACAAACTTGTCCATGGCCTCGAGCAAGCCCGCCGGGGGCGCACCCTGGTTCTCTCGAGCCCTAATGATTGAAAGGAATGGCATCTTCGTCTCCGGACGCCCGGGTTTCGAGGCCGGCGGATCCGGCCTCTCAACCCAGGCGACGAACGAGGCTCCCGAGAATCGACAGCGCTATTGCAGGAAGAACGCCCACACGGCCCCATCGCCCATCACGAGCACGTACTGCCGGCCGTCCACGGTGTAGGTCTCCGGTGCGTTGTCGACGGAGCCGATCTGGGCATGCCAGAGCGGCGCCGGGGGCTTCCGCCCCTGCAAACCCAACGCAACGAGACTCCCCGCGCCATCGTTGGCGAACAACAAGCCGCCCGCCGTGGTGAGCAAGCCGCTGCCCCCAAATCCGAAGCCCATACGGTATTTCCAGGCGACCTTGCCCGTCTGGTAATCGATGGCGACGAGCGAGCTGCCGAGCCCGCCGACATAGTCCTGTTCGCTCCCTCCCAGCCCCACGAGCATGCGCGGATCTTTGTCCGTCAGGTAATACATCGCGTAGATCTCGTGCAGCGGGACGTAGAGCAACCCGTTCTGGGGGTCGAACGCCGGCGGAGGCCAGTTCGTGGCACCGCCGTTGTCCGGCGAGACCAGCGCGCCGGCCACCGTGTTGTCCTTCGCCGGATCGCGCACCGGCTGCCCCGCGGCATTGACGCCGGCGGCCCAGTTGGCGGCTTCCGAGTACTTCCCGGTGATCAGGTGTGCGCCATTGGTGCGGTCCAGCACGAAGAAGTAGCCGTTGCGCGACGCCTGCAGCACCATCTTGCGCGGTTTGCCGGCGAACATCCCGTCCACCAGCACGGGCGCCTGCGTCGCATCCCAATCGTGCGTGTCGTTGGGCGCCACCTGGTAGTACCACATCAGCTTGCCGGTGTTGACGTTCACCGCCACCACCGAGCCCGTGTACAGGTTCGTGTGTTGATCCTTCGGTGCGCGCAGCGCAGAGGTGTAGGCCGGCGTGGGATTCCCTGTCCCGAAGATGTAGGCTTGCGTCTCGGGATCGTACGAGCCCGGCATCCACACTTGTGCGCCGCCGTGGCGCGCCGCGTCGAGGCTGCCCCACGTCGCGAGTGCCGGATCGCCCTTCTCCATCGGCACCGTGTACAGCTTCCACTGCAGGTCGCCCGTGTTCGGGTCGAAGGACTGCAGGAATCCCGGTGAATCGAGATCGTCACCCGTGCCGACGAGGACGTGATTGCCCACGACCACGGGGGCCATGGTCGAGAAGTACTGCTGGCTGAAGTCGGAGATCTCCTTGTGCCAGCGCTCCGCGCCGGTCTTCGCATCGAGCGACACCAGATAGTCGTCGGGCGTTTCGAAAAACACCCAATCGCCATACATCGCCATGCCGCGGTTGCCGATGTGCGTGCCGCCGCGCGATTTCCAGAAGTAGTGCCAGAGGATGTGACCGTCGCGCGCGTCGATGGCCCAGGCATTATCCGGCGAGGTGACGTAGAGAATGCCGTTGACCTGCAGCACCGATCCCGAGAGGCGCGGGGTGCCGCTCGTCGAACCCGGCATGTTCACCGGCTGCTCGGCGACTCCGCCCGTGATGGCCGGAGGCCCGGGAGGCGGCCCGAACCAGTTGCCGTCGCCGCCACCGGCTCCGGCCGTGAGGCGCCGCACCCAGGCGAGCGTGAGGTTGTGCACGTTGCTCGTGTCGATCTGCGTGAGCGAGCTGTAGCGACGCTGGGTATAGTCGCCCGCATACGTCGGCCAGGCGTCGGTCGCGGGCTTGGTCAGTGTGGCAGAGTCCAGGCCTTGGGCTCGCAGTGAGCTGGCTCCACTCAAACACATCACGAGAAGCGCGGCTGTTTTCGTCATTGACTCACCAGGAGATCGTTTAGTAAGGCGCTGTCAGCTCTCAGCTCTCAGCTTTCAGCCTTCGGTAGCGATGGCTGATAGCTGATAGCTGACAGCTGATAGCCTATTTCAACGTCACCAAATACGCCGTCAAATCATGGATGTCCGTGTCGCGCCATTGCGGCAACATGTCCAGGTGCCATTGAAACGGGATGTTCACCACGACGTTCGGGATCGAGTCGTGCCGGGCGAAACTGCGGTACGTGCCGGTCGAGTCGCGCAGCGCAACGATGAAGCCGGAGATGTGATCGAGCTCTCCCTGGAAGCGCTGACCCGAGGGCAGCGTCACGGTCACCGTCACGGGCTGCGTCTTCTGCGCTGCCGCGCCGGCCGAACGGCGACGCCCGCCATAGTTGCTCCCCGAGACGATCAGGTTCTGGATCATCTTGGGCTCGTATTTGCCGCCGATCCCCGCGAGATCTCCGGTCACCGAGTGGCACTGCGTACAGCGTCCCGGTCCATTGAAGTACGTCGCGCCCCGCTTGGCGTCGCCCACCAGGATGTCGAGGGCGCTGGGCGTGCCGCGATCGGACAGCGGCTGGCTGTGCAGCCAGGCAGCGATGTCGGTGATGTCGGACGCGGAGAGCGTGAATTTGGGCATTCCGGCGGCGGGGATACCGCTCTGCACGATCGGCGTGATCGTCTCGCCGTTCTGATCGCGCAGCACCACCACGTCACGGACCAGGTTCGGGCCCTTTTCTCCGCCTCTGGCATCCGAGCCGTGGCAGAAGCTGCAGTTACTGCGAAACAACACCTGGCCGTGCGCGACCTGCTCGGGCGGGGCAGGCGGATGTTCCGGGTAGTCCGGCGCTCGGGCGCTGCGCTCGACCGGTGCGGCAGGTGCGGCACGCGGCGGCGTCTTGGCAGGAGCTTGCTGAGCAGAGAGTGACGTCACACACGCGACGATCATCAGACCGCAGAGCGGAAACCGTGAATGCATCGGTCAAATCCTCATGGTGGACCGCAGTAATAGTGCGGTCGGAAAGCGGGCGGCGGAAGGTGCGTTATTATCACCGCTCGGTTCGCTGCCTAACATGCGCCTGGGGGAGAGTGCCGTATGGACGCGGATCTCGTTCGCCTGATCGAGTGGGGTGCAGTCGCACTGGTGGTCCTGATTGCGCTCTTCGCGTACAAGAAGCTGCTGCGACTGATCGGGATCGTGATCGTCCCGGAGGACAGCGTCGGGATCGTCACCAAGAAATTCGTGCTGCTCGGGTCGAACAAGACGCTCCCCGACGGGCGCATCATCGCCTTGAAGGGCGAGGCCGGTGTGCAGGCGGATACGCTGGCACCGGGGCTGCACTGGTGGCTGTGGCCGTGGCAGTACGCGACCACGCTGCAGCGCTTCGTGGTGCTGCCGGAAGGCTCCATCGGCATCGTGGAAGCCAAGGATGGCGCGCCGATCGCCGTCGGCCGCGTGCTGGGCAAGCGGGTGTCGTGCGATTCGTTCCAGAACGCCCGCGCGTTTCTGGCCAACGGCGGCGAGCGCGGGCCGCAGCTCGCCGTGATTCCGCCGGGCAACTACCGCATCAATACCGCCTTGTTCGTCATCCGGCCCACGCCGGCCATCGAGATCCCGTCCGACAAGATCGGGATCGTCGAAACAATGGAAGGCCAACCGTTGACCACAGGGTCCGGGGACATCGCGGGACCGGTGATCGATGGGCACAACTCGTTTCAGGATGCCCAGGCGTTCGTGGACCATCACGGGCGCAAGGGCTTGCAGGAAGAAGTGCTGCTGCCGGGCCGCTACTTCCTCAATCCCAGGTTCGCGCAGGTCGAAGTCGTGGAGATGACGATCGTCCCGATCGCGCATGTCGGCGTCGTGATTTCCTACGTCGGGTCGCTCGGCGCGGACGTGACCGGCGTGGAGTTCAAGCACGGCAACATGGTGGTCAAGGGGCAGCGCGGGGTGTGGGTGGAGCCGCTCGACCCGGGCAAGTATCCGATCAACCCGCGCACGACCAATATCGAGCTGGTGCCGACGGCCAACGTCGTGCTCAACTGGGCCACCGGCAAGACCGAGGCGCACAGGCTGGACGAGCGGCTCTCCAGCATCACGGTACGGTCGCAGGACGGGTTCACGTTCAATCTCGACGTGTCGCAGATCATTCACATTCCGCGCAACGCGGCTCCCAAGGTCATCGCGCGCTTCGGAAGCATGGCCAACCTCGTCACCCAGGTGCTCGAGCCGACGATCGGCAACTACTTCCGCAACGCGGCGCAGAAATCGGACGTGATCGACTTCCTCAAGGAGCGCGTCAGCCGGCAGAGCGAGGCGCGGGTGGCCATCACCACCGCACTCACGGAATACGACGTGGGAGCGGTCGACACGTTGATCGGGGACATCGTGCCGCCGGAAGCGCTCATGAAGACGCTGACCGACCGGAAGCTGGCAGAGCAGGAGCGGGTCACCTACGCTACCCAGAAGCAGGCCCAGGAGGTGCGCAAAGAGCTGGCCCAGGCCCAGGCGCAAGCCGACACCCAGCCCCAGGTCGTGAACGCGGAACGGCAGGTGGAAATCGCCACGTTCGACGCACAGACGAGGATCCGGAAGGCCGAGGGCGACGCCCAGTCCAAGCGGATCAACGCCGAGGCAGATGCCAGTGTGCTCTTGATGGTGGGCGATGCCGAAGGCAAGAAGATCACCGCCGTGGGCAGCGCGGAAGCAGAAGTGCTGAAGCGGAAGGGTGAGGCCATCAACCCCGGCAATTACGCGACGATCGAGGTCGCCCGGGCGCTGGCGGCGAGCGGCATGAAGCTGGTGCCGGACGTGGTAGCCGGGGGCGCGGGAGGGAACGGCGGATCGCTGGTGGATGTCTTGCTCGCACAGCTCATTACGGGCAAGCTGGT
>CAZXKN010000138.1:0-18846 GCA_964641815.1 uncultured Gemmatimonadaceae bacterium | reverse complement strand
AGTAGGGGACGGTAGGGGACGGTAAGAGACGGCAAGAGAAACGGCCGAGGCGAATTGCCCCGGCCGTTTCTTTTCACCTCTACCGTCTCCTACCGTCTCCTACCGTCCCCTACCGTCCCCTACCGTCCCCTACCGTCTCCTACAACTCGTTGCAACGCAGCCTCGATATTCTGATCCTCACCCAGCCCTGTATACACGACCTTCCCGTTCGCATCGAGCAACACGATGTAGCTCGTGGACGGCGCCTGAAATGCGCGCACCGCGGTACCGTTCGCGTCCCACAGAAATGGGAAGGCATGCGGCTCCTTGGCGAGGTGCCGCTTCACGCTGGCCGGGCTCTCGTTGACCGCCACGGCGACCGAAACGAAGGCGACCTTGTTCTGATAGCGCGCGTGGGCGGAGTCGAGCTGCGGCATCAGCGCCGCGCACAGCGGGCACCACGTCGCCCAGAATTCGACGAGCAGCGGCTTCTTGCCGATCATCGCGCCGAGGTTCACCGGGCGGCCGTCCAGGTCCTGAATCGTCACGGCCGGCGGCGTGGCACCGATCGCGATACCCATGTCCTGCCCGTCCTGCGCGGCGGCAGGGCTCGCTGAACCGAATCCCAGCGTCACCAACGCGGCCATCACGCACCACGTACCACGAACCCGTCTCACAAAGTCTTCCCCACTTGAATCAGGTAGTACTCCGCCACCAGTAGAAGAACCACCGCGGACAACCGTTTGATCCATGCCATCCAGGGGCCGGGCTTCGGCAGCACCGTGAGCAGCCCGGAAAAGAGTCCCACGGCCGCCAGGACCGCCGTCATCCCGAGCGAGAAAACAAAGAGATACACGAAGCCCAGCACTCCGCTGTGGGTTGCCGCAACCCAGGTGAGCACCGCTGCGAACGCCGGCGCGCCGCACGGCGCCGCCACGATTCCCGAGGTCGCCCCAAGCAGAAACACCGCCGGGTAGGAGCCCCCGGAGAGGCCGGCGGCCCAGGTCGCGAGTCGCTGCGGGACGTTGACGGGAAACACATCGAGCAGCGCGAGCGCGAACAGCACGAGCAGGTTGGCGAGTGCGACTCGCACATAGGGGTTCGACGCGACCGTGCCGAACAGCGTCCCCGTGAGCCCTGCAACGAGTCCCATCAGCGCGTACAGCAGCGCCAGCCCCAGCACGTACGTGAGCGTGCGCCCGACCACCCGGCTGCGCGGCGTCGCTCCACCGGCGCTCGAACCGCTGATGATCCCGACCGTAATGGGGATCATCGGAAAAATGCAGGGTGACAGACTGGTCAGCAGTCCCGCGCCGAACAGCGCCACGAGCGAGGCGACGGGATGATCGAACGAGGCGTTCGGCATCGACACAATCTACATTACGCCGCCATGACACCCGGCGGACTCGACGGCAAATCGCGCTGCGGCTGGCCCGGCGACAATCTCGCCATGCTGACCTACCACGACCGCGAGTGGGGCGTCCCGCTGCGCGGCGACAAGCCATTGTTCGCGAAGCTGATCCTCGACGGCTTCCAGGCGGGCCTCTCCTGGGCCATCATCCTGCGCAAACGGGACGCCTTCCTGAAGGCGTTCGACGGGTTCGATCCCGACAAGATGGCCCGCTATACCGCCGCGCGGCGACGGAAGCTGCTCGCCGACGCCGGGATTGTCAGAAACCGGCAAAAGATCGACGCGGCGATCGGCAATGCTCGCGCCTACCTCGAGCTGCGCGACGCCGGCGTGCGTTTCGGCCCCTTTCTGTGGCAGTTCGTCGGCGGTGTTCCCAGACAGAACGTGTGGAAATCGCCGCGCCAGATCCCCGCGAAAACGAAAGAGTCCGAAGCGATGAGCGAGGAGCTCAGCGAGAAGGGATTCCGGTTCGTGGGCCCGACGATCGTGTACGCCTTCATGCAGGCGGTCGGGATGGTGAACGACCACATCGTCACCTGTTACCGCTATCGCGAGCTGCGCGCCGACTAGGCCTCGAGTCCCATTTCCTCGAGGAACTGACTCCCGCCGGCCGGTTTCTTGAAGCGCTCCACCACGCGTGTCAAAACGAGGCGATCCTTGGCGCGCGTCATCCCCACGTAGAGCAGACGCCGCGCTTCTTCCGTTTCGAGCATGCCTTCCTCCCCCGCGGCTCGCACACCGGGGAGCCGCTCGTCCTCGACGCCGACGATGTACACCTGTGAGTACTCGAGCCCTTTGGTGGAGTGCAGCGTCAACAGGTTGACGCGCTCGGGATCGGTCTCCGCCTCATGGGACGTCGAGAGCGCGACACGCTCCAGCAGCTGGCCGATGCTGTCTGCCAACGTCTCGGCGGCGCTGGCGCCCACCAGCGCCTCGAGTCGCGCCAGCGCCACGGCGTAGCGGTCGCCGGGCGACGGTGTGCGCCGCAGCCGGTCCATCTTCGCCTTGCCGCCGAGCCGGTCGATGATCTCTTCCACCGGCGGTGCACCGAGCTCGGGGATCCGCTCCCGCTCGGCGGCATAGAATTCCAAGGCGTCGGAGTAGCGTCCCAGCGTGAACCCCGGCACGAGATCGTGGAACACCCGTTCTTCCCCGGCCGCGTCGGGCCGCCGCGCTCCCGCGAGCGCGAGGCCGAGACAGTCGAGCAGCTGCACCTGCGCGGTCTTGCGGGCGCGCGCCTGCTGCAGGCGGGCGAGCCGGTCGTAGACGGCGGCGAGCGTGCGGGCGTCGTCGAGCGCGTGGTGCTCGCGGCCCTTCTCGATGCCGAAGCGGTCCGCCAGCGCTTCGAGCTTCGCGCTGCCGTCGGTGATCAGCGCGCGGGCGACGGGAAGCGAATCGAAGAAGCGCAGGCTCGCGACCCCCGGAAGCCCGCGCGCCAGTCGCAGCAGCACCGGCACGTCGAACCTCTGGGCGTTGTGCGCGAGCAGTACATGGTCGCCGACGAACGCCCGGAACGCGGGCCACACCGCGGCGAAGTGCGGCGCGTCCACGAGATCCGCCGCCGTGTAGCCATGCACCTCGGTCGCGCGCTCGGAGATCGGGCGCCCCGGCTGCACGAGCGAATGGAATTCGTCGACGACTTCCCCGCGCACCACCCGCACCGCTCCGATTTCCACCACGTCGCAGCTCGCGCTGTCCTTGTCGGTCGTCTCGAAATCGAACGCGACGAATTCCGGAAACGGGTCGGAGAGCGAGCGCGTCTGCAGCAGTTGCAGCGCCTTGAAGACCTGGAGCGGGGACGCATGGAGCACGAGGTCACCGGCACCTGGTACGTCACTGCGCAACAGGTAGCGGACCCGCTGGACCATCTCGGACCGCACCAGGAGACCGCGCACCCCGATTTCGGCACCGCCCTGCTCCGGGATCCACACTGTCTGCTCGCGGGCCATGGTGTCCTCCAGGGTCGCCGCGAGAGCGACCACATCCCGATCGTCCGCCGGGTCGGTCAGGTCTTCGGCGTGTTCCTCGAGGGTGTTGCGCCACTGGCCCATCCGGGACCCGAGGATTTCGAGAATGAGCCCGGGCAGCGTCTCGTGCGTGCGGGCCAGCGCGCGGAGGTTCTCGACCTGATAGATGAAGCGCCACGCCAGGCGCCGGTCGGGATCGCCCTGCGGGGACAACCGGGCCACCTCACGGACCGCCGCGAGAAAGTCGCCCGCGCCCGTGGCACGAACGCGCTCCAGCAGCTGCTCGGGGAAGACGCGGACCGCGAGCGCCTCGGCGGCGAGGGCATCGCCGTCTTCGCGGATCACGCGCAGCGATGCGAGAACCTGCGCGATCACGGGATCGTCGGTGAGCGAATGCCCGCGGGCGAGCCGGCACGGGATGCCTGCCCGTACGAATGCCTGCTCCAGCTCCTTGCCGATCTCGTGCACCCGGTACAACACGCCGATCTCTCCCCAGGGAACGCCCGCCGCGCGGCTTGCCAGGACTTCGCTCACGATCCAGGCCGCTTCCGCCTGCTCGTCCGCGAACGCCCGCGCCACCACCGGGACCGGGACGTCCCGCACCGCCACGATGTGCTTGCGGGGGAACAGCGCCTGGTTGCGCTCGACCAAACGGCGCGCCACGCCAAAGATCGCGCGCGAACAGCGGTGGTTCTCGTCCAGCGCGATCGGCTCCGCGATGGCGAAGTCGGTCCGGAAATGGTCGAGCACGCGCGGGTCCGCACCGGTCCAGGAGAAGATCGATTGCTCGTCGTCACCGACCGCGAACACGCTGCGATGCGCGTCGACGAGGCGTTTGACGATGCGGTACTGCGGAGCATTGAGGTCCTGGAATTCGTCGACCAGCACGTGGTCCCACCGCTCGGCGATCTGCCGCGCGACGTCCGGCTCGGCGCTGAACAGCGCGTCGGCACGCAACACCAGGTCGTCGAAGTCGACCAGCCGTTTGGCGCGCAACATCTCGAGATAGCGATCGCACAGCGCCCGGACGTCCGGCTCGAGCGGGGTTCCCTGCAAGCGATGCCGGCCGAATTGATGCAGCAGCCACAAGCGGCGCTTGTACACCGCCACGCCAAGCCGCCGCAGCACGACCTCCTGAGTGTCTGCATCGGCGATCCCGAAGCCGCGCGGGATGCCGATGCGCTCGCCGTGCTCGCGCAACACCTCGGCACAGAGAGAGTGGATCGTCCCGCGGTGCACCCGGTCGCTCGACAAGCCCAGCTCGCGATGCAGCCGCGCGGCGATCTCCTCGGCCGCCTTGTTGGTGAAGGTGATGGCGCAGATCCGGCCGGGGTCGGCGCCGTAGCGCTCGACCAGCGCGCGCACCCGCTCGATCAGGCAGAAGGTCTTTCCGGCACCAGGACCGGCGAGGACGAGCACGGGGCCGACCGGAGCTTCGACCGCGCGCCGTTGCGGCTCGGTCGGCGTCGTGAGCGATTCGGGGACGAGGTGCGTGGTCTCGGTCATTGTCGTCGACGATCCGGATCGGAAGCTAAGTTGTCGCGGTGCCCTACGACATCATCCTCGCCGGACTCGGCGCCGTCGGCAGCTCGACGGCGGTCCATCTGAGCGGACGCGGTCTGCGCGTGCTGGGTCTCGATCGCTTGCATCCGCCGCACACGCTGGGCTCGAGCCACGGCGGCTCGCGCGTCATCCGCGAAACCGCCTTCGAGCATCCGCGCTACGTGCCGCTCGCCCGGCGCGCCTACGAGAATTGGCGGCGCCTCGAGGCGGCGACGCAGACTGCGCTGCTCCATGTCACCGGCGTCCTCTATGTCGGCCCGCCGGACGGCGGCCTGGTCGCCGGCACGTTGGCGAGCGCGCGTCAACACGGCATCAATCACGAGGTGCTCGAGGCCGCGGCGCTGGGCCGCCGCTATCCCGCGCTCCACGACCTGAGCGCGGCGATCGGCGTCTACGAGCCGGGCGCCGGCTGGCTCGACCCTGAAGGCGCCGTGACCGCGGCCCTCCACTACGCCGCGGCGCGCGGCATCGCGCTGCGATTCGACGAGCCGGTCACCCGGTGGGAGGCTGCCGGTGACGGCGTGCGCGTCACCACCACGCGCGGCACGTACGAAGCGGGTCGGTTGCTGCTCTCCGCCGGCGCCTGGATGCCGCAGCTCCTCGGCGCGGCGGGTCGCGGGCTCTCTGTCGAGCGCCAGGTGCAGCACTGGTTCGAGCCGGCCTCTTCCGCCGGCGCGACGCTGCCGGTTTTCATTCGTCAGACGGGGGAGGCGGTCTTCTATTCGCTGCCGCCGGCGGCCCGGGCGGATGGCGCGATCAAGGTCGCGGTCCATCACGACGGCGCACCCACGACCCCGGAGACGGTGCACCGCGAGGTCGGTCCCGAGGAGGTCGCGGCAACGCGGCGGCTGCTCGAGCGCTACGTTCCGGCGCTCGCCGGAGCCCACCGGGCCAGCGTGGTGTGCCTGTACACCAACTCGGCCGACGGGCACTTCGTGATCGACCGGCACCCCCAACACGCGGCGGTGGTCGTGGCCAGCCCCTGCTCGGGGTTCGGGTTCAAGTTCGCGAGCGCCGTGGGGGAGATCCTCGCCGGGATGCTGCTGGACGAGGCGGCTGGGCCCCTGGACCTCATCCCGTTCCGGATCGGACGCCTGTCCCCGAGCGGCGGCTGAGGGCGGCCGGATTTCTGTGGGGCAGATGCAACGGACGCCCGAACGACGCAACGAATTCGTTTGAACCATTTGAAACGTATCCGGGTATATTCGAGCCCTCAGAGCTTGTGTCTTGCGCAGAATTCGACGACAGCTGAGCGACCGTCGGAGTAGTGAGGTTTCTCACAGTAATTGCGGGCGGACGGCGGGGGGTGCCGTCGGCTCGGTCCGTCAGAGAGCCCCCCGCAGGGAGGATGTCGACATGGTCGGGAATCCCCGTAGCACCGCGATTGCTGCTCTCGCACTGTTGGGAGCGCTCGCGTGCAATTCGAAACCCTCACCGCAGCTCCAGGCGCGGATCGATTCGCTGCAGCAGGCGGCCAACGAGCGCGATCGGGTGGTGCAGGAGATGGCGCAGGACGCCCGCATGATCTCCGACATCTCCGCCGAGCTGGCGAAGGTGCAGGTCAAAGGGAAGCTGAACGTGACGAGCGAGTCGCCGGGCCAGGCGTCCCGCGACAGCATCGTCGCCCGGGTGCGGTACATCGCGACCCGGCTCAACGCCAACGAGTCGTCGCTGCGCTCGAGTGAGCGCCGCATTCGCGGTCTGTCGTCTCTCTCGGACAGCCTGCGCAACACGTTGACGGCGACGATCGCGAACTACGACTCCGTCGTGGCGGCACAGCGCACCCAGCTGGTGGCGTTCGCCTCCCAGCTCGATTCGCTGAAGGGCGAGAACACCGCCCTCGCCGCGTTGAACACGGCGCTGCGCGACACCGTCGGTGACCTGACGGTCCGCGAGAACACCGTGTACTACGTGATCGGGACCAAGGACGAGCTGAAGAACCGCGGCGTCATCGACGAGACGGGTGGCAGCCGCTTCCTGTTCATCCTGTGGAAGTCTGGCAAGTCGGTGGTGCCGGCCCGGAATCTCGACCCGGGCGCGTTCACGGCGATCGACCGCCGTCAGGTGACCACGATTCCGCTGCCCGATTCGACCAAGACGTACCACATCGCGTCGCGCCAGGACCTCACGGCCCTCACGACGCAGCCGGACGGCGACGGCAACATCAAAGGCAGTATTCAGATCGCGTCGCCGGCGAAGTTCTGGGCCAGCTCGAAGTACCTGATCATCATCGCGAGCTGAACCGGTCGTAGCCTGATTCGTGGAGCGGGCGGTGTCCGATGTGGACGCCGCCCGCTCGGTGTATCTTCCCCGCCCGATGTCGCTCGCCCGCACCCTGCTCCTGCGCGCCTCGCGCAGCCCCTGGCTCGCCGAACAGTTCCGCACCCGCGCCTTCGCCCGTCGCGCGGTGCGCAGGTTCATGCCGGGAGAGTCGCTCGCCGAAGCCCTCGATGCCGCGAGTGGACTGGCGAAGGACAATCTGGGCACGGTGCTCACGCAGCTCGGCGAGCAGGTGCAGAACGCCGCGGAGGCGACCGCCGTGCGGGATCACTACCTCCAGGTGTTCGACCAGATCCGCCAGCGGTCACTCCCCGCCCACGTCTCGGTGAAGCTCACCCACCTCGGCCTCGACGTCAGCCGCGAGGCCTGTACGCACCACGTGCTCGATCTCGCCACCAAGGCCCGCGCCGACCGGACGTTTCTGTGGATCGACATGGAAGAGGCCCGCTACGTCGACGCGACGCTCGAGATCTACCGCCGCGCGCGCGCCGACGGTCCGGGCATTGGGGTCTGCCTCCAGGCATACCTGCGCCGCACCCCGCAGGACCTGACCGCGCTGCTGCCGATCGGTCCGTCGATCCGGCTCGTGAAGGGCGCCTACAAGGAGTCCGCCGAGATCGCGCTGCAGCAGAAGGCGGAGATCGACGCCCAGTACGAACGCCTCGCGAGCTCGCTGCTCGATGCAACGGCCGGCGGGCGGGCCACGGTCGTTTTCGGGACGCACGACCTTGGCCTGGTGGAACGAATCGGCAAGGACGCGGTGACCCGCAGCGCGGATGCGCGCTACGAGGTGCACATGCTGTACGGCATCCGCACCGAGGACCAGCGCGCCCTCGCCCGCCGGGGAGTGAAGATGCGGATCCTCATCAGCTACGGCAGCCACTGGTTTGCCTGGTACATGCGGCGGCTCGCCGAGCGGCCCGCCAACATCTGGTTCGTGGTGCGCAGCGCGTTCTAGCGGCTACCCGAATACCCGGCGGCGCAGCGCGCGGCCGATGAAGCGCAGCCGGTCCCGCCAGGGGAGCCGCAGCAGATTCGTCTTCACCACCCCCGCCGTGAAGTACGTGCGCCGCGAGTAGTCGATCGCTACGTCCACGAGCACGGATCGCCCCGCGCCTGTGATCTCCCGGACGCGGCGCAGCACAGCGGAGATGTCGGCATCGCGCTCGAGCGGGAGTGCCTCGACGCCGAGCGCGGCGGCGATCCCGCCCGCATCGTAATCCGCCAGCTCGCTCGCCGTCTTGCGGTTCAACGCGGTCGCCTGGAACTGGGAGATCTGGGCCAGCTCGCGATCGCGCAGCACCAGCACGGCAAGCCCCAGCCCTTCCTGCACGGCAGTCAACAGCTCGAGCCCCGTCATGAGCAGGGCTCCGTCTCCCGCGAGTGCGACGACGGGGCAGTCGGGGCGGGCCAGCCGGGCACCGATGGCCGCGGGGACCGCGTACCCCATGCAGGAGTAGTCGACGGGTGCGAGAAACTTCCCGGGCCGCTCGAGGCGCAGGCACTCCATGGCGAGGAACGTCCCGTTGCCGCTGTCGGTCGTGAAGATCGTCTGCGGCCCGAACGTGTCCTGGAGCGCCCGCAGCAGCCGTGCTGGCGTCACCCGCTCGCTCTGCTGCGACAGCCACTCCTTCCACACGCCCTCGTGGCCCGTCGCGATCGCCCGGCGCAGCGTGGGATCGGACGGACGCTGCGTGACGAGCGGCAGCAGCCCGCCGATGAACGCGCCGGCATCCGCCGTCACGGCCAGGTGCACCGGGTAGTTGCGTCCCGGGACTTGTGGGTCGATGTCGACGTGAATCAGCGGCCCAGGCGGCTCGAGGCCATAGCTCCCGGTGCCGACCTCGCTGAAGCGGCAGCCGACGGCGAGCGTCACGTGCCGGCCGCGCGCCACCTCGCGCGCGAACGGCGGTGCGGCGGCACCGAAACCGTTCCAGAGAAACAGCGGATGCGACTCCGGGAACACACCCTTCCCTTGAAAGGTCGTCGCCACCGGCGCCTCGAGCCGCCCGGCGAGCATGACGAGCTCGGCGGCTGCGCGCGCGGCGCCGAGGCCGACATACAGGAGGGGACGCGCGGCGGGATCGTTCAACAGCGCAGCTGTAGCAGCGAGCGACTCCGCTCCTGTGGGTGGGGCGGACCGTGCCGGTGCCTGAAGGCTGCTCTCGGGGACATCGTGCTGATGCAGGTAGAGGTTGACGGGAACTTCCACCATCACCGGCCCCGGCGTCCCGGTACGCGCGAGCGCGCAGGCGCGCCGGATCTCCGGGTAGAGGTCAACACCCCGCTCGATGCGAAACGCCGCCTTGGTCACGGGTCGCGCCACCGCGATCTGGTCGATGTCGTGCAGCTGATAGGCCTTCGGGATGTCCTGCCGGATGCCGCAGCCGAGCACGAGCATGGGGATGTTGTCCATGAACGCCTCGGCGATCCCCGACAGCGCGTGGGTCAGCCCGGCGCCGGGAACGACATTCACGCAGGCGAGACGGCCCGAGGCGCGCCAGTACGCATCGGCCATGAACGATGCACTCTGCTCGTCGGTCACCAGCACCGGCCGGACCGTCTGGGACTCGGCCAGGGCGTCGTACAGCTCGATGTTGTGCGTGCCGGGAATACCGAAGGTCAGCGAGATGCCCTCGTCTTCGAGAGCACGGACGACGATGGCTCCGCCGGTGAGGTTCATGAAAAAGAAAATGCGCTATCAGCCGTCAGCTGTCAGCCATCAGCTTGACGTTTGCGCGTGCTCCTTGGAAGTTGTTGTTTCATGCTGACAGCTGATAGCTGATGGCTTCCGACGGGTTCAACCTGTATGTCGTGCTCCTAGACCCCGCTGTCCTCGCGCACAAACGCTTCCGCGACGCCAATCCGCGACACGATCCGTCGAAGCCGAGCGTGTACGTCGGACGCACCGGGTTGTCGCCGGAAGAGCGCTTCAACAAGCACAAGCAGGGTATCAAAGCCAACAGCTACGTGAAACGCTACGGCATTCGTCTCCTCCCCGAGCTGTACCGCCGCTTCCGCAACATGCCGCGCGCCGATGCCGACCGGATGGAAGGTCGCCTCGCCAACACGCTGCGCGGGCATGGCTATGCAGTTTGGCAGAAGTGACGAAGCCTTCAGGCAAGGTTTGGTGCTCATGCTGACAGCTGAGAGCTGACGGCTGATAGCTGACTTGGTCGTCACGAGCGACCGGATCATCACGCCGCAGGGCGAGCGGCCCGGTGCGGTGGTCGTGTCGGACGGCACTATTACCGCCGTCGTGCCGCGTGCGGCGGCGCCTGCGGCACACAACGCATTCGACGCGGGCGCGGCGGCGGTGCTTCCCGGCATCGTCGATACCCACGTCCACTTGAATGAGCCCGGCCGCACCGACTGGGAAGGATTTGCGACCGGGACACGCGCCGCGGCGGCCGGCGGCGTGACCACGATCGTGGACATGCCGCTGAACAGCGTTCCGGTGACGACGAGCGTCGCCGCGCTGCGTCAGAAGGCCGCGGCGGCGCACGGCGTGGCGTTGGTCGATTACGCCTTCTGGGGCGGCGTCATCCCGGGCAATGCCGCGGATCTCGCTCCGTTGCTCGACGCCGGCGCCCTGGGCTTCAAGGCCTTCCTCGTGCCGAGCGGCATCGACGAGTTCCCGATGACCGGTTCCGCGGACCTCCTCGACGCCATGACGCGGATCGCGGCGCACGACGCCGTGCTGCTGGTACACGCCGAGGCGCCCGAGGTGATCGACCAGGCGACGCGGGACACGAGCGGCGATCCGCGCCGCTACGCGACGTGGCTGGCGTCACGCCCCGTCGCGGCGGAGCTCGAGGGCCTGGATCGCATGCTCGAGCTGTCGGCCCGGACGGGGTGCCGGGTGCACATCGTGCACCTCGCCTGCGTCGACGGCATCGCGCGCCTCAAGGCCGCGCGCAAGAGCGGTGCCCGGGTGACGGTCGAGACGTGCCCGCACTACCTCTCCTTCGCCGCGGAGGACGTGGCGGACGGCGCGACCGCGTTCAAGTGCGCCCCGCCGATTCGCGAGCGCGTCCACCGCGACGGGTTGTGGCACGGATTGGCGCACGGCGACATCGATCTCGTCGCGAGCGATCACTCCCCCTCCCCGCCCGCCCTCAAATGCCTCGACAGCGGCGACTTCATGGCCGCCTGGGGCGGGATCGCCTCGCTCGAGATCGCGCTTGCGGCCGTCTGGACCGGGGCGCGGGAACGAGGCCGGTCTCTGGCGGATGTGGCCCGCTGGATGTCGCGTCACCCGGCGCTCCTCGCGGGTCTGACCCGGAAGGGGCGCATCGCGCCGGGATGCGACGCCGATCTCGTGGTCTTCGATCCGGACCGCCGTTGGACGGTGGATCCGCAGACTCTGCGCCAGCGCCACCCGGTCACGCCGTACGCGGGCCTGGCGCTCCGGGGCCGGGTGTTGCGAACATTTGTGCGCGGAATGTGCGTCTACGACGGTGATCGCTGCGCCGAGCCCGCCCGCGGGCGGTGGCTCGTACGGGAGCGCCGCTGATTCAGTCCTTGCGGCGGCGCTCGCGGCCGGTGCGCCGCTCCTCGCCCGTGCGTCGTGGGGCGAGTGAGCGCCGGTCTTTCTCGGTGCGTCGCTCGGTGGAGGTGCGGCCCCAGATGCTGCGACGCTCCTTCCAGCGCCTCCGGTCGAACACCTTGCGGCGATCGTTGCCCTTGCGTCGCTGCGCTTTGCGCTTTTCCGTCGTCATGCGGCCTCTGGCTCGTGCTGCGATACAAGATGCGCGCCAGAGGACCGTTCGCGCCAGCCTCGGAAGTGTGCTGTGCGTCCGGGTCTGATCGATTTGGCGTCCGCGAATGTCGGAGGCCGTGCCCTCGTCGCCTCCGATGAATTCTTCGCACCGAAATCGAATCTCCTCAAACCGGGGCGCGGCGTGTTCCTCGAGGGCAAGTACACGAGTCGGGGCAAGTGGATGGACGGCTGGGAAACACGGCGACGCCGCACGCCCGGGTTCGACTGGTGCGTGATTCAGCTCGGCATCCCCGGCGTGATTCGCGCCGTGACCGTCGACACGCACCACTTCACGGGCAATCACCCCGAAGCGTGTTCGCTGACCGCCGCCGCGCTCACGACGGTTCCCAAACCGGCAGCCCTGAAACGCGCCGCAGCGCAGTGGCCCGAGATCCTCGCGCCCAGCCCGCTCGGCCCCGACCGGGAAAACGAGCTCGTCGTGGCGGGAGACCCCACGGCCACGCACGTGCGGCTCCACATCTACCCCGACGGGGGCGTGGCCCGGTTCCGGGTGTGGGGCGAGGCCCGGCCGGACTGGACGCGGCTGCGCCGCCGCCCCGGACCGATCGACCTCGCCGCGATGCAGCACGGCGGCGTGCCGCTCGCGGCGAGCGACGAGTTCTTCAGCGAGCCGATCAACCTGCTCCTGCCCGGTCCGTCGGCGAACATGGGAGACGGATGGGAGACGCGACGCCGTCGCGGACCCGGGCACGATTGGGTGATCCTACGACTCGGCACGCGCGGCGCCGTGTCGGAGGTCGTGGTGGACACGGCGCATTTCAAGGGCAACTTCCCCGAGAGTTGCCGGCTCGAGGGATGCGACACTCCCGACGTGGCACCCCCCGCCGTCCCGGACGAGCGCGCCCTGTGGCGCGAGCTCGTGCCGCGCACGAAACTGCGCGCCGACCGGGCCCATCGCTTCAAGGCGGTCGGCCGCTCGGGGCCGGTCACCCACGTCCGGTTCAGCATCTATCCCGACGGCGGAGTGGCCCGGCTCCGCGTGTTCGGGAGACCGGTGTGACGGTCGCGGCGTACATCAATGATCTGCCGGCGGACGCGGCGCGAACGGCCCTGGCCCGCTGCTGCGCGTCGCAGCAATGGGTGAAACGGATGCTCGCGGGCCGGCCGTACGCCAGTGATCCGCAGCTCTATCAGGCCGCGGAACGTGCATGGTGGGCGCTCGATCGCGGCGACTGGCTCGAGGCGTTCGCGGCGCACCCGCGTATCGGAGAGCGGTCGACCGACGCCTGGTCGGGCGGCGAGCAGAGCGCTGTGACGGGCGCCGGTGCCGATCTCCACCTGGCGCTGCGGGAGGAGAATGGCGCGTACGAGCGGCGCTTCGGTCACGTCTATCTCGTATGCGCCACGGGCCGCGGCGCTGCGGAGCTGCTGGCAGATCTGAAAACGCGCCTGGGCAACGAGCCCGCCACGGAGCTGCGCGTCGCGGCCGGCGAGCAGGCCAAGATCACCCGCTTGCGACTCGAGAAACTGGTGACGACATGACGCTCTCCACCCACGTGTTGGATACCGCGCGCGGACGCCCCGCTGCGGGGATCCCCGTGATCCTGTCCGCCGAAGGCCCTGGAGGCTGGCAGGAGCTGGGCCGGGGTACGACCGACGCCGACGGCCGCATCGCCGCCTTGCTGCCCGCGAGCGCGCCGCCCCCACCGGGGACCACGCTGCGGCTGCGCTTCGAGCTTGCCGCCTATTTCGCGCGTGCTGGGGCAGCGGCGTTCTACCCGTATGTCGAAATCGTCTTTGTGCTACAGGACGGCGGCCATCACCACATCCCGTTGCTGATCAGTCCCTTCGGTTACTCCACCTACCGCGGCAGCTGACCGGTGACCGCGCACCTCGCGCAGTGGTTCAACCTCGCGCTGCGCTGGGCGCACGTCATCGTCGGCGTTTCGTGGATCGGGACGTCGTTCTATTTCAACTGGCTCAATGCCCGCATCGCGCCACCGGCAGTGCCGGAGCCCGGAGTGAGCGGCGAGCTGTGGTCGGTGCACGGCGGCGGGTTCTACCGCGTCGTGAAGTACGACGTGGCACCCGGCCGGCTCCCGGCGACGCTGCACTGGTTCATGTGGGAAGCCTACGCCACGTGGTGGACGGGGCTGTCGCTGCTCGTCCTGCTGTACTACGTCGGTGCACGAGAGTACCTGCTCGACCCCGCCGTTTCCCGCATCACACCCGCCGGCGGCATCGCGGTCGGGCTCGCGGCGCTGGCGGTGACGTGGCTCGTGTACGATGCGCTATGCCGCTCGCCACTCGCAGAGCGGCCGGCGACACTCGCCGTGCTCGGGCTCCTGCTCGTCACCACCCTCGCGTGGGGGTTGAGCCACCTGTTCAGCGCGCGCGCCGCGTACCTGCACGTCGGTGCGGCGCTGGGCACGATCATGGCCGCGAATGTGTTCCGCGTCATCATCCCGTCGCAGCGCGCGATGGTGGCGAGCCTCGGAGCGGGACAGACGCCCGACGCGCGGCGCGGCAGGCAGGCGGCGCTGCGCTCGCTGCACAACAACTACCTCACCCTCCCCGTGCTGTTCGTGATGGTGAGCAGCCACTATCCGGCGACGTATGGATCACCCTGGGGCTGGGCGATCCTCGGCGCGTTGTTCGTGATCGGCGTTCTGGTGCGCCACTGGTTCAACCTGCGCAATGCGGGCCGGCGCAATGGCTGGCTGCTCCCGGCGGCGGTTGCGGGATTGGTCCTGCTGGCCTTCGCCACCGCACCGCGTGGCGGCGCGGGACCGAGCGGCGGGTCGCCCGCTGCTTTCGCCGACGTACGCGTCGTCATCGCCCAACGCTGCGCGCCGTGTCATTCGAGCGCACCCACGTACCCGGGGATTCCCGCCGCGCCGGGCGGCGTCATGTTCGACACGCCGGCGGAGATTCAGGCGAAGGCGCAGCGCATTCTCGATCGCGCGGTGACGACGAAGACGATGCCGCTGGGAAATCTGACCGGAATCACCGACGCGGAGCGCGACGTGCTGCGGCGCTGGGTGGCCGCCGGGGCGCCGCTGCGCTGAATCAGGCGCGCACCGCGGAGAACAACACGCGGGCCATCACGTGCCGCCGGTACTCGGCGCTCGACCGGATGTCGTCGATGGGACTCGTGTCGGACGCGATGGCGGCGAGGAGCGCTTCAGGTTCGCGCAGATCGGCGCCGGTCTCCAGGAGCCGCTCGAGCGCCGGGCAGCGCCGGATCGTCGGTGCCATGCTCGCCGCGACGACCCGCCACCCCTCGGTCGAGCGGGTGAGGGCGAGCCCGACCTTCGCGATCGCCTGCGCGCGACGGGATCCCACCTTGTGGAACTGCTGCACCGTGTAGCTGCGCCGCGGGACGCGGATGGCGACGACCAGCTGATCGTCGGTCCTGCGGAGCTGCTTGTATCCTCGATAGAACTCGGCCAGCGGGACCTCTTCACGCCCGCGAACCGATTGCAGCACCACGCTCGCGTCGTACGCCATGAGCACCGGCACGCCGTCCGCCGCTGGTGAGGCGTTGACGATGTTGCCCGCCCAGGTTCCCCGCGCCTGGATCTGCAGCGCCCCCACGAGCCGCGCCGCCTGCACGAGCAGCGGCAGCTCCCGCACGGCCTGCTGGTCCGCGATCACGTCCCAATAGGTCGCGAGCGCGCCGAGCTGCAGCTCCCGGTCGGTCCAGCGCACGCCGCGCAGCTCGGCGAGCGCGGAGAGATCGAGGTAGGGCTTGTCGTGCTCGGCGGGCCGCGTGGGCCAATGGACGAGGAGGTCCGTCGCGCCGGCCATCGGCACGATCCCGCGCTCGGCCGCGATTATGTCGAGCGCCTCGGGCAGCGACGCCGGCTGAAACAGCTTCACGGACGACCCTGCATGGCGGCGGCGATGCCGTCGAGAATGCCGTCGTAGCCGGTGCAGCGGCACAGGTTGCCGGCGAGCAGCTCGCGCACGGAGTGGGTCGCGAGCAGGTCCGGATGATCGATGATCCAGCACGAGGTCATCGCGACACCGGGCGTGCAGGCGCCGCACTGCGTCGCGCCGTGCGTGAGCAACGGGTCGAGACGTGCCGACGCCAGCGATTCCACCGTCTCGACGCGCCTGCCCCGGACCTGATAGGTGGGGACGAGGCACGCATTCACGGGCAAGCCGTCGAGATACACGGTGCAGGCCCCGCACTCCCCTTCGCCGCAGCCTTCCTTCGTTCCCGTCAGCCCCAGCCGATAGCGCAGCGTGTCGAGCAGGCGATCGGTGGCGTCGATCTCGACGGAGATCGGGGAGCCGTTGAGGGTGAACTCGACTGCAAATGCAGAGTGATGAATGATGAATCCAGAATTGGCGCTCATCAATCCTGCGCTTTCAATTCTGCATTCTGCATTCTCCATTCGATCATTTGCATCAAGCGCTCCGGCGTCAGCGGAATCACGCACGGATCCGCCCCGGTCGCCGCGGCAACGGCGTTCACGATCGCAGGGGCCGGACCGTCCATCGGCAGCTCGCCCAACCCCTTCGCCCCCTGCGCGCCATAGGCGTACGGCGTCTCGAGGAATGCGACCCGGATGTGCGGCAGGTCGTCGCTCGTCGGGATCAGGTAGTTGGTCAACTGGGCGTTGACCATCGCGCCGTCTTTCCAGCGGCAGTCCTCGAGCAACGCCCACCCGATCGCCTGCGCCACACCGCCCTGCACCTGTCCTCGGGCCAGCACGTCGTGCAGCACCTGCCCCACGTCCTGGACCGCCACGAAGTCGATGACGCGCGTCTCGTAGGTCCGCAGGTCGACCTCCACCTCGGCGACATACGCGCCCCAGCCGAATGTCCCGTACGCATCGCCGTGGTAGTGGACATCGTCCCACACGACACCGGGTGGCGGTTCGTACTGCGCCTGCCCGACGAGCTCGGCGCCGGGGTGCTGCTCGTGCCAGCCGCGCAACGCCCTCCGCAGCGCATTTCCCGTGGCTTCGGCCACGTCGAGGCGGTGGCGTAGATCGTCGCAGGCTCGTTCCACCAGCCGGCCGACGACCATGGCCGTGCGCGACGCCACCGTCGGGCCGCTGTTGGGAACACGGGCCGTATCCGCCTCCGCGATGCGGATGTGCACGGGATCGAGTCCCAGCCGTTGCGCGGCCAGGGCGGTGAACACGGTGAGCGTCCCCTGGCCCATTTCGATGTTCGCCGAGCGGATCTCGATCGAACCGTCGGCGAGCCCTGCGACGTCGAGGCGCGAGGCGAGCATCACCTCGCCCGAGCCGGTGAATCCTGCGCCGTGATGAAAAGTGGCAACGCCGATCCCGCGGCGCGTGGCCGTGCTGGAGACGTTGTGCCGGACGTGTGCGGCGCGCTTGTTGTCGTAATCGGCCAGGGTGAGCGCGTGTTCCAACACGGCGCGGCGGTCGGTGCCGTCGCGGATCACCTGACCGGTCGCCGTCGACTCCGCGTCGCGCAGCAGGTTGCGGCGGCGCAGCTCGGCGGGATCGAGACCCAGCCGCGCGGCGATCCGGTCCATGTGCCGTTCGTTGGCGAAGTGCGTCTGCGGCGCCCCGAACCCGCGGAACGCCCCGAACGGCACCGCATTGGTGAACATCGCGCGGCCAGCGATGCGGACGTGGTCGCAGGCGTAGGGTCCGGCGGCATGAATGATCCCGCGCGACAGCACCACGGGCGACAGCGTCACGTACGCGCCGCCGTCCATCACGACCTCGATGTCCTGCGCCAGGAGCCGCCCATCGGGAGTCACGCCGGTGCGGTGGCGCACCAGCGCCGGATGCCGCTTCGTCGTCGCGGCCATGTCCTCGCCGCGGTCGTACACGATCTTCACCGGCTTGCCGCTCTTCAGCGCCAGGAGCGCGGCGTGCAGGGCGATGGTCGAGGGGTACTCCTCCTTGCCGCCGAACCCCCCGCCGGTCGGGCTCTGGATCACGCGCAAGCGCGCCGCGTCGCGGCCGAGGGCGTGGCGCAGCGCTTTCAGGATGTAGTAGGGACACTGCATCGAGCCGCGGACCGTAAGGACGTCTCCCTCGAGCGCCGCGATCATCCCCTGCGGCTCGAGATAGACGTGCTCCTGCGCGCCGGTCTCGTAGACCCCCGCGACCACGATCGGCGACCCGGCGAGGGCGCGCTCCACGTCTCCTTTGGAGATATGCAGGTGCTTGAGGACGTTGTCGGCGCCGTACTGGATCTGATCGGGCCGCGGCGCGACGCGGAAATCGAAGACTGCGGGCTCGGGGGCGACGTCGATCTGCACCGCCGCCGCGGCGCGCCGCAGCGCCGCGCGATCGGGATGCGCCAGCAGCACGACCGCCTCGTGGACGTGGCGCACGTATCCGGAGGCGAGCACCGGCTGATCCGCTTCGATCAGCGCGATGATATTGGGCCCGGGCACGTCCCGGGAGTCCACGATCGTGAACTGCGACCAGTCGATGGCAGGATCGAAACGGATGGCGGTGATGCGGCCGCGCGGCGCCGGGCTGCGTACCGTCGCCCCCCAGAGGAACCCCTCGAGCGGCAGATCATCGACGTAGCGTTCCCGGCCGGTGAGCTTGGCGAGGCCTTCGAGACGGTGCACGGTGGGCGAATATACCGGCGGCGCTGGTCGACGCATCGGTACCTCGTGACGGCATCGGTGTACGTAGTTTATTGAGTGGAGGGTTACCCTTGAGGAGCAGCTGATGACGACCACGAAGCCCACGTCCCGTTCCCGTTCCCGTACCCGCAAGCCGGCGCGGGCCTCCACCATCCAGTCCATCAACCCCGCCACCGGCGACGTCCTCGAGTCATTCGCCGAAACGAGCCGGCGCGAGCTGGACGCAATCCTCGATCAGTCGGACCACGCGTTCCAGGATTGGCGGCGCCGACCCTGGAGCGAGCGCTCGCGGCTGTTGCGCGTCGCGGCCGGGGTTTTGCGCAAC